>PEAR01000140.1 GCA_002753745.1 Candidatus Omnitrophota bacterium | reverse complement strand
GAATAAAGTGAAAAAGGCCAAAGCCGGAAAAAAGAAGTAATCACCGATTACTGTTTGAATTTTTACGTTCACCGATCAGGGACAGGTTTTTAAGACTGTCCCTGATCTTTTTTACGCCAGGACTCTTCGGCCAGATCAAGCGCGGCCAACACCACAGCAAGAATGATCAGAGCCAGCATCGACTGATCAAAAGCAGCTTTCTCCACCATCAACTTTTCCTTCAGATAAAGCCCAACGATCCCCACGCCGATCCAGATGAAGATCTTGTGCTCTTTACTGCGGCGCAGACGTTCAAAACTAAAGGACCAGCGCTCGCCCACGTTATACGGCGTGAACCGCGGAATAAACGACGGAACGGCTTTTTTATATGCCCGGTAATCATCCTTATACATGTCTTCCAGCAAGAATTCTTCCTTGCCGATCGTGCGAATATAGGCAAAGGTGAACGCCGCCAGCGCCGCAATGCCGACCCAGTAGATCTGGACCAGAAAGACAAACCCGAGCAAAATCAGCAAAGTCCCGAGATAGAGCGGATTGCGCACGAAGGCATACGGCCCGCAGGTCGTCAGCTTCTCCGTCTTGACCGCGTAACTGTTCGACCACAGCCGCAGGAACACCCCCGGCGCGATAAAACACAGCCCCAGCCCGATCGACGCCGCCGTCGCCCGGGAATAAACGGCCACAAAAACGGCCAGCGGATAAAGGATCGCAAACCGCAGCCGAAACAACCTCTTAATACGTTCTTGAATATTCATTTTTCTCCTGTCTATTTACCCACAAACTTGACCACCGACTGCCCGCCAAACTGCTTTAAAAGCACACATTCATACCGCCCGTCTAACGCCGCGCGCACTGCCGCGAGGTCTTTCTTCTCCAGAACAGCAATGGTCCGCGGCCGTGCTTTCAAATATCCCAGCAGTTCTTCATTGGAATCAATGAACGGGATCGGATGAGCGCTGAAAAAAGCGCCGCCACCCAGCTTTAATACCCCAACCTCTTTATCAGAATAATACCGCACGCCGCGCACGATCATCTTTGAACATAAAACACTGTCAGCCGCCGGCTGTTCCTGCCTGACATACTCTCCGGCGCCGCGGCTGGCCACCATGTCATCAACATACGGGGCGAAGGTCAATACCGCAAAGAACAAAAACGCCAGATTAAAAGCTGCGGCATAGGGAAAAAGCCGTACATTCTTTTTCACCAGCCATATCTGGACCAAAACAATCGCCAGGAAAACGCCCATGACAATACAGGCCAGATCAGGGCGGCCGACGTAAGAAGGATAGCGATATGCCGCGACAACAGCGGCAGGCGGCAGTAAAAGAAAGACCACCAGCGTGGTCAATGCGAAACCCCTGGCCTTGCCGGCATATCCGCGCGGCAGGAACGCAAAACATTCCGCTTCCACAATCAAGGTCTCCCGCAAAAAATCACCCGTAATGATCGCAACCGCCGGAAAGATCGGAAAAATATAGCTCACCAGCTTGGAGTGCGCAACCTGCACCTGCAGGAACCCCGCGGCGATCCAGCATGCCAGAAACCAGGCGAACGGCGAGGCAGACTTTTCTTTTAACCGGGAGACCAGGTGACCGAAGGACGCGGCGGTCCAGATCGTCCAGGGGAAAAAACACAACAACACCGCGCCCGGATAAAAATACCATTTATCATTATGTGCATGTTCCGCCTCGGCCAGCCGCCGGACATGATCATTGACCCAGAGCTCATCAATGAACGCACGGCCGAATTTCGCGATCATCAGAACATACCAGGGAACAGCGATCGCCGTCAAAAGAATCACACCTAAAACAGTAGAACGGCACCATAAGTACCCCAGCTCCCGCCGCAAATACAGAAACAGCAGCACCGCGCCCAGCGGAATCGTCAACCCGAGCAGCCCCTTGGTCAACACCGCCAGACCGGAAAAAACAAAAAACAAAACCAAACCGGCCGGCCGCCATTTCCGGTCATGATACCCCAGATAAAAAGCGCCCAGCGACAGCCCCGTAAAAATACTAAAGATCATGTCGGTAAACACCGTCCGGGCCAGCCCGATATACAACACGCCCGACATCAGCACAAAGGCGCACCAGAAAGCCCTCTTGCGGTCGCCGTACACCCGGGCACACAAAAAATAAACCCCCAGAACGCCCAATAAGGCAAAGAACGCCGGAAAAAACCGTGCCGCGAAGGGTGTCGTACCAAACACCAGGAACGCCGCCCGGATCAGCCAATAGGTCAGGATCGGCTTCTCAAACTGCGGCTGGCTGAAAAGGTAGGGAACGGTCCAGGTATGCTGCTGGGCCATTTCCTTGGCCGTGCCGGCATAGAAAACCTCATCCGGATTGCTCAGGCTCACCACCTGATTGCCCAGCAAAAACAACAGGACAGAACACAAAATCAAGGTTAAAACCTTACGCCCATTATCTGAGATGGTCATTCTTTATCCATTCGCTTCGAGATTTACCCCTTACGCTTCTCTATTTTTGCCAGCTCATCTTTTAACGTTACGGTACGGTTGAAGACCATCTTCTGCGCTGTCGCATCCGCGTCTGCGCAAAAGTATCCCAGGCGCTCGAACTGACACACCGTCCCCGGCCTGACCGCCGCCAGCGATGGCTCCGCTTTCGCGTTAATGACCGTCAGCGACCGGGCATTTAGCCCGGCCTTGTAATCAGCGCCCTCTTTAACATCCGAAGGATCCGCGACCGTAAAAAGCTTATCGTACAAGCGCACCTCTACATCCACCGCTTTTTCAGCCGCTACCCAGTGGATCGTGGCTTTAACCTTGCGCCCGTCGGGTGAATTCCCGCCCCGGGTCGCGGGATCATAGGTGGCACGCAATTCAACCACCTGGCCCGCCGCATCTTTGACGACGCTTTCACATTTAAGGAAATAGGCATAACGCAAGCGCACTTCACGCCCCGGCGCCAGACGGAAGAAATCTTTGGTCGGCTCCTCGCGGAAATCATCCTGCTCAATATAAATCACCTTGCCGAACGGTACCTGGCGCGACCCCTGCGCAGGGTCCTCAGGGTTATTGACCGCTTCCAGCAGATCAATCTGTCCGTCGGGATAATTATCGATCACCACTTTTAAGGGCTTTAGGACCGCCAGCGCCCGCGGCGCCGTACGGTTCAATTCTTCACGCACGCAGAATTCGAGCAAAGAAAGGTCAATGGTGTTCTCCACCTTGCCGACCCCGATGCGGCGGCAGAATTCACGGATCGCAGCCGCCGGATATCCGCGGCGGCGCATGCCGGAGATCGTCGGCATCCGGGGATCATCCCAGCCGCTCACCTGATGGCTTTGCACCAGGTCCAGCAGGCGGCGCTTGCTCATCATCGTATACGTCATGTTCAAACGCGCGAACTCATATTGATGCGGCAACGGGCGCGGCAGGTCCAGCCCCTCGAGGATCCAGTCATACAGCGGCCGGTGCACCTCGAATTCCAGCGTGCAAATACTATGCGTAATCCCTTCGATATAATCACTGACACAATGCGCAAAATCATACATCGGATAAATGCACCACGCGCTGCCGGTATGATGATGGTCCGTATGGCGAATCCGGTACAGGATCGGGTCGCGCAGCCAGACATTGGAGGAACTCATATCGATCCTGGCCCGCAGCGTACGCGTGCCGTCGGGAAATTCACCGGCTTTCATCCGGGCAAAAAGGTCCAGGCTCTCTTCGATCGACCGCAACCGGAAAGGGCTGTCCTTGCCCGGCTTGTCGGGCGAGCCGCGGTAGGTGTCGGTATCGGCAGGGGACAGGTCACAGACATAAGCCTTGCCCTTCTTGATCAGTTCAACCGCATAACCGTAAAGCTCGCCAAAATAATCGCTGGCAAAATACGGCGCCCCATCTTTCAATCCGAGGCAATGGTCCGCCCAGCCCTGGATCAGCCAGTTCACGTCGCCCGTAATGGAATCCACATATTCAACATCTTCTTTCGCCGGATTCGTATCATCCATCCGCAGATTGCAGCGGCCATTATTTTCACGGGCAATGCCGAAATTAAGGCAAATGGATTTCGCGTGACCGATATGCAGGTAGCCGTTCGGCTCCGGCGGAAAACGCGTCACGATCCCGTCAGGGTAGCGCTGCCCGCGCACATGGCCGGCCACGATCTCGCGGATAAAATCAAGAGATTTATTCTCGGAAACACTTTCCATAATCAATCCTTTTTAGATGCCACCACAAAGAAACTTATCCCCGCCGGCGCATTCATATGCGATAGCGCCATATTTTCAAGCAGCAACAGCCGCGTCAATATCCCGTTCAACCAGCCCGGCACAGCATGCAGATTCCCGGCTTTGTCGCTGTAGCCGGCACCTGTCTTGCGGGGCCGCAGCAACACCATCAGCGCGATCGGCACAAACAGCACAACGTCCCATCCGCTGGTGCGCTGCACCTCAAAACCGGCCTGCCGGACAATATCAGCAAAATCTTTTTTCTCATAACGCTTTTGATGACAATTGATCACATCGTGATCCGACCACAAGAATGTATACGCCGGCACAAAAACCAGCAATTTTCCGCCGGGCTTAAGGACCCGCCGCCATGAGGCGAGCGCGCGCGCCGGATCAGCCAGATGTTCCAGAATATCAGAAGCGATCACCGCATCAAACGATCCATCCGCAAACGTCAGCTCCTGAGCGTCCATCACGGTCGTATTCTTCAACCCCTTGTTACGGCATGACTCGATCGCGCCGACGCTGATGTCCACCCCGGCCACATCGCGAAAACCTTTGCCCAACAGTGCCAGCAGCATGGCGCCGCCGGAACAGCCCACATCCAGAATGCAGCTCTCCTTCGGCAGATCATCAACCAGCCTTAAGACCATGTCCCGCCGCCCGGCAAACCACCAGTGCCGGTCCTCAAGGTCCAGATATTTGACGCTGAAATCTTCCTGCATTATTCCAGACTTTCCAGCACCGTGTACAGCGGCCGCCGCTTGACATCATCCCCGATCCGCGCGACATATTCGCCGATCAGGCCGATCGACAAAAGCTGGATCCCGCCGATAAAAAGGATCGTGATCATCAATGACGACCAGCCCTGCACCGTGTTATGCGTGAATAGCCGGACGTAGATCGTCACCATAATCCCGATAAACGCCACCAGAGAAATAAATGCCCCCGCGATAGAAACGGCCCTGAGCGGCGTAAACGAAAATGAGGTGATCGCATCAAAAGCGAAATTCACCATCTTCCACAGCCCGAACTTGGTCTGCCCGGCCAGACGGCCCTCGCGGACATACCCGACCGCGCAGCGCCGAAATCCGGCCCAGGCGATCAGCCCCCGCAGAAAGCGATGACGCTCTTCCATGGCATTAATGATATCCACCACCTTGCGGTCCAGAAGATAGAAATCACCGGCATCGACGGGAATATCCACATGCGCCGCGGCGCGGATCATCCGGTAAAAAATATGCGCGGTCCATTTCTTGAACCACGACTCGCCTTTACGCTCCATCCTTTGACCATAAACAACCTCATGCCCCTCACGCCAGCGGCGAATAAATTCCGGGATCACCAGCGGCGGATCCTGCAAGTCCGAGTCCAGCACGACGACGGCTTTGCCCCGCGCCGCGCGAATGCCGGCGGTGATCGCCAGCTGATGGCCGAAATTCCTGGCCAGGCGGATCACCCGGACACTGCCGGCGTCTTCCTGACGGATCTTCGCCATCGCCAGGAACGTGCGGTCCGAACTGCCGTCATCCACAAAAACGATCTCATGATCGATCTGATGATCAACCAGAACACCCTTCAACGTCCGATAGAAAAGACCGATCCCTTCCTCTTCATTAAACGCCGGTGTCACGATCGATATTTCCGGGATCCTCATATTACCCCCTGAGCCTCTTTCAGCCGCTGCAGCCGCTGATAATTCTGCATCTTCCACATAAAATCAATCGATATTCCGCCCATAAAGATCCAGGCTTTGCGGTCGCCCCACTCAAGGACTTCCAGCACCTTATCATCAGGGTTAATCGGATACGGCAGGCCCTTGATCCCCTGATCCGCTTCCAGCGACGTATAAATCGTGCGAGCCATGTTCAGCGACCCCAGGCCTTCATACTCGCGAATCCCCCCGTACTTGCAATCAAAACCGTAAATAACCACATCCTGCGGCCGCGTTACAAACCCGAAATCCCTGATCGCCAAAGCCTGGGCGACAATAAAAGGCGCCACCA
>PEAR01000139.1 GCA_002753745.1 Candidatus Omnitrophota bacterium | reverse complement strand
CTTCTCAATGAACGCCGTCACCGCCGCTTCCTGGGCCGTCCCTTTGGATAATTTCTTGACCAGCGGATGCTCCGGCGCCAGGGTCACATAAGTCGCACCGAAAATAGTGTCCGGCCGGGTTGTAAAAACTGTAATAATATCGCTGCCGCCCTTGACCTTGAAATAGATATCCGCCCCAAAACTCTTGCCGATCCAGTTCTCCTGCATGGCAATAACGCGCGACGGCCAGTTATTGAGCTTTTTCAGGTCCGCCAACAGCGATTCGGAATACTGCGTGATCTTCAAATACCACTGATCCAGATCTTTCTGCACCACCTCGTTCTTGCAGCGCCAGCAGGCGCCGTTGATGACCTCTTCATTGGCCAGAGTGGTCGCGCACGACGGGCACCAGTTGACCGGCGACCCCTTCTTATACGCCAGGCCCTTTTCGTACATCTTGATGAACAGCCACTGGTTCCATTTATAATATGTTTCGTCACAGGTCGCCAGTTCGCGGTCCCAGTCATAGGAAAAACCCATTTTGCGCAGGCCCGCGCGCATATCATCGATACATTTATAGGTCCATTCACCGGGCGAAGTATTGCGCTTGATCGCCGCGTTTTCCGCCGGCTGGCCGAAAGCGTCATAACCCATCGGATGCAGGACATTGTACCCGCGCATCATCTTGTAGCGGGCGATCACATCCGCGATCGTATAATTACGGACATGTCCCATATGGATCTTCCCCGACGGATAGGGAAACATCTCAAGGACATAATATTTCTCTTTCCCCGGCTTTTCCTCAGCCTTGAAGATCTTGTGCTCGGCCCAGTATTGCTGCCACTTTTCTTCCACCCGCCTGATATCATTCGTTGTGTACGGCATTCTTCATCCTTTATGGGACTGTTGCAAAACACCCATCTGCGGCGTTATTGGCATTTTGTAACAGTCCTCTTATTAAAACATGCTAATTATTGTTGCCACGACCACAATGACCGCGATCGTAATCCAGACCCATTTCATCCCCGCCCCGCGCATGCCGCCCAGCAGGCCCCCGCTGGCACGATTCAGCGACTGGCCGCAAAAATGGCACATCAACGCGTCCTCATCGTAAATGGAACCCTTGCAATGGGGGCAAACGATATCGCTCATGGTTTGTTATATTAGCATAAGTGACGGGCTGGAGACAAATTCAATGGTAAAAATCATCCCGCCTATTGAGGCAGGATCTCGTCTTTAATGGGACCTTCATGCACGACCGGGACGCGGTTCATCAACCGTTCCTGGGCCACCGAATGGACCATGACCTTATCGGTCTCCTCCGCCGGTTCCGGCGCCATTACCGCCGGCACAGCCGCCGCCTTCGGACGCGCGACCGGCTCCTGGCCGATATCGCCAACTTGATGCTGCAGATAAAACGTTAACGCCAGGACCACTAAAAAAGCACCCACCATCCATTTCCACATCAGAAACCCCCTTGCTGCCAGCTGAGCTTGTCGGCAATATCATTGGTAAAAGCGATAAATGTATTCATCGTCGGAAAATACGGAGGGGAAAGCGCTGACTGCATCCGGGTATCGTAGTTGAAATTGCGGTTATAGCCGGAAGCCATCACGCCCGTTGATGAGTTAAACGTACCGAAAGCGCCGTACGTATTGGTAATAACCCCGCCCAGAACGGTCACCGCCCCCTTGACCGCCATGGTGTCATAACTGTCCACCGTAAATTCGCCCTGTTTGGCCATGACGGTGGCGTGAATATCAAGATTCGTCGGGGCACTACTCGCGATGCGCGCATTGCCCTCCCAGCTGATCAGCCCCAGAAGATTATTATATCCCTCGGCTGAAGGCGGCACATACCCTACCGTGCCCACGGTACCGGAAGCCGCGGTATAACTTTCATATTTAATATTATTATTGATTACGAGATCATTACGGGAGGCGATCGTCATCTGATTGGCCGACTGCACGGTGCCGCTCAAGGCCGTGATATTGCCGCGCACGAACACAATCGACCCCACATTGCTCTGCCCATCCGGCAGCCCGGTATAGGTAGTTGTATTCGACCCCACTTTCACCAGAGTCTGGTTATTAGCCCGGTCAAGCGTAATCGTTTTCGCTGTCCCGCTGGCCGGCGTGATGGTGATCACCTGCCTGTCGGAAGCGTCAACGCTTAAGGCCATCGCGGTATCGCCATACACATAAATGCCTCCCTTGAGCGTGGTCCCGGTCACAGGCAGATAAATACCGGAGCTGCTGTATGTCGTGCTGCCGGAAGCTTCATTGGCCATGCTGGTCTCATCCGCGCTGGTCGGCATCGTGACCGCCGTCACCCCCCGATTAAAATCGGCCTGGAAAACCGGCACATCCCTGGTCCCGTTGGCATCCGCGTCCATCAGGACCGAACTGCCGTTATTATAAAAACGTGCCTGAAGCAGCGTCTGCTTGACAGAATCAGCGAATGTCCCGCTCGGGTTGTAAGCAAAATTATACTGCCCGTTGGTAAACAAAGGCCCCGCAAAATACGACGATCCGGTGAACCAGACATGGGTTCCGCCGCTCATGTCCTGAGAATTGGTAAAAAGCGCATACCGGGCAAAATTATCTTTCTGTACCCGCACCGTAAAATCACCATTCAATGTCGTCTTGCGGGACTGGGAGCCGTTGGCGCCTGTGGATTGAATTTTGAAGAAATACGGAAAATCCCAGATATTGGCGCTCGGCGACGAAGGATTTGCCTTCTGGGTAATGCGGATCGTATAGCCCTCGGTCCCATTGTCAAGGGTAGTGGCCGGGCTCGTATAAACCGCCTCGGTCCCGTTGAGCGTCAACAGCGCGGCCCCGTTATCTTTGACGTAAGCCATGAGAAACCCGATCCCGTTCGCGTTGTTGGCATACGTGGTGGCATTAGCCGCCACGACGGAAGGCGTGGTCGCGTTGACCGTATTAAGCATATAAACATTGATCAAATTGGATAAGGCAAGCAGCCCGGCATTCGCACCGGCCTCGGCCGCATACATGGCCTTGCCGCTGCGTACTTCAATATCCGCCATGGTCTTTTCACGCACCGCTGTCATAACGATAGCGGCTGACAGCATGATGATCAGCGTCATTGCCAGCAGTGAGATCACCAGAGCGACACCGCGTTTGTTGTTTGTTTTCATGTTGTCCTCCTCCGCCTTACGTCAGTTCAGCAGCCGGATATTCTGGCTGGCTGTTTCCGTGATCATCCGGTGGCGTCCTGAAAGCTTCTGCGCCGTCATCGTCACGGTAAAAGTTCTCGTCGCGGCGGCATAACTGATCGTCATGCCGGACATGTCCCGGCCGATCACCGCGCTGGCAACCGTTGAAAAGCCAGCGCCAAGGACACTGCGCACCAGCTGGCCGGACGAATTCAACGCATAGTTTATATATTTATACTCAATGACCGTACACGAATTATTGGCGTCCATGCAGGTCGAACTGTTACATCCCCAGGTCAACCCGGCACCCCAGTTCGCGGGATCTCCCGACGCATTAAGGAACGTCGTGGCGGTTGAACACGTGATCGGCACGGAAAAACGGATCGTATCCGATCCAAACGCGCCGGCCCCGGCCGATATCGTAAACTGCGCCGCACCGCCGCTATAGCCGGTATTGCGCAGCTCCAGCTCCACTTTCTGCAAAGCCTGGCGCAGGCCGTCCCTTAACTGCGTCCCCATCGACATGTCCGAAAACGCCATCTGGGAGTTGCCGATCAATCCGTAAACAACCGCGCTCATAAAAACCAGGATCCCCAGCGACACCACCAGCTCCGCCAGCCCCAGCCCCCGGCGATCAAAAAAGCGCTTAACCATAAATTTGCGTAATGATCTGCACATATGAATCAAGCTCCCCGTTCCCGTTCGTGTCTTCGCCGGCGTCAACCTGGCCGTTGAGGTTCTTGTCTTCCCCGATCAAGCGACCGTTGCCCAGCTTCCAGCAGACAACAACCTTGACCTTAAGCAGCTGGGCATTGGAATTGTCAATGTAGACCACGCCCTTGCCGTTGATCCCGGCAACCGTAAAAGTGGTATTGTCATAGGTGGGGACGATTTGCGCGAAGGTGCAGCTTTTGATCTGCTCGATCTTGTTCTTAACGGCGTGGGTAGCGATCACAGCGCCCTGCCCGATCGCATTAAGTTCAATGGCTTTAACGTAACTATAAAGGATCCCGATCACCGCAACCAAAAGGATCACGACCGCAACCATCACTTCAACCAGCGTCATTCCGGCCCGAGGCCGCTGAAGGACTTTATGCATAACAGGCCCTCCTTATTTAAGTATACCCGACCTTTCAGGTATTATCCATCTGTTCGAGGTTCCTATCATTGCTTTTTTGGTTTTTCTGTTCTATGATTCTTGGATCATGCAAATCAACCTTAACGGACAACATAAGGATATCCCTAACAACTCCAGCCTGCAGCGCCTGGTCGATCACTATACCAAGGATCCAACCCGCGTGGTGGCCGAAGTTGACGGGACCATTATCACCCGCGATGCCTGGAGCTTAACGATCCTAAAGGCCGGCAGCGTGGTGGAACTGGTCTCATTTATGGGCGGTGGTTAATAAATGAATACTGATAACATAACGATCGCTGGAAAAAAATTTTCCAGCCGGTTTCTTTTAGGAACAGGAAAGTTCAAGAACAAGGGCGAACTGAAAGCCAGTATCCTGGCCTGCGGCGCCGAAATTGTGACCGTCGCCCTGCGGCGGATCGACCTGGAACGGCATGAGGAGAATATTCTTGAGTATATCCCCCAAGGCGTTACCCTGTTGACCAATACCTCCGGCGCGCGCACCGCCGATGAAGCTGTCCGTATCGCCCGGCTGGCCAAAGCCGGCGGCCAGGGCAGCTGGATCAAGATCGAAGTGATCAATGATTCCAAATACCTTTTGCCGGACAATGAAGAAACGATCAAAGCCACGAAAATTTTAAGCACCGAAGGCTTTATTGTCCTGCCCTATGTGTCACCCGATCTTTATGTCGCCCGCAGGCTGGTCGACGCCGGTGCCGCTGCCATCATGCCCCTGGGTTCCTTTATCGGCTCCAATATGGGGCTGCAGACGAGAGCGTTCATTAAAGTTCTGATCGAAGAAATACAATTGCCAATTATTGTCGACGCAGGGATCGGCGCGCCGTCGCAGGCATGTGAGGCCATGGAAATGGGCGCCGCCGCCGTGCTGGTAAACACCGCGGTTGCGATCGCAGACAATCCGCCTTTGCTGGCCAAAGCCTTTGCCCAGGCCGTTACCGCCGGACGCGAAGCCTTCTTAAGCGGCCTGCCGGCCAAACGCCCGCAAGGCGAAGCCTCCTCACCCTTGACAGGATTTCTATTCTCTTAAGCTTACCCGGAGAATAAACTGGCACGAAACAGGCGACTGGTGTTCCGGCCCGAAAGACTGAAAACCATATGATCACCGCTAACCAAATTAAAACTATTCTTGAAGACCCTTCCCGCGGCAACCTTGAGAGCCTGGCGCAGGAAGCCGCAGGGCTGACGCGTCAGTATTTCGGACGGGCGATCGGGCTTTATATGCCGCTGTATCTGTCCAACTACTGCACGAGCCAATGCGTTTACTGCGGCTTTCACCGTCGCAACAAGATCACCCGGGTCAAACTGACCCCTGAAGAAATCGACGCTGAACTAAAAGCGATCGCGGAAACCGGTGTGAAAAATATTTTGCTGTTGACCGGCGAATCTCCCAAAGCCACGCCACTGTCCTATCTTAAAGAAGCGGTCAACCTGGCCAAAAAATACTTTCAGGGCATTTACCTGGAAATCTTTCCCTTAACGGAAGAGGGCTACCGGGAGCTGTACCTGGCCGGCGCCGACGGCGTGACGATCTATCAGGAAACCTATGACCGGATACGTTATAAGGAAGTACATCTGGCAGGGCAAAAAAAAGATTATGATTTCCGCCGCGGAGCGCCGCAGCGTATTGCCCGCGCCGGCATGCGCCAGATCTCGATCGGCGTCCTCTTGGGGCTTGGGCCCCTGGCCGACGACCTGCACGCGCTTTACAGCCATCTGCATGAACTGGAAACTGAATTCCCCGGTGTTGAATACAGCCTGTCATTTCCGCGGCTGCGCACGATCAAGGCCAAGTCTTTTGCCGGAACACCGATCAATGACATTACCTTTGTAAAAATACTTTGCCTCACCCGCACCCTGTTCCCGCGGGTCGGCATCAACCTCTCCACCCGCGAATCCGCCGCCTT
>PEAR01000138.1 GCA_002753745.1 Candidatus Omnitrophota bacterium | reverse complement strand
TCGATCGCAAGCCGCATCTTGGCGCGCAGCGTTTCCACCGTATCAACCGCCGGCACCTGAGGAGCCGGCGCCGCAGCGCTTTCACCCGCCGGCACACCGGTCTCTTCCAAAGCAACGGGTGCTGATAGCGGCTGCACCGCCGAGTTCCCAAGCTTCTTTCCCAGATGCACATTCGATCCGTGGATCTTCTTGAGCAAGGCCTTCAAATGCGCCTTGAACGCGCCATAACACTGCGCACAGCCGAACCGGCCGAACTTCCGAAAATCTTCGTACGACAATCCGCAGACCGGGCAGGTCAACGCGTCTTTCTGAACCTCCGGCACCTGCTTGCCGAAATCCGTTAACCCGGCCAGCAGATCCGCCAGGCCGAACTGCTGCTCCATGTGCTGACTCTGTTCACGGGCGCAATCTTCGCACAAATGCATTTCCGCGGCCTTGCCGTCAACGATCTCGGTCAAATGAACTGTTGCCTTTTTAGTGCATTTATCACATTTCATCAGAAGGCCACTCCATCTTTACGTGTAACTTCATGAAAAATCTTCAATAATTCAAGCGTCACGGCACCCGGCCTTCCTTCCCCGATCACGCGGCCGTCGATCTTGACCACGGGAATAAGCTCGGCTGCGGTTCCAGTCAAAAACACCTCCTGGGCATTGTAAAGTTCATGGCGCGTGATCAGGGTTTCCTGAACGTTCAGCTTTAGTCGCGTCTGTGCCAGGGCCATGACAGCGTCGCGAGTAATCCCGCGCAAACGACCCTGAAGCGGCGTCTTAAGAATGCCATCCTTGATCATGAAAATATTGTCGCCCGTACACTCCGCCACATAACCGCTGCCATCCAGCAAGATCGCCTCCGGCACGCCGGCATTATTGGCCTCGATCTTAGCCAGAATATTATTAAGATAATTAAGCGACTTCAGCTGCGGGTTGATCGCCTCCGGATGGTTGCGCACCGTCGGCACCGTCACGATCGTCAGGCCGTTCTTATAAAACTCATCCGGATACAGCGTGATCTTATCCGCAATAATAAAGATATTAGGACCGCTCTTACATTTACGCGGATCAAGCCCCAGATCCCCATCCCCACGGGTGATCACCAAACGAATATAGCCATCGCGTAACCCATTGGCATTCAAGGTCTCAACCACCGCCTGGATCATCTGCGACTTGGTCATGCCCGTATCGATCATCATGGTGTGGCACGTTTCATACAACCGGTCAATATGCTCCTTGAGCTTAAAAACCACCCCGCTATACGCACGAATCCCCTCAAACGCGCCGTCCCCATATAGAAGCCCATGATCAAACACCGACACCCGGGCATCTTCCTTTGCCACCATTTTGCCATTAAGATAAATTTTCATAACACGATCTCCTGAAAAATTTTTTCAGCAAAAAAATTTTTTACTCCCGGACGCCACGACAGTTCTACAAACTGACGGGCGTACGGGAGAAGCAAGTTTAATTATTATACTTAAATAAGTATTTAACGCTACGGGATTTAATAAAGAAAACGTGCTAAAAGAAGCTCTAAAGCAGTGTTAAAGGGATCCTCGAAGAAGCGGTAACAACAATCATGAGTGCTTCTGACTTACGGCACAACCAGCATTCTGTCGAACAATGGCTAAACGCTAAAGAAAGGAAGACGATTCAATACAAGCCAGCAACCGTTCTTTCGGCGACATTTTTCTTGCCGACGCCAGAAGGGCTTGTTTCTTTTTATCAATCAATGCGGATCGCATAAAATTATTCTACCTAAAATAGTCCACGGAACAACTCTTTTCAGCAAACGCATCATTCATCACACTCCGGCAAGCCCCAATACTTGCGACAGGTTGGTCATGGGACGAATCCGGAGGTCTTTGATATAAAGACCATTGATCTCGATGTTTTCGATGGCCCTGAGATCGACGGGGCTGGTTGTTGAAGCACTCCGATTCTCCCTGCCTGCCAAGTTCTATAAAAACAACAAAATCAATGGGTTAGGCAAAAACGGGAAAGCGTTTTCTTAATCCCGGATTTTGTTCCGTTTTACCTTGCTTTCTTTCCATGTATTGAATTTTAGCAAGCAATCTTTCGGATCAACCCGCGCATTTCTTGTTACTTAGACTTTAAAACTAACGAATCTACATCCTGCCAAGGAATCGCCATAACATTTTCTGATAAACGCATTTTCCTTGGACAACGACAAACAACCGTCGCCCCTGACGCTTGAGGATACTCCTTCAAAAATGTTTCCAGATGCCTGGCATCCGCACTTGTTGGTGAATCAGTCCACTTTACTTCAATTGGCAAATAACGGCCTTCTTCATCCAGGATCCAATCAATCTCAGGACCATCTGGATCACGCCAGAAATGAAGCCGAATCCTTCGCTGTTGCGCTCGCGAGCACCGCAATAGTTCAAGCCCAATAAACTGTTCAAACCAATGCCCCCATGTTTCACGCGTTGGCCGAACTCCTTCTCTCGCAGCAAGACGACGAACTCCAAGATCAAAGAATAAATATTTTGGTGAACGAGTAAGTTTTTTGCGGGTATTACTCTTTATTAAAGGATCAATACGTTCAGCGATAAGACAATCCTGAAGAATATCGTAGTATCCTGCCACCGTCGTATGCGCGATGCCTATTTCTTGAGAAAGTTTTTTGGCATTAACAATTTGTCCGGATTCTGCCGCCGCAAGTTCTAGAAATCTCGCAAAGGCTCCAAGATTACGGACAATCGCTTCTGCTCGAATCTCCTCTTCCAAATACGTCGTTACATAAGATGCCAAGTCTGTTTCCTGATCATCTGAATTATCACAAGACACAATTCCCGGCAAGGATCCATAAAGCAGCAGATCTTCCAACTCGCCAGTCTTCTCTTCTTCCAAAACAAATGGGTCAAGCCTCAGCGACACGATCCGACCTGGCAAAAGATTTGTTGCCATGCCTCGTTTAAGCTTCCTGGCGGATGAACCTGTCAAAATAAAAGAGGCCTGTCCACGGTCCACAAGGTCCTGGATCACATCAAGCAATTTGGGTACCTTCTGAACTTCATCAATAAAAACAACAGGAATCCCTTTAACAGTCTTCTTTAAAGCCTCAACCTCCCTAGTAAGAATCCCAGGGTCTTTCTCATAACGTTGACGAATGTCCGGACGAACCAGAGATAAATAAAGATCCCTTTTAATCCGGCCAAGCATCGTTGTTTTACCGGTTTGTCTAGGCCCTAGCAACAGGACACTTTTCCCGCGCGTCAATGCTTTTAAAATTTGTTCTTCTTGTAATCGTTTCTTGTATTCCATAGACTAAATATTCGCCGAAAAATGAGTGATTGTCAACATATTTCCAAATTACCCGAAAAAGTTTTGCATGTTAAACATTTATGCTACGCGGCAAGCCCCAATACTTGCGGCAGGTTGGTCATGGGACGAATCCGGAGGTCTTTGATATAAAGACCATTGATCTCGATGTTTTCGATGGCCCTGAGATCGACGGGGCTGGCTGTTGCGGCGTTGTCGGCATTGACGTCCAGGTTCATACGGCCGGCGGTGAGGTCGATACCGCCGGTCTCCTTTAAAACAGAGCGCGCATTGTTGTCACTTACAGTTTCCATAGAAAAATCCCAAAAATATGATCCGTACCTTTCATAAAGCTTTCTCACAGCCTCTTGACGCACCCTCTCTCGAATTTCTATTTTTTGCTGCTCAGTTTTAGCATAATATCCAATATTCGCCAAAATATCCGCGCCATCTCTTGTTGAACTAGTTCCATTATACCCATATTGCGCAAACCATCTGACGTCTCCGCAAAACCTTCCGACAACACCAGGCGCAAATTCAATCTCTGATTCTTCAGCTGGCAAAGCTAAATATCCTGTTAGATCTTTACTGATTTCTGCTGATGCTTTTTTTACCATATCAAATGAGCCAAGATATACGGTAAAAACTTTCCCATCTCCAAGCTCTCCACGAGATAAAAACTTATGCGCATATCCTTTAGCAATCAAATATTTAGCAACATACTGCGAGTGCTCTGGCAAAACATTTAAATGAACCTTCCAGCCAATGTTTATATCTTTCTTGGAAGCAACATATCCAAACCAAAAATCCATCTTATCCCACTTTCCATCATTTGCATAACCGCCATCAGATACATGTATTTCAGGAAACTGTTCCTTAAATTTTTCCCAGATTTCAGGCTTATAAACTTTAAACGTATCATAACTATCGTCTCTCCTAGCTTCTTCTGCATATGGATTAACTTTTAAACCTGCATTTCTTGACAGCATCCATTGACTTCGCGCTATTAATTCCTTATTTACTCTATTCTCAACATTTACAGTGTCATTTAGCCAATAAAGAGCATATTCTCTTTTTCTCCCAAGGATCTTATCCATTTCACTGCTTGGCTGCATATAAAACAGACCTTTCAAAGAAGAAAATTTGTTCGAAGTTGCAGCATAGTCTACAGCAGACGAAACAGCGTTGACCGCCTCGGCCAGAAGGTCCTCTGTCCCATCAGTAATGGCGGAATGGTCGGCGGATTGGGCGGGGCTGGCGAGATTCTTATCGTCTTTCGGACTTAATGGATTAACAATAATTCTAAGATTTGACAAATAACTTTCATTAAAAAGAAGAAAATAGGAGCCAAAATACCCAATTTCAAATTTAGCGTTACTTACCTTATAATGAACAATCCCCCCCTCAGATACATTCTGAACACCTCCCGGGCTTGAAATAACCAAAAAATTACTATTCCTTTCTACCGAGAACAATCTTTTCTCAGATTGCACGCCAATACTCTTCCCCTCGTTATCATTCAAAAAAATTATCTTTCCAATTGCATAGTGAACATTATTTACATTCTTGTTATTAATACTAATTCCTTGAGACTCCACCCTCAAAGACCAATCACCGCCACCAACCCCTAATCGATAAAAATCAAGTTTATTATCTTCTAAAAGAAACATTCTTTGCTCAAACCCATCCACTTTTAACGATCCAAAAAACTGGATACGCATAAATCCATAAAGATCTTTCGTGATATAAAACCCACCTAAACTTTTCCCATTAGAAAAAATGTTAACTTGCTTTTGTTCCTCGGGCTTAAGCTCAATCTCCCGATCAGCACCAATCGAAGCATATCCAAAAGCCTCCAACGACGATTCACTCCCTCTTTTTAAAATAGGAATCCCATGCTTTGAAAGACACTCATCATCAATCTTTTGCCCGTCTTTATAAAGACTAAATCCATTTCTTCTATCATAATTCAAATCTATACCAAAGACTGCCAACACCGTCTTAAGGGCATAATACTGCCCCTCAGACAAAGCAAATCTCGTACCTTCTTGTGAGATTTCACCTTTTAATTGACCCGCAATTTCTTTGTCTATTAACAATAACAATCTGTAAAGATTTAAAACATGAATCTCCTCTATCTCCCCAAACGGAAACAAAGAAAACCATGGGCAATCAGCAAAAACCTGCTCTCCTATTAATTGAAAAACATCCCCCCTCTTATGTTTAATAGCGAATTCTGCGATCTTACGCTTTGTCTCATTAGACGGCTCCTCATAAAAATATATAGAAACTGAATCAAATCTCTTTGAATTCCACTTGGTAGGAACTTTATATTCACCCTTAATCAACCCATTTAAGAATAAATCATCAAGCTCATAAATCATCTCCTTCGAAAGCGCCACATTAAGACTTGCCTTCATCACTATAGGTTGTCGAGGCAGCGGGAACCGAAAATACCAACCCATATCATTCTTCGTCACAACCCTTCCATAATGATTGTCATTAAACATAAACTTACCAAATTCTGTTTCATTTGACCCCGGATATGCAATTTGATCAGGCCACGGATCGCTTCTTTTTCGATAATGATTATAAAGCCCGCGAACAAGCTTCCCAAGATGAATCCCTCCGGAAAAAGAAGCAATAATACCTTTTAAGACAGGCATTCTATTAGCAGCCGCTTGAAGCTGTGTTCGCATACGTTCCTTGGATCCCCAAACTTTTTCACTCAGACTCTCTGATGCGTCAGCGGATTGGGCGGGGCTGACAGATTGCAGTGTTTGATCAAAACGACGAGACACTTGCGCAATTTCCTCTCTGGTTGGAAATCGAGATCAATGCAGCAATAGTGTACGTGTTTGAGAATTCTTTTTCAGATAATTAGATAATGCCCCCTCCCAGTCTGGGATCATTAGCTGCAAAAACCCGGAATCACCCTCAGTCGAAATCTTTTGCTTA
>PEAR01000137.1 GCA_002753745.1 Candidatus Omnitrophota bacterium | reverse complement strand
GCTGCATGTATACGGTCTGGACCTGCGCCATACGCCGAGCGTTGAGATCTTTTGTAAATTTGTTGAACAGAAATATGACCGGCTCGATATTCTGGTCAACAATGCCGCGCAGACAGTGCGTCGACCCGCCGGGTTTTATACCCATATGATGGCCAATGAAACACGGCCGTTCAATGACCTGCCGACAGAGGTGCAGGGGTTGCTGAGCGCCTTTGAAGATTGCAAGGCCCAGCTGGGGCTGAATCCGCCGGGAAGTTCCCACAGCGAAAGCTCTAATATGCCGGTAGCCTGGGGGACCAAGGTGCCGGGTGTTGGGCTATCGTCGTCGGCAAAGTTGTCGCAGATTCCTTATGTGTACGATCAGGATCTGTCGGTTGAAAAAGTTTTCCCTGAAGGTAAGCTGGATGCAGATCTTCAGCAGGTTGACCTGCGCGAGATGAACAGCTGGCGCCTGCGCATCGGTGAGATCCAGACTTCCGAGATGATCGAGCTGCAGCTGGTGAACGCCATCGCGCCGTTCGTGCTGTGCAATAAATTGACGCCGATGATGAAGCGCGATAATACTGGCCGCAAGCATATCGTGAATGTTTCGGCCATGGAAGGCAAGTTCCATCGCTTTGTGAAAACCGACCGGCATCCGCATACCAACATGGCCAAGGCGGCGCTCAATATGCTTACGCATACCTCAGCCAGCGACCTGGCCAAAAACGGGATCTACATGAACGCCGTCGATACCGGCTGGGTGACGGATGAAGATCCGCATGGCTTATCCCAGCGCAAACAGCAGGTGCATGATTTTCAGCCGCCGCTGGATATTGTCGACGGAGCTGCTCGTGTCTGCGACCCTTTCTTTGACGGGATCCTTACCGGTAAACACTGGTGCGGAAAATTCCTCAAAGATTACTTTCCTGTTGACTGGTGATTTAAAAAGCCTCCGGCTTTTAAATCATCCTGGTGGCTACCAGGGCCCTAACAGGGCCCGGAGCCACCAGGATTTCCTTATTATAGCATCTAAATCTGCAATAATTTGCCACAATAACACACCAAATGTTGCATTTTGCGTAATATGTTCTATACTTTTACTATCCTATCGGTGGAAACGTAGAAATATGGAGGTATACATGTCTTATTTTCAGAAAAAGAGTGTCTTTTCCCGTCTGGTGTCTTTCTTCCTTCTTATAGCTTTTGTAACGTCAAGTGTGATCCTTCCCGGCACGGCCCGCGCGCAGAGTGTGCTTAATCTTCCTGTGCCAGGGGCGATGGTTGATGTAAGTCGCCCGGAGTTGCCTGTGCTTCTAAAGGGATTGCAAACACATCCTGATAATCCTTTGGTTTTTGATTTTCTCGTTAGCAAAGGCGACGGTTTTAAGGGAGATGATAAAGAATACAGGGCTGAAATTAAAAAGTTAAGTAAATATTTTCTGGCAGCCCTGGCGGTTCCTGAAAACAAGCTTTGGGTCAATTTATCCCCGTTTGAAAGCGGCCGTATTATGGACGACTCGCTGGCCCAGACTCTTTTTGGCCAGGAGTTATTGACGCAGGATTATTTACTTAAACAGCTGACAGCATCCATGATCCATCCCGATAAAAATCTTGGTCATGATTTCTGGAAGCGTGTTTATCAGCGGGTTTCGGAGAAATTTGGCACCGTTGATGTTCCTCTCGATACATTTAATAAAGTGTGGATTGTGGCGGATACGGCAACGGTTTTGGAAAAAGATGGCGTTGCTTATGTTAAGAATGCTCATTTAAAGGTAATGCTGGAGCAGGATTATCTTGCGTTAAAAGAAACGACCAGGGCGAATGCGCAGGATGAAGCCGCAGCCAGCCAGGGCAGTGCGGTTGCCTCCGACGTTGTTAAAGAGGTTGTCATCCCAGAACTGGAAAAAGAAGTGAATGCCGGCGCGAATTTTGCGGTCTTACGCCAGGTTTTTTATTCTTTTGTGCTGGCATCCTGGTACAAGGGGTTACTTAAGGATTCAATTTTAGGCAAGGCGGTTGTTGACCGCACGAAAACGGGTGGCGTTGAGGCGGATGTTGCCAATGCCCGGGAAGAGGTTTATAGCCAATATCTGCAAGCGTATCGCAAAGGCGTATTTAATTTTATTCGTGAAGATAAAATGGGTGAAGAAACCATTCCGCATAAGTATTTTTCCGGCGGGGTTGGTGTGTCGACAAAGAATGTTCATGTCGAGCCGGCAACAGCGCGCGCACTTGAAGACGAGACCGTGACGGGTGATTTGCAGAAAGCCCGCGTGATCGGGAAGCCCCTTAATGGTAGTCATGCCGAAACGACGGTTGTGACGGATCATGTGAAAACATGGCGGGCGAACGACCTTTTGGTCAATACCCTCTCGGTTGTTGAGCGGCAGAATTTTTCCAGATTAGATATTGATCATGAAAAAGGTATCGGGGATGGTTCGATCGTGCCTGCTCCTTCGGATATGCAGGATAAAGCGTACGATGCATTACAGCAAGCCATTGGAAGTTATAAAACGAGAGGATTGAGGCCTAAAAAGATTGATTCTGTTGATGTATTTTTGGTTGCTGCCGGCGAGATTCCGTTAGGTTTTGCGCTGGATCGGAAGAAAAACCGGATCTATATTGCAAAAGACTTTAAGATTCCAGAGACGGATTTTTTTGTGCGAAAAGTAATTAATTTGATGGCAATGGCGCCTGAAGATCAGAATATGACCGAGCAAGAGAAGGAAACGGCAGATGATCTTGTTGGACGTGAGATTGAGTACTCCTTTACATTGGGAGATCAAAAAGACCCGCAAGAGCGAGCACTGTTGATTAGCCAGCTTTTTCGGTCTCCCAAAGCGGAGATTAACTCGATTCTTGTCAGGTTAGAAACCCAATTGTTTATTCTGAACAACAAAGATGAAAAGCATCAGCTGGAGATAGCCAAATCAATTACGGGGCCGCGCCATTCTAATGTCGGCGTTCGTTATGAAGATGATTTGCCAAGAATAGCGTCGGAAGAAGTGATGAGCAAAGCCCGGCAAGTCCTGTATTTTATCGGGGTGAATATATTGGACGGCATAACAAATAATAAAAAGAGCATCAACCAAATATTGGCTGGAAGAAATGAAAAAGGCTCTCAGATATCGATAACGCAAGCGGTGCAGGAGAGTATTAAAACGGCCCAGCTTTCATCCAAGTTTAACCCAATTACTATTGCCCACCTGGTAATAACAATTTTGTCAACATATGCCTATACCGGCGTTGACACGATGTATGTGAATGTTTCAAAGACCGATCCGCGTAAGAAGGGGCTGGACAATAGTTATCCAGAGCGTTTAGAGCTGGCAAAAACCGAGATTCAGGACATTTTGGGAGGATTGGTTGAGATTCTTGAGACAGATAATAATCTTGACCAGTGGAACGGAGAAGAAGTCTTTATCGAGCTCTTGGAAGAGTTGGGGGATATTTCTGGAGAAAGGTATTATACGTCCGGTCAGGATCATGACTTTATTATTAAGCCGGTTATTTATGAAATCCTGGTTAACGGTAAACCCAAGTCGATGCCAGCGAATTTTGGGGCGTTTGATGCCCTGCAAGGAGTGAACGACGATGGTACTTCTTTTGACGTGACAAAATATTATATGTATTACCCGCGGAAAGATTGGGAAGGGTATAAAAATCTTGTGCGGCGCGTTCAGACAGAGGGTGATTATAAAATTTATTTAGAAGGACAAGAAGCGTTATCTGCACTTGATGGGTTTCCTTCTAAAGTTAAAGAGAAATATAAAAAGGAAGAGTCTTTTAGGAAGCAATTTTTCGATCTAGTAACGGCTGAAAATAGCAAGGTGGAAGATCTGGAAAATTTCTTGGCGGCAAATAAAGCGCATGGTGTGGTTAATATGATGCCGCAACTTGATGTCGACGGCAAGGCTGTTTTAGCACAGCGGATTTCAAATGCCCGCGGATCTAAAATCAGCATTATATGCGCCCGAACATTACGTAAAGAAGATGAAATGAAGGATTCGTTAAGGGATAAGCTGATCAAAGAAGGGGCATTAAAGATTCTTAATATCGAAGGCGTCGACCAGCCGATTGCGGCAACGGCAGGCCGTCGAGGATTAATTGAGTTTTTGTATGCCCGAAAGTTACCCACCGGCGATTGGCATCACGTGCTGAATTTTAAGATGCTCTATGTTCATACATTGGCATTGCTTCAAAGGATTTTCAAGGAAGATCCTGAAACAAAGAACCCCGAGACGCTGCGGTTTTTATTATCACAGCAGAGCGGGTTAATGACGCCTAAGTCGATTGATTTTATGTTATTAAAAGAAAGTGAGCATTCCAAGAAAAGGGCTGAATCAAAGGCTCGTTTGGCTGCAGCTATTCACAAAATTCCTGGATACGAAAACGCTGTGGTTTCCGAGAATGAGGGGAGCTACGATTTTAGGATGGTAGATGGCAAAACGACATATATTCCCGGAGAAACCCGTGTGCGGGTGCTGGTTAATGACGAGGAAGTAAACCGGTTAAATTATGTTGTGATGAATAAACTGGATATTAATGGAAACCCTACCGTTGAGCTCCACGTCAGAGAAAGTAAAGGAAAATTGGCAGGGAATGCGATCTATACTGCAATTATCGAGGAAGCGAAACGACTGAACACAATTACGACGGTGATTAAAGAAAACGGAATCCCTCGGGTGGCGGTTGTGCCGGAAAAGCCAGAAAACATGGTGGTCGTGTATGCAAAAGACAAAGCGGAACAAACCGACGCAGCAGAAAATGATACCGATATCGAGGGTGGTATTGATTTTAGTGAGGCCGCGAATAATATTAATGTCGAACATCTGGGGCCGGCGGTGTCGTTTTCGATGTCGCCAGCTCAGTTGCAATTGTTGATGTCGGCTGATTTTAAGGGTTTGGAGCCGGAAGTCATTGGCATTTCATTGGCGCCGGTATCTTTGCCCGCCGCGTTTGGTTTTGCTGGCGCGGGCGCGAAATAGTTTTGTCGGTGCATTTTATTGCGTTTGGCCCGTTGGGGCAGTATGATGTGCCTATCTTATGATCCGAGTTATTGTCACATCCAGTTTTGGCCTTGAGGCCGTTGTTAAGCGCGAACTGCAGGCCCTGGGCTATGACGGGTTCCTTGTTGCCGACGGCAAGATCGAGTTTGACGCGGAGCTTAAGGATATCCCGCGGTTGAATATCAATCTGCGGGTGGCTGACCGTGTGCTGATCAAGGTTGGCGAATATCCGGCTACGGATTTCGGTGTATTGTTCGACCGCGCCCGGGAACTCCCGTGGGAAGACTGGATCACTTCCGAGGGCAAGATAACGGTGATCGGAAAATGCGTGCGTTCGCAGCTGGCGAGCGTGCGTTCCTGCCAGTCGATCATTAAAAAAGCCATTGTTGAGCGCTTGAAAGAAAAGTTTTTGCTGGAGACTCTTCCTGAGATCGGCCCGGAGTATACCATTCAGGTGGCGCTGTTGAAAGATGTGGTTCAGCTAACCCTTGATACGTCGGGCAATGGCTTGCACAAGCGCGGCTATCGCCTGATGAATGGCGATGCCCCGTTGCGGGAAAATCTGGCAGCGGCGCTGGTGTTGTTAAGCTTCTGGAATCGCGATCGTTTGCTGATTGATCCGATGTGCGGATCGGGCACGATTCTCATCGAGGCCGCGATGATTGCCCGCAATATGGCGCCGGGATTAAACCGTGAATTTGCTGCTGAACAGTGGCCGGCCCTGGATTCGGAGTACTGGCGCCAGGCGCGTCTTGATGCAGGCGCCGCGGTTGTTTCAGACGGAGAGTTGAAGATTTTCGGTTATGATATTGATGAACAGCGCATTAAAGATTGTCTGGTGAACGCCAAGAAGGCCGGCGTGGCCAAGGATATTTCTTTTGCGGTTAAAGATATTAAAGAGCTTTGGATCGACAAGCCGAGTGGTATTATTATCATGAATCCGCCGTACGGGATTCATTTGGGCAGCGAGAAGGAAATGACGCCGATCTATGTGTCGATCCACAATACGTTCAAGAAGAAGACCGGCTGGTCGCTTTTTGTGCTGACAGCAGATAAACGTTTTCCGGATTTCTTCAAGCGCGCGGCGCCCGATCGTGTGAGAAAATTATTCAATGGCACCATTGAAGTGAATTACTACCAGTATCATGGTGAACGACCGGATGTCATTCTGAGGCCGAAGGCCGAAGAATCTCAGTAAATAATATCGCAGGAGATGTGAACCCATGACATTTCAGGAACTGCTGGCTGAAGCCAAGAAGATC
>PEAR01000012.1 GCA_002753745.1 Candidatus Omnitrophota bacterium | reverse complement strand
TAAGCGATACAGGGGTTAATTGGATTGACATTAATTCTTTAAGTACGGTTGGTATTAACTGGTCGGATTTTGAAACGATCTCAAAATCTGGTATTAACTGGGCAGATGTTCAATCAGTCAGTGAAACGGGCATTAATTGGACAGATCTTGAAATGCTAAGCAGCGTTGGTGTTAATTGGGCTGACATTTCTTCATTGAGCAATAATGGAATCAATTGGGTGGACCTTGAATTATTGAGTAAAACGGGCGTTAATTGGACAGACGTTGGAGCAATAAGTTCAACGGGGGTCAATTGGAATGATGTTGGGTTATTGAGTGATTCAGGGGTTAATTGGACAGACCTGCAGTCGATGACACTGCAGGGTGTAAACTGGTCTGATATTGATGCGATTAGTCATACCGGTATCAATTGGTCTGACTTGCAGCAGATTTCATTGAGTGGTGTTAATTGGACGGATATTGACGCTTTAACAAAGTCAAACGTCAACTGGGCGGATATACAATCTCTCACTGATACCGGAGTTAATTGGACTGATATAGGTCGGTTAAGTCTTGAATCGGTGAACTGGTCTGACATTTCTGTTCTTAGCGACAGCGGAGTTAACTGGACAGACTTGGAATCTCTTTCCAGGGAAGGTGTGAACTGGACAGATATCGGATCATTAAGCAATATCGGCGTCAATTGGACTGATATAGAATCATTGACTCAAAGCGGGGTAAATTGGGCAGATGTTGAATTGATCAGTGATTCCAGGATTAACTGGACAGATTTGCAATCATTGACAGAACAGGGAATTAATTGGTCGGATCTTGAATTGATATCAAAAGAAGGTATTAACTGGAGTGATATTGAGAGCGTTTCTAAGGAAGGAATTAATTGGACAGACCTGTCAATGTTGTCCACAAGTCAGGTCAATTGGTCGGATATTGGCGCTTTGACCAACACCGGAATCAATTGGGCGGATATTGAGCTGTTAAGTAAGAATGGTATTAACTGGACTGATGTTCAATCATTGACTGATGTTGGTGTGAATTGGACAGATTTACAGGCGATGACTTCGTCTGGTGTTAATTGGACCGATATTCAGGCATTAAGTCAAACAGGTGTTAACTGGACTGACTTGAATAATTTGAGTATGACAGGAATCAATTGGGCTGACCTTGGTGTTTTGACTGAACAAGGGATTAACTGGTCTGATATAGAGACTTTGGCTAAAGAAGGCGTTAACTGGGCAGACATTGAGCTTGTTTCAAAATCGGGGATTAATTGGACAGATGTTTCTGTTCAAAGTCTTGCCGCGGTAAATTGGACTGATATTAATTCAATGTCAACGAGCGCCATTAATTGGTCGGATCTTGCTTTATTGACAGATCAAGGAGTTAATTGGAGCGATATTCAAACATTGACAAATCAGGGAGTTAATTGGGCAGATATTGAATTGTTAGGTAAAACCGGCATTAATTGGTCGGATCTTGATGTGATGAGCGATACTGGCGTTAACTGGTCAGACATTGCGTCACTTGCGGCATCGTCCATTAACTGGACTGATATTAATGCTCTCAGTGATTCAGGTATTAACTGGACTGATATCAATACTATAGCTAGCAGCGGGATTAATTGGACTGATATTTCTTCGATGACTACCGAAGGTATTAACTGGGCTGATCTGGAATTATTGACAAAACAGGGAGTTAATTGGGCTGATGTTCAATTGTTACACGACACAGGTGTAAATTGGTCTGACCTTGAGCAAATGACTTCGTCTGGTGTTAATTGGGGTGACATTTCGATGTTAAGTCAGTCCTCGGTGAATTGGGCAGATATCGAGTCGCTAACAAAAGATGCTGTTAATTGGACTGACTTAGGCCAGATGTCAACGAGTTCAATTAATTGGGATGATTTTAGTTTAACAACACGCAGCGCTATTAATTGGGCAGATCTTGAGAAGTTGACTGATCAAGGTGTTAATTGGACAGATGTGCAATCGCTAACCAATGTTGGGGTTAATTGGGATGATTTCCAGCGCTTAAGTCTAAGTCAGGTTAATTGGCAAGATATTGCGCTGCTGAGCGATTCTCAGGTTAACTGGTCCGATTTGAGTGTTCTTAATTCTTCAGGTATTAACTGGTCTGACCTTGCGATGTTGACAGATTCGAGCGTTAATTGGACTGATATGCAGTCGCTTAGTAATGCCGGCGTTAATTGGACGGACTGGCAGTCAATGACGAATAATGGTGTTAACTGGGCTGATATTTCTTCAATGAGTAATCAGGGTGTGAATTGGGATGGTCTGAATGTTCTTGCGTCGTCTAAACTTAATTGGGAAGATCTCGCAGTAATGACAACGCGCGCTATTAATTGGCAGGACCTTGACAGTATGTCCAGCGTAGGTGTTAATTGGGAAAGTTTGAGTACGATGACTAATGCCGGCGTTAACTGGGATGATTTCGTGGTCATGACCGACCTTGGGGTTAATTGGGATAGTTTAGATGTGATGACAAAGACTGATATTAACTGGCGTGATGTCAGTGCGATGTCTAATAATGCGGTTAATTGGACTGACATCTCAGCGATGTCCCAGGAAGGCGTTAACTGGTCAGATTTAAGTATGATGGCTGGAGCTGGTATTAATTGGGTAGACCTGGATGCATTAACGCGTACAGGTGTCAATTGGTCTGATTTAAATATTATGAGTGATTCTGGGGTGAACTGGGTTGATTTTGGTGCGTTGACGCAGGCTAATATCAATTGGGTGGACTTAAGTGCCTTGTCTGATACTGGTTTGAATTGGCTGGATATTCAACAGCTTTCAGAAACAGGAGTTAACTGGTCTGATCTTGGTATCATGAGTACTGTTGGTGTTAATTGGGCAGACTTATCTTCAATGAGCCAGGCTGCGCTTAATTGGAGTGATTTAGCGGTCATGGGTAATTCAACGATCAACTGGTCTGATTTTGGCAGTTTAACGAATGCGGCGGTGAATTGGGATGATCTCGCCTTAATGGCCAGGACTGGTGTTAATTGGGATGATTTTCAATTGATGTCTGATATGGGTATCAATTGGGCTGACGTTCAAACAATGTCGACGGCCAGTGTTAACTGGGAAGACATGTCAAAAATGTCGTCGAACTCAGTTAATTGGGACGATTTGGCCTTCCTCACAGAATCATTAAATTGGAGTAATTTAGCGACAATGACCAGTTCAGGCGTTAACTGGGAAGATGTCGGCGTCATGACAACAACTGGTCTGAATTGGGAAGATCTTAATCAGATGACGCGTGTTGGTGTTAACTGGGATGATGTTGGTCAACTGTCTAATAGCGGAATTAACTGGGATGAGATCAGTTCGATGGCTGCAGCTAATGTTAATTGGACAGATCTGCAAAACATGACTTTGAGCGGGATTAACTGGCAGGATATGCAGTCAATGACGTCTGCTGGTGTTAACTGGATCGATGTTGGCAGTATGAGCGCGTCTTCTATAAATTGGGACGATATGTCGTCAATGACGTTCTCTGGAGTTAATTGGTCGGATTTGAGTTCAATGATGGGGACCGGAATAAATTGGGATAATTTTAGTTCGATGGCAAATGCTGCTGTTAATTGGGATGATATTAATGTTCTGACGCAGAATGGGATCAATTGGTCTGATTTTGGCGTGATGTCCCAGAATGGCGTTAATTGGGCAGATATCGGGATGATGAGTTCATCTTCTGTGAACTGGGACGATCTGACGCAGTTGACATTCTCCGGTGTGAACTGGTCTGATCTTGGGATATTGACGGGAACTGGTATTAACTGGGATAATTTCAGCATGATGGCTGATGCCGGGACAAATTGGGAAGATATCAGCGCCCTCTCTTATTCCGGGATCAACTGGAGCGATCTAAATGCAATGACGCTTAATGGTGTTAATTGGGCGGACATTGGCATGATGACGTTGGCGGGTGCCAATTGGGATGATCTTCAGACGTTAACCCAAAGCTCTGTAAATTGGGATGATCTGACGACATTAACCCAGAGTGCAATCAATTGGGATAATTTTAGTCAGATGGTTGGTTCTGGTGTTAATTGGCAGGATCTTGCCACATTGACAGCGACTGCTGTTAATTGGGATGATCTGATGAGTTTGAGCATGACAGGTGTTAATTGGATGGATGTGTCTGCTCTTAGTAATAACGGGATTAATTGGACGGATTTTGCAGCCATGGCAGATGCCGGTGTTAACTGGACAGACTTGACAACATTGTCCGATAGTGCTGTTAACTGGTTGGCTATGAATGAAATGACAAACAGCACTGTTAATTGGGATAGTATTGCGTTCTTGTCCGTGGCTGGTGTTAATTGGGATGGGTTAAGTGCGATTTCCGGTTCAGCTGTTAACTGGGATGATATCAGTGCGATGGCAGATGCTGGGGTTAACTGGATGGATATGGAGAGGTTGACGGCAGCCAGTATCAACTGGACTGACTTTGGCGCTCTTTCAGACTCCGGGATTAACTGGAGCGATGTTGGTTTAATGACGGGTAATGGTATCAACTGGGATAGTATTGGTGTGATGTCGAATGATGGGATCAACTGGGCTGATATTCAGCAGTTCAGCGATACCAGCATAAATTGGACCACGATCACCGACATGAGCAACAGCGGCGTAAATTGGCTTGATGTTGGAGCATTATCATCGGCCGGGATCAATTGGGACGACATAGACTCACTTTCTCGCACAGGAGTAAACTGGACGGACGTTGCAGATATGACAGATAGTCATATCAAGTGGGATAATATTGGTCAAATGTCTAATGCTGGTATTAATTGGGACGATGTAAATACCCTTCTTGAAAGCGGCATTTGCTGGCAAGATTGGGCGGTAATGACCAATACAGGCATTAACTGGTTTGATATGGCCAATATGACGGGCGCTGGCGTTGACTGGAGCGGTGTGTCGAGTATTTCAACAGCGCATGTTAACTGGGTAGATCTGTCAACGATGACGACATCAAAAATTAACTGGGAAGAGATGTCGTATTTCTCTTCAAATGCTCGTCAACTGATCGATAACATGAAGAATTTTTATGATGTCCTTGGCAGTGTAGATGATACGTCCAATGACAAACTCTTTGGAAAAATCAATTTGATTAAAAAGGCAATCGGAGATAGTAATTTCAAGTCTGTTCTAGAATTGCTGGGAACAGCTACGGACACGCAGGGCAAAAAGACGATCTATGGTGATATTAAATACATTGAATCTCTGATCGGGACGTCCGCAGGTGCTTCTTCGGTGTTCGATCAAATGAATACGATCCAGGATTTTGCTGATAAGAGTAAGAATTCCGCTGGAGCGGCGTTAGGGTTAGCGATGTCTATTAATGACGATATCGGTGTTAAAGGACAATCACCGTCCATTAACGAACAGATCAAGGAACTCCAGAAATATATTGATGATATTAAGAGCGGTGCTGCCGGACTTGGCGGTCAGGCGGAATCAACTGGCTCTTTGGCACAAAATTTAGTAGCTATGATCAAGGAGGTCCTCAATAAGCAGGCACAGCAGGCTGGATTGGGAGATACAGGGTTAATGATCGACGATCTGACCAAGCAGCAGGCTAAAGATATGGAGCACATCAATTCCAAACTTGATGAGATCGACGCCAAGATTCGCGCGATGCAGGAAGCGATGAAGGTTGACGATGTGGTGGTCAAGACCTGGTTTGAAAGTGAGGAGTAATCCGTCATGAGCTCTTTCCGCTTTAACGGATCTTCTTTCATCATGACGGCTGGTTTTGTCGCTGGGCTTTTACTCGTGGGAATGCCTGGTGCGCTGGCTGACGTGGTCATTAACGTCTTAGCGGTCAACGGAACCGAAAGTGTTCAGGATAAGGATATTCAGTTCAGCCTTCCTGGAGAGATCAAACCCGGTGATATTGTTGATGCCGATGGTCTTCAGGTCGATTATAACGTTAAAGATTCAGGGTATACTCTTCACGGAAAGGTTCTTCTTCAGCCCAAAGAATCCAGAACTTTTAAGGTTAAAGTTAAGGATGTGTGGCGTGTTTCCGATGATGAAGTTGGTCAGATCCGCAAAGAGATTGATCACGGCTTTAGCGAAATGGGTTCTGAGCGTAGCGCGGAAAATGGTAAGATCTTAAAGGATAAACTGAACGCTTCGCTTGATTACATTCTCAAAGAGGAGTCTCAATCTTCCGGCAGCATTGATCAGAGGATCGACACCTATCGCAGTCATCTTCAAACACTGGAAGATGTGCGTACTAAGGCAGTGCTCATTGATTATTGGCGTTCTGATGCCAAGGATGAAGACAGCAAAAAGATCATTAATTATGTCATAGAAGTCAATAATCCGACCGACAAGATAAAGAAGACCAAACAGCAGCATTTCTTGCCGCCAGAAGTAAGGCCTGAATATGTTGTTGACCGACAGGGATACGAAATCCGTTTTGATGAAAAGAAGAATGTTCCGTTTCTTTTCAAGGAAGAGGATCTTGGGGCGCATGAAAAAAAGAGCGTCAAGATTGGTATTCGGGATGTTTGGTTTATTCAGGCCAAGGACCTTGAATTTGTTCGTGATCGCGCAAAAGGGATGTATGAAACTCTCCAGACGTCTTCTTTTGCCAGCACCGCCAAAACGTTGTTCGATAATGTTACCAATCATGTCGACTTGATTTCGTCGTTGCAGCTGATGGAACAGCCCGATATTCAGCAGCATATCGGGGCGTACCGGATCAATCAAAAACGATTTACCCAGGCCAAAGAAGATCTTGATGCCCTGGAAAAACTGCTGGCACGTCACCGCGCTGAACTGGAGAAAAGCAAGGTCAAGAATGTGATGCAGAAGATCCAGTCGTTGAAGTCACTCAACCGGGTCTCGCAGGCTATTTTTGACAAGAAACCGACGATCAATGCAGCCTGGAAGATTATTGGCAGTGTCATGATCTTTTTGGCGATATTTACAGTTTTTCATTTTCTAACCTGGTTCATGCGAACGTCGAAAGAAAAGAAACAGGAAGAATTGACGCTCCCTAAAGATGAGAAGAAGGAAGAGGCATGAGCATTAAACTTCAATATACAGAAGAGGGTGTTGTAAAAGCTATTCGCGGTTGTATCGTAATCGTGACGGGCTTCCAGAATTGCATTAACGGCCAGTTGATCCGTTTTGGTTTCGGGACGATCGGGACGATCATGGGATTTAATGAATCTGAAGCCCAGGTACTGGTTATTAAAGAGACAGAAAAGATTCGTACAGGTCAAAAAGCGATTGCTTCGATCGAACCTTTTTATACGCCTGTAGGGAAGAGCTTTGTCGGCCGTATTGTTAATCCTCTTGGAGAGCCCTTGGATGGCTTGGGCCCTATAGAGCATGAAGAAATGGCTCCTATTTTTCCGGATTCACCGCCGATTCTCGACCGACAGCCATTAAGTAAAACACTCGAGACCGGGATCAAGGTATTGGACGCGATGATCCCGATCGGGCGTGGCCAGCGAGAGCTTATTCTAGGCGATAAGATGACCGGTAAGACCACATTTGTGACCGACACTATTATTAATCAGCGCAGTACAGGTGTTGTGTGTATTTATTGCGGTATCGGAAAGGCGCGTGCTTCGCTGGCGAAGGTGGTTCAGCTTTTTAAAGATCATAAATGTTTTGATTACAGTCTGATTGTTTCTGCGTCGGCTTCTTCAACCCCCGGTCAGCAGTATCTGGCTCCTTATGTCGCCTGTTCTCTTGGGGAGTATTTTATGAAGCGTGGACAGGATGTCTTTATCGGATTTGATGACTTCACGAAGCATGCATGGTGTTATCGTGAGGTATCGCTTTTGTTGGGGCGTCCTCCGGGAAGAGATTCTTATCCTGGAGATATTTTTTATCTGCATTCAAAAATGATCGAGCGCTCCTGTTATCTCAGTAAAGAGAAAGGCGCCGGTTCAATGACCTTTTTCCCGATCGTTGAGATTCTTGAAGGTGATCTGACGGCGTTCGTTCCGTCGAATCTTGTGTCAATGACCGACGGCCAGATCCTATTAAGTGCCCAGCTGTTCGGTGAAGGCCAGAAGCCGGCTCTTGATCTTGGTCTTTCAGTTTCGCGTGTTGGTTCCAAGGTCCAATGGCATGCCATTAAAAATTTATCGGGCCCTTTACGTTTGGAATATCTTCAATACCGCGAATTGCTCCGTTTATCAAAATTAAAGACGTCCGGGCAATCGGAAGAAATGAAAATGAAACTGAAACGCGGGGCTATCCTGACCAGTATTTTACGGCAGGATAAAGATGCCCCTGTCTGTCAGGAAATGCAGGTAGTTATTTTTTACGCGTTTAATAAGAAATATATGAATGACCTTTCCATTGAACAGGTAGATTTGTTCCAGGCTGAATGCTTGTCATATTCGCAGAAGACAGCTCCCGATCTGATCAGGTTTTTGCGTGAGAAGAAGAAGATTGACCCTGAGATAGAAAAATTGCTCGATCAGGTCATCGCTGGTCTTATTTCAGATATTCAGAAGCGTGCACCTAAATCAACAACCCAGGAAGATTAATTTCTGGTTGAGGTCCGGCAGATGGCATCAAAATATAAAGGCAATTTCCGATGTGTTATTTTGAGTGCCAAAAGGCTTATCCTTGAAGATGAGGTGAACAGCGTTTTCATTACAGGAGATCGCGGCGAGTATGAACTCCTGGCGTATCATTATCCGCTGATCGGGATTGTTGCTGGTGATATTGTGATCAACTGGGAAAAGCGTTTGCCCGTCAAGGGCGGGGTTGTAAGGTTCTTCGCCAATGAGTGTAATATCATGATCGAAGAAAAGATCCTTGCCGCTCCAAAGGTGAACTAACAAAGAGAAACAGATATGTTAGCAGAAACATTTATTATTTTAACAGTGATGTTTATTGCCGTGATGGGGCCTTCGGTTGTGATTTCCGTTTTAGGCTACGCGGTCATCAAGGCGTTAAGCCGCAATCCCTCTGCGGCTTCAAAGATATTTATGGGTATGGCCATTTTGCTGGTTTTCGTGGAGGCGATCTCGATTGTTTCCATTCTGGTAATTTTCCAGTTATTCGCGAGGTCATAGTCGATGAAGTTTCAGTTCTGGCACGAAGGTTTTATTTTTATCGGTATGTTTATTATTATGGTGGGAGTTCCGTGTTTCTTCACGGCCTTGTTAGGCACCCGGCTAATTGAACGGCTTGGGAATTACCCCAGCAAAAGTGCGGTATTGCAGATGGGGATCTGTGTTCAACTTTTGCTTGTTGAGATATTCGGATTTATGATGCTGGCGTTGTTTTTTCATGTTTTTGCTGATTAAGTTGGAAAATTAATAAGGAGTCGTTCTATGAGCGTGCAAATCATCATATTCTTTTTTATTTCACAGCTGATCGTTTTTGGGGCGATTATTCTTATCTTACGCCATGTGTTTGTTTCCGGTACCGATGAGGCAAAACAGCGTTTGGAGCGTGATGCGGAATCGGCGCGTGCCCGCGAAGCCGAGCTCAACCGTAAGATTCGCCAGGCAGATGAAGAGCTTGCTCAGCGTAAACGTGAGCTAGATGCGCTTGAACAGAAGATGAAGGGTGAGCTGGAGGCTGAGGCGACCAAGCATAAAGAAGAACTGATCCATAAGGCGCGGGCTGAGGCTGAGGAAATCATTATGAAAGCCCAGAATGCAGCCGAGGGAATTCGTCGGGAGATCGAAAAGCAGATGGAGCTTAAGATCGTTGATTATTCGATCAAGATATTGGATGAGGTTCTTACCAAGAAAGCGCGTGCGGCATTAGAGCGTGATTTGATCGACGAGTTTATTTTGCAGCTAAAAGAAGTCGATATGTCCAAGATTAGTTCCGAGATCAGGCAAGCTGATTTGGTGACTGTATTTGGCATGAATGATGCTGATATCAAAAGGGTCGCGGAGATCATTCATGCTAAAACCGGACGCGATATGTCGTTAACACCTAAAGTTGAGCCGGGGCATATTTCCGGAGTTGTCCTTAAATTTGGCAGTCTTCAACTTGACGGCAGTCTTCGGACAGCAATCCGTGATAATGCCAATGCATTAAAGACCAGGGTTGAGAAGAGTTATCAGGACAAGAAATAGGGCGAGCTGATGGGTAAGGCCAATAAAGTCAAACGCGAAATGATCGAGGTCCGCGACCTTGTTGACCTGGTGCAGGTACTTAAAGATATTGCTGACATGAAGTTTCGCGACTTATTTGCCCGTCGCGGAGGTTTTCAACGTTTTGGCGAGTCTTTTGCCGAGTTCTTTCGGCTGCTGGAATATACCGAGATCTCGCATCCTTTGGTAGCCAATTCAAATCCCAATGTTTGTATTGTAGCGATAACTTCTGAAGAGGGTTTTATCGGGGATTTGAACAGTAAAGTTATTACACGTGCATTGGAAGAGCGCGATAAGCATCCAAATGCGCAGTTTGTTACAGTCGGCCGTAAGGGTGTTATGAAGCTGACAATGCTGGGGATTCACAACGAAATTACTTTTGAAGAAATCGCCGAGAAGGGGATGTATGAGACTTCGGTGCTTCTTAAGGATTATCTGGTTGATCAGGTCATGAAGGATAAGTTCGGCAAAGTTTTGGTTATTTATCCCTGGCCTAAGGATCTTCAGACGGTAAAGGCACGTGTGGTGAAGCTCTTGCCCTGTGAGTTTATCTTTCAAAAGCAGAAGCAGCGTGTTGAACAGTTTACAAAAGTGATCGAGGAATCTGATCCGCTGGATATCATTGGATATCTGGCGAACCTGTGGACATCCTCAAAGATATATGAAATGATGTTTGATACCAGCATTGCGGCGGTTTCAGCGCAGTCCCAGCAGCTTGATACGAGCTTAACGAATGTCAAGAAAGAGGGGCAGGCGATAAAGATGAAGTACCGCAAGGCTCGTAAAAGTGATATTGATAAAAGTCTCCGCGAAGTTTTTTCTTCGCGCCTCATGGCCGGACGTAAATAGGGAAGGGTTACAATGGAAGATCTTTCAACAAAGGACCCCGTAAAAGAAACGACCAGCCCTGCGGCTGTAGATCCTGCGCGTCGCGCTTCAGCCAGCATCATTTCTGTGCAAGGCCCGGTTGTTGATGTGAAATTCTTTGAAGGGGAAGCTTCTCCAGCGATCTACGATTGTATCGAAACTACTACGTTTGTCGGCAGAAAGATCACATTACAGTGCGCAGAGCATTTGGGCGGCGGGATCGTGCGTTGTATTTCCTTGCAGGAAACTTTGAACCTGCAGAAGAACGCACCGTGTTATTGCACGTATAAACCCATTGCGATCCCGGTTGGCGATGGTTGTTTCGGTCGAGTTATGGATACCTCAGGGCGTCCGTTGGATAACGGCGGGCCGTTCGAGAATTGTCCTAATTTGATCCCGATCCGCAAGCCTACTGTTGAGGTAACATTCGACCTGACCAGCAAGAAGCGGGAGATCCCGGAGGTGCTGGAAACGGGGATCAAATATGTTGATCTTTTGTATCCTCTTGTTAAGGGTAGCCGTACGGGTGTTATTGGCGGAGCCGGTTGCGGTAAGACGGTCATTATTCTGGAGCTGATCAATAATATCGTTAAGGCTCACGGTGGTGCGTGTGTGTTTACGGGGATTGGCGAGCGGATCCGTGAGGGTAATGAGCTTTACTATGAACTGCATGAAAGTAAATTGCTCCATAAAGTTATGTTGGCTTTTGGGCAGATGGATCAGCCGCCGGGAACTCGTGCGGAAGTTGTTAATGCCGGGTTGACGATGGCAGAATACCTGGTTGCCAAGAATAAAGACGTGCTGCTTTTTATGGACAATCTTTATCGTTTTATTCAGGGGGGGCAGGAGATATCGACCTTGCTTGGCCGTGTTCCTGCCGAGACCGGTTATCAGCCGACGATGTCTTCTGAGGTCAACGCGGTCCAGGAGCGTATTCGTTCCGTTGACGGCGGGGGTTCTATTACGGCGATGCAAGCGGTCTATGTGCCGGCGGATGATATGACGGATCCGGCTGTTGTGGCTATTTTTGCCACACTCGACGGGAATATTGTTTTGTCACGCGACTTGGTCCAGCGCGGGATGTATCCGGCGATCGATCCGTTGCAAAGTTCCTGCGCTAACCTTGATACGGTTGTTGTTGGCCGGCGTCATTATGAGATCTCGCAGCGTGTTATTCAGCACTTTAATAAGCACAATGCGCTTAAGCGCATTGTGGCCGTTATTGGTATTGATGAATTAAGCAAGGTTGACCAGCTCATCTATAAGCGCGCGGAGAAATTATACAATTTCATGACCCAGCCTTTTTCTGTTTCCGAGGTTTTTACCGGTAAGAAAGGCGAGTATGTCCCGATCGTTGATAATATCGAAGGATGTGAGCGTATCCTCGGCGGCGATTACGATCATATGGAAGCGGCAGATTTTTATATGATTGGTAAGGCGCCCAGGGTTTAGCCCGTTCTAAGTTGTTCCTCTTTTATGCTCAAGTCCGCTGTCAGTAAAACCCTAACGGATGTTCTGCAAAAGGCCCAGTTGCTCGATGAGGCCGCTCTTCAAGCCTATGCCGCTGAAGCACTACGTACCAACCGTCGGCTGGGTGTTTATCTTGTTGATGAAGGGATTCTTAAAACACAGGATATCCTAAAGGCCTTGTCTGAGCATTTGCGCCTGGAGCTGATCAACCTTAAGTCGGTGTCGATCGATAAAACTGTTATTGAGCGCGTCCCTGTCAAGTTTGCTTCCTATTATCATTTCATGCCTGTTGCTCTTGAAGGAAATAAGCTGTCCGTCGCTGTTTTTGAACCTCTTGATATTCACAGCCAGGATGATATTCGCGCGCATCTGGGACTTGAGACAAGATTTGTTTTGGCTGGTCCCTGGGATATTGAGGAGGCGTTAAAGAAGTACTACGGGCTTGCTTCTGAAACGATCGATCAAATACTGACGAAAGATCTTGGAAAGCGTTCACGCTTCGCACAGGAGGATGGCGCCGGCCTTGAGGATATTGAGCATTCGAGTGATGATCCCTCAGTAGCTAAATTGGTAAATCAGATCATCGTTGAAGCGTTTCAGAAACGTGCGACGGATATACATATTGAACCGTATCGTAATAAAGTGAGGTTCCGTTACCGCATTGACGGTGTTTTGATCGATGCTAATCTTCCGCCTGAGGCGAGGCATTTCCTGGCAGCTATTTTGTCGCGGATCAAGATCATGGCGAATATCACTATTACCGAAAAACGCCGGCCTCATGACGGGAGTGCCGTGGTTCGTGTCAAGGATCAAACGCTTGATCTGCGCATTTCAACGATTCCCACGCTGCATGGTGAAAGCATGGTCATCCGTCTTCTGCCGACCACCACGACGCTTCTTGATCTGGAAAAGCTGGGATTTAACAAGGATAATGCCCGCAAATTCCGCGAGTTGATCTGTCGTCCCCATGGGGTTGTTTTTGTTACAGGCCCGACGGGAAGCGGCAAGACAACCACTCTTTATGCCTGTCTGAATGAGATCAATGATCCGAATCGCAAGATCATCACGATCGAGGATCCTATTGAGTATGAAATGGAAGGTCTTACCCAGATCCAGGTCAATCCTGGGGTTGATTTTACGTTTGCCTCCGGCCTTAGAAGCATCTTGCGTCATGATCCGGATATTCTCATGGTCGGTGAGGTCCGGGATAAAGAAACGGCGGATATTGCGATCCGGACGGCATTGACGGGGCACCTGGTTTTTTCATCGCTACATACCAACGATGCCGCCAGCGCTGTCACCCGGTTGGTCGACATGGGGGTGGAGCCGTATCTGGTTGCTTCAAGCGTGCAGGCATTTGTGGCCCAGCGATTAGTTCGTGTCATATGTCCCGAATGCCGGCATGAAGACCAAGATCCGCTAATTGAAATTCGTCAAGATATTGTCCAAAGCCTGGACCTGTCTGATCCGATGTCAGTAAGAATTTATAAAGGGCGGGGATGCGATCATTGCAATAATACCGGTTATTATGGCCGTACGGCGATCTATGAGATCCTGCTTGTCGATGAGGCGATCCGTTCTGCTGTTCTTGACCGGGCTCGGGTTGAAGATATTGCTCGTATTGCGATCAAGGGAGGGATGCGCACCTTGCGCCAGGATGGGTGGATGAATGTTATTCAGGGTATCACAACTCCTGCGGAAGTCATGAATGTTACCATGAAAGAGGACGCGCTTGCCGGTATTCGTGTATAAAGCTAAAAAAGAGAATGCCGAAACAGCTTCGGGCGATATTATCGCGCGTGATAGCGACGAGGCTATTGATTTGTTGACCCAAAAGGGGCTTGTACCGGTCTCGGTTGAAGAACGTTCATCAGCTGGCGGGGGGTTATTGAAGGATCTTAAAGCTTCCGCGGTGAGTCTAAAGGACATGTATCTTTTTACCCGCCAGCTCGTTGGGTTACTCAAGTCGGGGGTGGCGCTTCTTCAGGCCCTGGATGTCCTGAGCCGTCAGACCAGAAATAAATATTTTGCGAGAGTTCTTGCAGATGTTGCGGCCAGTGTTCGAAACGGACGTTCCTTTTCTTCAACGCTGGCTGATTATCCGGCGGTGTTTTCGTCATTGTTTGTTGCCATGGCGCATGCCGGTGAGGAAAGCGGGCGCTTGAAAGAATTGTTATCCAATATGACGGTGTATTTTAAAAAACAGGATGAGATCTCTTCAAAGATCCGGGGAGCTTTGGTTTATCCGGCATTCATGCTGGGAGTGGGTGTCTTAACAGTTGTTTTTATTTTAGCATTTGTGATGCCCAGGATTACCGTTCTTTTTACCGGGATGCACACGCAATTGCCATGGCCGACGCTTTTTATTATGGGCTTAAGTAAGGTGGTGATGAAAGGTTGGCCTTTTTTGGCTGTTATTTTTGCGGCAGGGGCTATCGCCGGGCGCTCATTTAATCAGGCAGCGTTTTTTCGCCGGGTTATGGCCAATCTTTTTCAGCTTATCCCTTTTGTCCGGGACCTGGCATTTAAAGTGGATGCAGAACGTTTTGCCCGGACCCTGGGATTGTTGTTGCAAAGCGGCATTTCGATATTAAGGGCGTTGGAAGTGGCGACGCCGACATTGTCCAGTGATGAGTTAAAGAAAGATCTTCGCCGGGCGCAGGAGAGTGTGGCCGGCGGCTCCGGGTTCGCGGAGGCTATCAGAGATGTTTCCGCCTTGCCGGAAATGTTTGCTCAGCTTATTTCTGTCGGTGAAGAGTCGGGAGAGCTGGCGGAAACGTTAACGGATATTGCGGATACTTATGAACAGGATATTAATGAAACGACCAAGACGCTTACGACGCTGCTTGAGCCGTTGATGATTCTGCTGGTCGGCGCCGTGGTTGGTTTTATTGTTTTTGCGATGCTGATGCCGATTTTTCAGATGGATATTTTTGCCAAATAACATGCGCCTGATTACATTTTTTATCCTGATTCTGGTGATGGTGTTGTGCTCCGGTAACGCCGTTGCCCAGGAGGCGTTCATTGACATGAAGAGTACACATTTTATGGTCCGCTATACCCTGCCTGAAGAAAGCGCTGCAGCCTTAGAGGTGCTTTCGAAGGCTGAGCAAATTCTTGACCGCATATCTCGTGATATTGGATTTGTAAAATATACTGACTTCTGGACATGGGATAAACGTGTTAAGATCATATTGTTTCCGGATCAGATTTCGTATACCCGTTTTACCGGTCAGGCCCAGTGGTCCAGAGGCTATGCCTCACGGAATTCAAAGCTGTTCCGTGATCGTGTGGTGGTGACGTATAATGGTCAGGCGGAAATGAACAGTGCTATTCTCCCTCATGAGATAGCGCATCTTGTTTTCTGGGATCTGCTGGGCCAGAATTATGCAGCAGCTCCTGAATGGTTTGAAGAGGGCATTGCCCAACTTGAGGAGCAGGATAAACGAGATATTGTCCGGGAAGCGATGCGTCCGGTTGTGATATCTGGGAAACATATTCCGTTTCACGTTTTCATGAATTTAAAGCCTTCGGAAATGCAGGATGAAACACAGGTGTCCCTTTTTTATGCGCAAAGCCTTTCGGTGGTCCTATTTCTTATAGAAAAGTATGGACAGGACTCTTTTTATCGGTTATCTAAAGAGTTAAGGAATGGATGCAAATTTGAGATCGCGCTGACCCGTGTTTATGGCGGTATTTTCACGTCAATGTCTGAATTTGAAAGCCGTTGGTTGAAATATGCTGCGGGCGATGGTGGATAGTATTTTTTGATAACGCATGGAGGGGACAATGGGGAAAAAAGGCTTTACGTTGGTTGAGATCATGCTCGTCGTTATTATCATCGGCGCTTTGGCCGCGATGATCATTCCTCGCCTTTCCGGGCGATCCGAGCAGGCCAAGATTTCTGTTGCACAGGCGGATATTCAGGCCCATCTGGCAACGGCGTTAAAGCTTTATGAGCTGGATAACGGAATGTTCCCCGTAACAGCTCAGGGCCTGGCGGCGCTTCGGGAGAAGCCTGCTTCGGATCCTCAGCCCAAGAACTGGCGCGGTCCTTATATTGAACGCGAGCCGCTTGACCCGTGGGGCAATCCTTATGTTTATGTGTCGCCGGGCACGCATCGTTCAGATTATGATCTTTCCTCAAAAGGTAAGGACGCCGCTTCAGCCCAAGATGATATTACGAATTGGTAATAAATCATCGCGTCGGGGAATTTCGTTTATTGAGGTAATGGTAACGGCCGTGATCCTTTCAGTCGGCCTTGTGGCTATCTACCGGGCTTTTTTTATCAGTGTTGATTATCTGGACCACCTTTCCCGCCGTTTGTGCGCGTTGAATCTGATCGATGTTCGTGTTGCTGATATTGAACGGGATTTTCGCACGTTGAATAATGTTGATGTTGGCGCACTTAATGAAACGGTTACCCTCAACGGCCATCCGGTCGATTACGCCTATCACGTTCAGCTTAAACCTGTGGGACAGCTTTTATCAGTTTTTCAACTTGATATCGCTTTGTCCTGGCAGGAGCGCGGGCGGGAGATCTCGATTGCCCGGTCAGCGTATTTCTCTGGTGCCGGTTCACTGGAGAAAGGGGCAAAAAATCCATGAAGATCCGACGGCCGTCTGCATCTGCTGCATTTACGTTGGTCGAGATCCTGCTGGTGACGACCTTGATCGCTGGTCTTTCTTTAGCGATCTTTTCCTGTTTGTCTAATGGTTTAAGGTTATGGGACCGCAGCCGGCTGTTGATGGTGGAGGAGGACGCGGCATTCTTTTTTGATCGGTTTTCTTCCGATGTGCGTAATAGTTACCCCTTTAGTTCTTTGTTATTTTCCGGGACCGAGCATGAGCTGGCATTTCCGACGGTGGTATTGGCGCCCGCTGATCGCGCCGGGAGCCGCGCTGCAGAAGGCTATGCTGATGGACTGGGGAGGGTTCAATATATGTTTGAACCTGTCCGGGGAGAATTAGTTCGTCGTCAGGCTAATTATTCTCAGGCTCTGCGGGCGGTTTGGGGAGAGTCGCGAGTCATGGTTACCGGGCTCACCAGCGTGCGTTTCAAGTATTTGGTTCCAGGAAGCGGAGATTATCGTTCGAGCCATGATCCCGCTGATCCTTTTCCGGCAGGTATTGAGGTTGCGATCACCTTCATGAACGGATCAACCGAGAAAGTGTTGCGTCGGTTTGTCCCTATCCCGGCGGGCCTCCAATGATCATCGCTAGGAACACTTCAGATCGCGGATTTGTTTTGGTTATGGCCTTGTGGGCATTGGCTTTTCTGACGGTGCTGGCATTATCGGTCGGCCTTGGCACCCGACAGAAGATCGTATTTCTTGAACGCCTGGAGGATCGCAGTCAGTCCCAGTTCACGGCGGAAGCCGGTGCCAAGAAAGCCGTTGCTGTACTACTGGATGACCTGGAGAAAAATCAGTTTTTGTATTCTCCTGCGGCCAAGACTCGCCGTCACAATAATGCGCCGGAGTTCGGCGCGATCGATTTGGGCGGCCGACCGGGAGAAGTTGTTTGCCCTTATTTTGACGAGCTTGCCAATCGCCTTGTGGATCGTCCGGGTCTTTGCGATGAAAAAGGCAAGATCAATATCAATACGATTGATGCTGCAACGCTGACGCGTTTGATCAGTATTGCCCTGGGAATAACCTCTGAGAATGCGGGCCGTCTGGCCGTGTCTCTGATCGATTGGCGTGATTATGGCCAGCGCGAAGCTACCGGATTTTTTAGTGATGACTATTATAAAAACCTTGAATATCCGTACGAGATGAAAGATCTTCCGTATGAGCGGATCGATGAGCTCTTGCTGGTCAAAGGGATGAATCTATCGATCTATGAGAAGCTTCATCCGTTTATTACTGTGTATGGTGACGGCAAGATTAATATTAATACAGCGTCCAAGGTTGTTTTGCTGGCTTTAGGTCTTGACGCGCCACTCGTTGATAAGCTGCTCAAAGCGCGTCGGGGTCAGGACGCGCTGGATGCAACGCCGGATGATCATATCTTTTTAAAGACATTTGATATTGCTTCCGAGGTCAATTCATTTATCCCATTGGAACAAAAAGAATCTCGTCAACTCGACGCCCTTAACGGGACAGGATTGTTGTGTACCGATTCTTTGCTCTACAGCTTTGTGTCCCGTGTTCCTGCCGACGGCGGCGGGTATACGCGCACCATTGACGTCGTTTATGATGCCGCCAAGAACAAATACGATTACTGGTATGAAAAATAAACCATTTTTGGGTTGAAGCGCCGTTTAATAATGGGCTATAATGCATTTACTCAAGGGCAGGAGATATGAAATTAACTAAATCGCACGTGATAACAATATCGGCAAATTCAACGCAGGTCAGGGCGGCGCAGTTTTCGCGCGCAGGATTTGCCGAGAAAATTGCAAAAAAAAACATTGAGAACGGGGCCATGGATGTGGCTCTGCGATCGGTGTTGGCAGGGTTTGATGCCAAGAATTCTGCCATTCTTTGGGTCCTGCCCGGTGATGTGGCAACAACCAAAAATATCGAAGTGCCTTCTGTTGATCCCAGTGAGATCGAATCTATCCTTGCCCTGCAGGCGGTCAGGTACACGCCGTTCAATAAAGACGAGATCCTGATCAGCTACATCAGGACTGGTTCCCCCAAGCCTAATTTTACCAGGGTTCTTTTGGTTGTCGTCAAGCGCGACGCTGTTAAAGATAAAATAGCGGCCCTTAAGAGCGCAGGGTTTAATATGGAAACGGCGCTTTTTGCTACTGAAGGGATTGCCCGTTTATATGCTCAGCAGCTGGGGGGAAAGAAAAATGAATCTCCGGTGGCACTGATCGACGTTAATCTGCAGAATACGAATTTTGTTGTCCAGGCTAACGGGACGGTGTTGATGTGCCGTAATATCCCCGTTGGCATTGAGCATTTGGCGGTTGAGAACGAAGCCCCCAAGCATTTGCTAGATGAGATCAAGGCTTCGCTGGATGCGTATGAACAAGAAGGCATCGACCGCAAGCCGGTTAAATTTTATTTTACGACCAATCACGCGGCGCTTGGCGGGGTTCCTGCTCTTCTTGCCGAAACATTGGGGGGGCAGGTTGAATGCTTGCCGTATAGCAAGTTCATCAAAGCTAACAAAGCAGTGCTGTCCTCGCTCGAAAAAGATTATGCGGATGATTCCGCTCTGGATATTCTTAGCGCCGGTATCTGCGCTGGCAAATGCCAGGCAGAGATCATTCCGCAGGAAGTAAAGGATCAGCGGGCTGTCGCGGAAAAAGGGCGTGAAACACTCAAGGCCTGCGTATTCTTTTTCTTCACCCTTTTCTTTATCGGGTTTGCCTTATTGGGCAAGGTATATTTTAAGGAGCAGTTTTTAAGACAGAATTTGATCGCCAAGTATAGTACTGAACGTGAAGACGTCAAAAATCTTGAAAAGATGATCACCAGGACGCAGATTCTTCGTCAATATCTTCAGGCGCGCAGTGTGCCGCTTGAGGCGGTTCGCGAGTTGTACCGGATCATTCCTGAAGAAATTTACCTTTCGGCTGTGAATATGGATGATGAGGGTACTGTATCCCTGCAGGGCGTTTCGGATTCAATGTCCAAGGTATTCAGTTTTGTTACGGCACTCGAGGATTCGCCGCTGTTTGAAGGGGTGAAAACAAAGTCGACGTCGACGAAGAAAGACCGCGGCAAGGAAGTTGCAGCGTTTGAGATCGTTATGAAAATTTCATCTGCTGATGCTCCTGGCACGGTGTCTGTGAAAAATACTGTAACGCACGAAAAGTGAGGATGATAAATTGATCAGTAAATTTATTTCAGGGCTTTCGCCGATTGAGAAAAAGTTCCTGATCATCACGGTTGTTTTCGTGTTCCTGGCTCTTTTTGACCGCTTGCTGCTTGGACCGAATCTGGCGCGGCTCAATGAAATTGATGAGAATATCGTCAAGGAAGAGTCTGTGGTCAAGCAAAACAAACACTTTCTGACATACCGTGACCGGATCGTCAAAGAAGCGGGAGTGTTTAAGGATTTCTACGCCAAAGATGTCCGTGCCGAAGAAGAAGTTATCGGGGAGTTCTTGAAAAAGATCGAATTAATGGCCACGCAATCCCAGGTTGAACTTTCAAAAATTTCTCCGGCTGGTCAGGAATATCAGAAGGATTACATTAAATATTTTGTTACGTTGGATTGCTCGGGCAAGCTTGAGGATATAACTAATTTTATTTACGCCGTCAATAATTCAAAAGATCTGTTAAAGATCGAAAAGATGAACATGCTAGGGAATAACCGCGACGCCGAGAAAGTTCAGGTGGCGCTGACGATCTCTCGTATGATCATTGGGGCTGATCCATCAGCTGATCCCAAAAGTCTGGTGAAGATCAAGCAAGACGCGGCGGTGCCTGTTCCAGCTCAAGAGAAGAAATAATTCTGCTTATGTTATTGCGGCCTGCGATGCGCACGTTGATGTTCCTGGCGGTTTTCTCGATTTTCTTTTCCATTCCCTCTCAAGCTAACCCTCCAACAAAAGAACAGATCTTTCAAGTCGCGTCCCTCGCGGCCCGCGACGGTGAATATGATAAGGCGATCGATTTTTTCAGGAAGGTCCTTGAGATCGATCCTCGCTTTGCGCCGGCGTACAGCAGTCTGGGCATGGTGTATCAGGCACGGGGGGGCGATGACGGCCCTGCGCAGGCCCTGCGCTACTATAAGCTGGCGGTTGATATCGATCCGCGGCTGGTTGAGACCTGGAATAATCTCGGCCGTTTATATTATTCAACAGGGCAGTTCGTTAATGCCGAGAAAGCCTTTTTGAAATCGCTGGAACTTCGTCCGACGCAAACCGATATTGAACTTGTGATCGGCTGGGTTTATTTACTGGGGGAATCGCGAGCGGAAGACGCGATCAAGCATTTTCAGGCTGGTCTCGCGGGGGGCGATGATGATATGGCTCATTACGGGATCGGCCTTTCTGACATCCTTCTGGGCGACAGGTTCAAGGTTTTAGATGAGATCACGGAGTTGCGGCGCCGGCATAAAGAAGATCTGGCCGCCAAGCTGGAAAATATGGTCCGCGGACGGGTGAAGATCGATTCACATCCTGGCTCGCCGCTGGTTACCGGGGTTGATCAGGGAGAGTCTGTTTTCAATAAAGAGCTCCAGGGGCTTGCGGCCAGTGGTTTTAACAATGGCGCCGACAAAAAAGGGATCCAGGTCCGTCTTAAGGGGCCGTTGGCTAATTAATTTCTTGTCTGTTTGTATGGCTAGATCGTTTTTCTTTATATTAATCTCTCTTGCCCTTCTGATCCTGCTCTTGGTGTATCCATCCTGGCAGGCGCAAAAACCTCCGGTCACGGGACTGGTTCGTGTTGAACGTGTCGTTGATGGCGATACGATCAAGCTGGTTGGCGGAGAACGGGTGCGGTTGCTTGGCATTGATACGCCCGAGCTGCATGAAAGCGCGAAACTACTGCGTGATGCCCAGCGGTCGGGCAAGGATATCAAGACCATTCAGAAACTCGGGCAGCGGGCGAAAGATTTTGTTAACCCTCTGCTGGCCGGGAAGAACATCCGTCTTGATTTTGATATTGAAAAACGCGATAAATACGGGCGATTGCTGGCCTATATTTATCTTGAGGACGGCACGTTCATCAACAAGGTCATTATTGAGAACGGCTATGCGGTGCCGTTAACGATCCCGCCGAACATCAAACATGCTGATGAGTTCAAAGAGTTGTACCGGACCGCACGAGCAAAAGGCTTGGGCTTGTGGGCTGATGAGAAGTAAAATCTTTTTCTGATATTTTTGGATTGTTTTTTAAAACTTCTTTTGTTATGATAGCAACTCTTTCGGGTCAGTAGCTCAGTTTGGGAGAGCGCCTCGTTCGCAATGAGGAGGTCGTGGGTTCGATCCCCATCTGATCCACCATTTTTCCTTCTGTTAAAAAGTCTCGTCCTCTGGGGTGAGATTTTTTACTTTATGGCAGCGAGTTAATCCCACTTTACTTCATAAATAAAGATTTTCGTCCGGCCGGTCAGGTCACTTTCTTTGGAGAAGGGCTTGAAGTGTTTGAGTCCCAGGCCGTCGAAATAATACATTCTGACGATCAGTGAATTGGCGAGCACTCGGTCGAGCAGGACACAGCGCGGCGCTCCTGTTGAGAAATCCTTGAAGAAAACGAGGGAGTAGGAAAGGGTCGCTCCCGGCAATTTCTTTTCAACAACATCGTTTCCTTCAGCATAAAAAATACTTGCCGGAATGCCGATGCCGTATTGATTGGAATGGACCGTCGCTGTCATGTCTGCCGTATTGATCATAACGCCCTGGTCGAAGAGCAGGGAACTGCCGTTGTGCCCGGTCGCATTCAAGGGAAGGCTTTGCCGGTAAGGGCCGCCCACCAGGCTCCAGATAAAATTCACATAATTCGGGGAATTCCTGGCCGGGACTTTCTTTAAAGCTTCGGGGTTTTTATTAAGCATTTCGATCTTCTTGAAATCCCATTTGCCGAGGTAGCCCAGCATGACATTGCCGTCGACGATCTCATTGTAGATCAGGACGTATGATGGCGGTGGCGTGCCGTGGGTCATTTTGATCAGTTCATCGGCATCCCGTACCGAGAGAGTATTCTTGTAGGCCAGGTAAGCACTGGCACGGTCCAGGCGGGTTGTATGGCACAGCAGGGGCACTGCTGTAGATAAGCGGATTCCGCGTTTTTGAAGATATTCTGCGGCATTGTTCGAGCTGAGATTGAGCATGCGTAAAATACCCAGGGCCTCGTCTTCAGTTTGGCTTAAGTAAACCCGGGTCATCCAGTACGCCTGTTCGCCTTTGATGCTGGCGCCGTCGAAGGTGACGCGGCGGTTGGCAATCGCTTTAACAAAATGGCCAGGCGACCACCAGGTATTGATCACGCTGTCGGCAGGGCTGTGATCGCGCAGTTTGGTCAGCGCCCGATCCCAGGCGGAGTTGTAGATGGGGCTCAAGAATGAACGGATGCCCAGCTGGGCGGTAGCTAAGGGAAAAATAAGAGAGGCTGTCAGTAATCCCGCCATGATCATTATTGGGACAGACGGCCAGGTGTCTTTGGCTTCAGGAGCATTAAACCATTTTGAGATGTTTTGACGGCGGCTCCAGAGTTCTTCCAGACCGGCGGCAAAAAGCAGCGATAGCGGCGTAAAACACAGGAGCGCGAAACGCTGAGCGTTCAAGGCCAGCTGCAAGGTAACGACAAAGAAGATCGCAAGGAAAATGATCTTGGCGGTTTTGGCGGAGTACTCTTTAAAGCCCCGGGCCGCAAAACAGACCAGGGTAATGACCGCGCCGAAGAACATGATCGGCCCGCCGGTAAGGCGAATGACATCGGATAACGGCGTCTTTTTTAATTCGCCAACGACGATAAAAAGGTCCGGCCAGTCTTTGATGGCAGGAGCAATGAATTTTTGAAGTTCACCGAGGGCAAAGAGCAGGATCTGCCAGACGGCGCTGAATCCGAAGATCAATCCTACGGCGATAAAAGGGATAATTGATAGAAATCCGGTCAGGGCGAGGGCGGGTTTTAGGTCAGATCTGTTCTTCAGAAAAGAAAATGCCGCGACGGCAACAATGCCGGCCATGCTTAAACCCCACAGGAATCCCCAACCGGCCCAGAATTGCGCGTAAAGCGCCAGGCAAATGGATATAAGAAGGGAAAGAGCGAATAATTTCTTGATACTTTTAAAATGATCAATGGCCAGAAAAAGCAGGCCTAGGACCATCAATGGGAAAAAAACATTGTAGGCGTCGTCTTTAAAATTAGCGAAGGTGCTGCGCTGAAGATAAATAGGGGCCAGGACAAAGAAGGTGGCTGCGATAAAGGCCGGGAAAATGCCGCAGCCAAGGCTGCGACAGGCAAACAGGAAGGCCATCAGGACAAAAGGGAAAAGGACGACTGCAGTAAAGCCGACACCGAACATCAGATCGGCCTTCGGGTTGAAGAAGAGGACGACCTTATAAATGAATGCCCCGATATAGGGATGCCAGGTTTGCGGCTGCCAGTAACCCAGCGGAGCGAGCATCAGCGGGTCAAGAAATTTGCCGTCTTTGAAGCTTGTTCCAAAAGAGCCTTTCTCAAGGAGCTCCTGGGTAAGCGACAGAAAATAGTAAGCGTCGATTTCCAGCAGATAATGTTTGTTTTCGCCGGAGGATTTCAGGATCTGCTGACCGGCTTCATCAAAGGCTTTGCGGATATGGTCGCGGTTCTCCCGCAGGACCTTGTCGAAATTTTCTTTGATCAGTTTTTCTTTGGCGGCTGGCGGCAGGTCGGGGTATTGCTGGACGACCTTGGCGGTGACTGATTGGCGGATCTTGTTGATGACCAGCATTGTGCCTTGTTCATAGGCATCGGAAGAAACATTATGCGTAAGTGGATAAAGCCTGAAATAAAGCCCGATGAGGCAGGTAAGAAGGCCCGCGGCGAGCCATAATAAGATCCGGGGAAAACGTAATGAATTTGGCATAGGAGACAATTTACTGTTTTTCAGAGGGGTTTACAAGTTTTAAATACTCCAAATGGATCTTGGATGACGGGATGGCAAATGCCGCGCGCTGGACGCCTGTCCGCTTGGCGTTCATCAGGCCGACCAGCCGTCCATCATGGTCAAAGACCGGGCCGCCGCTGTCGCCGGGATAGTGGTTGATGCTTATCTCTATCACTTCCGGAGTGATTGATCCGTCCTCAAGAGTTCGCGTGCCCATCCCGTTGATCTGGCCGCCGGATATGGTGCGGTCCAGCAAGGGAGAGTGGCCGATCGTGACGATCTCCTGGCCGAGCTTCAGGTGTTCGGGGTCAGACCAGTCGATGGCCGTCAACGGAGTTCCCGGGTAGACCTTAAGGATCGAGAAATCATATTCTTTAGAAACAAACATTACCTCGGCGTTGAGCAGAGTTCCGTCCATCAGAATGACTTTGATGATGTTCGAACCATAAATAATATGGGTATTAGTGACGATCATTCCCGAAGGATCGATAACGACCCCGGCGCCGCTGCGTTCGGAAATGGAGACTCGGGGCCGGTCAATGGACACTGTTTGGGCCCGCACGGTAACAACCGCATTCTCATAAGCGCCGATCTTCTCCAGCGTAGTGCTTTCCCGGGCGGCAAAGGAAAAGGTCTGCAGGCATAAAAGTAAAATTGTAATGAGGGAGATCTTTTTAAACATGATATGGTAGTATACACAAATGTCATTCGACCATCTAGAGAAGAACGCAGAGTTCCTTCGGGCTTTCGACCTCTTCGAACATTCCAGGAAAAGTATTTTTTTAACCGGCCGTGCCGGCACAGGCAAGTCTACGCTGTTGCAGTATTTCCGGTCGAGCACGGCCAAGAATACGGCTGTTCTGGCGCCGACAGGTGTCGCTGCGGTCAATATCAAGGGCCAGACGATCCATTCTTTTTTTAATTTTCGGCCGGATATTACGCCCGCTACTGTCTGTAATATCCGGTTACGCCGGGGGCAGAAAGAGATCTATCGCAATCTCGATGCGGTTATTATTGATGAAGTTTCCATGGTCCGCGCAGACCTGATGGACTGTATTGATGCTTTTTTGAGGCTGCATGCCCGGCATGCCGACAAGCCTTTCGGCGGGGTTCAGATGATCCTGATCGGGGATCTGTATCAGCTTCCGCCGGTGGTCATGCGTGAGGAGCGCGATATTTTTACCAATGTCTACGCCAGCCCGTATTTCTTTGATGCCCGTTGCTTTAACGGACTGCCTTTTGAATTTTTGGAGCTCGAGACGATCTACCGTCAGAAGGAAGATCGTTTCATTGCCCTGTTAAATGCGGTGCGGGATAATAAATTAACCTCGGCGGATCTTTCTTTATTAAATCTTAATGTCAATGCATCGTTTGAGCCTGATGAAAAAGATTTTTATGTTTATCTGACGACGACTAATGACCTGGCTGATCGTACGAACCAGGCGCGGCTGACAGCGTTGAAGGGTAAAGTTTACGAGTATGGCGGCACCATCGATGGCCAGTTCGAGGAGAGAAACCTTCCGACACAGGAAGCCTTGCGGTTAAAGATCGGGGCTCAAGTGATGCTGCTTAATAATGATCCGATGGGACGCTGGGTGAACGGGACGATCGGTCATGTTAAAGATATTATTCATTCTGGCGGAGATGATGCCATTCGCGTGCATCTTGCGGATGGCCACGATGTGGACATTGAACCGTTTACCTGGGAAATGTACCGCTTTATGTTCGACAAAGATGCCGGGCGTATTGATTCTGAGGTCGTGGGGGCTTTCACTCAATATCCTTTAAGGCTGGCCTGGGCGGTGACGATTCATAAGGCTCAGGGCAAGACTTTTTCAAAAGTTGTTATTGATATCGGCTACGGCACGTTTTCGCATGGTCAGGTTTATGTGGCTCTTTCAAGGTGTGTGACGCTTGAGGGGATTGTTTTGAAGAAGCCGATCGTCCAGCGTCATATCATGATGGATGACCGGGTACGTCTTTTTTTGGAAAATGTTAAAAAAAGGGTGCGCAATGCGCGTATTGTTTTAGAATAGATGCGATATTTCTTTGGTGAGTCCTGTTCGTTTCTTCGTATATTCAAGGAGAGTCTTTTATGTCCAAGCATATCCTGATCGCTGATGATGAACCGACGGTGGTGGCTCTGGCCAAGCAAAAGCTTGAGGAACACGGTTACGTCGTCGAAACAGCGGTGAACGGCAAAGAAGCGATGCGGATCATTGAGGTTATGCAGATCGACCTGATTATTCTGGATGTCGTGATGCCGGTGATGGATGGTGTGGATGTATATAAAGAAGTCAAGAAGGACAGCCGGACAGCGAAGATCCCGATCGTGATCATGACGGATAACCGTATTTTTCGTGAGTCTTTTCAGACGCTGGGTGTTGAGCATTTTTTGCCCAAGCCGCTGGATGCCGATAAGCTGATCCATAAGGTCGAATACATTTTTACCTGTGCTGATCTTACCGGGACCAACAAGCATGTTCTGGTCTTAAGCCCCGATCTGGAAATTAATAATGATATCGGTAAATTGCTGGAGGCCCGCTCATTGATCGTTGGTAAGAGTACTGACCCTATTGACTTTATATCGACGTGTTTGATCTTGTCACCCAAAGTTATTGTGATTGATCTTCTTTTGAGGGGGGATATTTTTACGCACGAGTTGATCCGTTGTCTGCGCTCTTTTTCACGCTTGAGTAAATTGAAGATCCTTATTTTTACGCGTTTTTCGCCGGAGGATGTGGACACGATGGAAGGTATTGAGCAACTGCGTGAATCCAAAGACGTCTGTCTGGAGGCAGGGGCAAACAAATATATCGGCCGGTTCGCATCGTCGACTTTTTGGGACATGGTTAAAGATTTTATGGTTTGAAGTTTTTAAATAGTACTTGCTATCTAAATTTCGTTCTGATATATTTATCGCCACTTTTGATTTTCGTGGGCCTCTAGCTCATCTGGTAGAGCAAGTGACTCTTAATCACTGGGTGGCAAGTTCGAGTCTTGCGAGGCCCACCATTTCTTCCTTA
>PEAR01000136.1 GCA_002753745.1 Candidatus Omnitrophota bacterium | reverse complement strand
TGGTGTAGTGGGGTTCGGCCGGCGGCTGATCTACTTTAGGCATTTCTTGGGGTTGTAGCTGAGGCGCGGGGGCTTGAGGAGCCAGTGGTAAGGCTGTAGGCACAGGTTTTGGCGCCGGGGCAGCGACAGCTGCAGGAATAACGGCTATCGGCGTCGTCCGTCCATGCAGGGTGGTATCAGAAGCCAGTTTAAAAATGACCGCGAAGATCACGATCACGACCACGGTCAGGATCGCGGCTGTTAAAATGGTCAGCGAACGCTTGGTGTCTTCCGCCGAAATAACCGGACCGGCCGGGGCTGCTGCCGGTGCCGGAGCAGCGGCGGGCGTTGGCGCGGAGGTTATCGGTTCAGGCTGCGGATCAGCCGCGGGAGTTTTGCTTTGGACTTTTTTCAGCGCGTCGTGGATGATGCTCATAGTAAGGCTTCTTTCGCGCAGGTTTTCATGATGGCTTCATCAATGGTGTACGTTTCGTTCACAAAGCCGGCTAACAGCGCGTGTTCGCAAAGGATGTTAATGATGCGCGGTGTCCCTTTCGCCAGCCGGTGCGCGACCTCGATTGCTTCATCGGTAAAGACCAGTTTTTTCGGACTGCCGGCGATTTTGAGGCGGTGTTCAATATAGGCGCGGGCTTCTTCTTTCTGGAGCGGCTGGATGTGATAGCGCACGCCGATGCGCGAGTTGAGCTGGCGCAGGGCGGGTTTTTGCAGTTTATCCAGCAGTTCAGGTTGTCCCACCAGAATGATCTGCAGTAGTTTTTCTTTTTCGGTTTCCAAATTCGATAATAAACGGATCTGTTCGAGCTGATGCGTGTTGAGATTTTGGGCCTCGTCGATAATGACAGCCACATTGTGCCCCTGGGCGGTCTGGTCGATCAGAAAGCCGTTGAGGGCATTGATCAGGTCGAGCTTATTGTTCTTGGCGGTGATGCCGAGGTCTTTGGTGATGAGCTGTAACAGCTGGATTTGTGAAAAGTTAGGATTAAGGATGAACGCAGTCTTGATGCGCTGGTCGATGGCATTCAGCAAAATACGGCAGAGGATGGTTTTGCCGGTGCCGACTTCGCCGGTCAGGCAAATGATCCCCTTGCGGCTTTTGATGCCGTAAAGCAAATGCGAATACGCTTCCTTGTGCCGGGAGCTTTCAAAATAAAACGCCGGATCCGAGGTGATATTGAAGGCGTTTTCTTTAAAGCCGTAGAATTCTTTGTACATATAAAAATCATTATAGCATATGCCGGGTTTTAAATTTGGAGACAAAATCATAAAATCTGTCCATAGTCTTGAATCGTCTATGCTATACTATTTGAAATTTACGGGAGGGCTATGCTGAGCAAGGCCGGACATGATAACAGGAAGTACCCTCGGGCGGTATTCAAGCGGTCGATCAAGTATAAGACCACGAGCGTTGAGGCGTTCAGCGGCCAGTTGAGCCATGATATCAGCCAGGGCGGGATACGGATCAACTCCAATGATTTTGTGCCGTTAAACAGCTCGTTAACGGTACAGTTCCAGCTTGAAGATCTGGGGAGGCTTTTTGATCTCCAGGGAAAAGTTGTCTGGGTCCGTCATTTGCCGTATTCCGACGGTTACCAGGTCGGGGTTGAATTTACCGGCGATGCTTCTTTTCAGCAGTGGAAGATCGCACAGTTTGTGTTCAACGCTAAAGGCAATGCCTCGGATGCGAGACTGGGGAGTCATTCCCTTCCGCCGATGACCGGGGGTGTTTTTAAGGACGTTTCGGAAAACAGGCCGAAATATTTCTAACAAGGAGCCGACGTGAGCCAAAAAGCAATGGTCGAAAAGCGGCAGCACCCGCGTGTTGAGCACAGCGTTCCGGTCAAGATCAGCGCCCTCGCCGGCGATGTCGTCACGGAAACCAGGAATATCAGCCGTTCGGGCGCGTTTTGCCGGGTGAGCAAGTATCTTGAGCCCATGACGAAATTGAAGATCACGTTGCTGCTCCCTGTCAAGAAAGACGGCAAGGTGACAACGAAAAAGATCATTTGCACCGGCGTAGTGGTGCGGACGGAGAATATTCCGTATGAGGACGCCTTCAATGTCGCGGTGTTCTTTAGTGATATAACGCCACGGGACAGCCGCATTCTTGCCGATCATGTTGCCGGCGTTCTCGCCGAGAAGGCTTCAGTATAATTAAGGGGTATGTATGGATAATGCGATTAATCTTTCGGTAACACCGTTACAGGCTTTGCTGGCCCTGGCTTTCCAGGCCTGGCTGGTCGTGTTCCCGATCATCTTGTTTAGAAAGATCAGCCGTTTGGAGGCGATCATCGAGGATCATTTTTCCAGCCCTGATGAAACGCCTGAGGAGACGGAGAATGTCTAAGAAATTCACTTCACGGCGGTCGATCAATATCCTCTATGAGGATGATCAGTATATCGCTTTTTTTAAGCCGGCGGGTTTATTGGCTGTGCCGGCGGACAAGGGCAATGAGGCGTCGCTGACCGAGATCGTTAATGTCGAATTTGCCGCGCGGCCGGATGCGGTGGAGGGGCTCAAACTCCATCCCTGTCATCGGATCGACCGGGACACGTCGGGAGTTATCCTGTTCGCCAAAGGCCAGGTGGCCCGCGATCATATGATGAATCTTTTTCGTGCCCATCAGGTGCAAAAGAAATATATCGCTTTTGTGCACGGCAAAATGCTGCATTCCCGCGGCGAAATGAAAAGCCGCCTGAAAGAGGATATCGCTTCGGGTGACCGCAACAGCATGTCAGTGACGCGTTATGCACTTAAGCAGCAGTTTCGTCACTTTGCTGTGGTTGAAGTGACGCCGCTCACTGGTCGCACGAATCAGATCCGCCTGCATTTTAAAGAAGTGGGCAATCCGCTGGTGGGTGAGAACAAATTCGTGTACCGCAAGGACTTTGAGCTCAAGTTCAAACGCACAGCGCTGCACGCCTCAGAATTGTCTTTTGTGCATCCCTATACAAAGGAAAAGGTCAGGATCGAGGCCGAGTTGTCGATCGATATGCAGAATTTTTGGGAAAAAGCCAAGTCTCCGCAGAGAGATATTGAGTAGTTTCTTCGTGTTTGAAGAAATCACACATGTTTAGCTTCACGCAAACAAGCGCTACTAACAGGTAAAGACGATGAATCAGAAACTAAGTGTTCAGGAAATGTGTGACCTATGCCATTCGATTGCCAAGTCCAAGGGCTTTTGGGATAAGGAACGCAATGTCGGCGAGGCGTTGATGCTGGTGGTGACCGAACTGGCCGAGGCCATGGAAGCCCATCGCAAGCAGGATCAGGAGAACTTCAAGGAAGAGCTCGCGGATACCCTTATCCGACTTTTCGACCTGTGCGGCGGGATGGGTATCGACATCGAAGCCGAGATCACGAAAAAGTGCGAAAAGAACAAATCCCGCCCGTATAAGCACGGAAAAATTTGCTGAGGTTCTACAGTGCCTACTTTTTCTGCCGCTTTTTGTTGATGAGTATAAAATTGTCAAGGTTCTCCGCATGTGGACGCATGGCGAGTGATGAAAACATTCAGTCTTGAATCCTCATTTAAACTTATTGCTGATCAAACGCGTGCGGCGGATGCTTTAGTTGCCGGCATTGAGCGCGGGGAGAAGGCACAGGTGCTGCTGGGAGTTACCGGCAGCGGGAAGACGTTTACTCTGGCGAACGTGATCGCACGGCTTAATCGTCCGACGCTGGTTATATCCCACAACAAGACTCTGGCGGCTCAGCTTTACGGCGAGTTCAAGGAGTTCTTTCCTTCGAATGCGGTGGAGTATTTTGTCAGCTACTACGATTATTATCAGCCTGAAGCGTATATTCCTTCAACCGATGTCTATATTGAAAAAGACGCCTCGATCAATGACCGGCTTGACCGGCTGCGGCTGGCGGCGACCACGTCCTTGATGTCCCGGCGGGACACGGTGGTGGTGGCGAGCGTTTCTTGTATTTACAACTTGGGGTCGCCTGAAGATTACCAGAACAGCCTGGTGTTTTTTAAGCGCGGGGATGTGGCGGGGCGGGATGATGTGCTGCGCCGGCTTCTGGATATTCAGTACGAACGCAATGACTTCGAGTTTTCCCGCGGGAAGGTGCGCGTGCGGGGTGATGTGGTCGAGATTTTTCCGGCGTATCGTCAGGATGCGCTGCGGGTGGAATTCTTTGGTGATGAGATCGAACGGATCAAGATGATCGATCCTTTAACCGGGGAAACCATGACCGAGCTGGAGCAGGCCGCGGTATATCCGGCCAAGCACTTCGTAGTGTCGGAACCTAAAATGGAACAGGCGCTGCATGAGATCGGGCAGGAGATGGAGGGTCGGGTTAAAGAGCTGGAAGGCCAGGGGAAATTGCTGGAAGCCCAGCGCTTGCGTTCGCGCACGCGTTACGACATGGAAATGATGCGGGAAGCCGGTTATTGCAACGGCATTGAGAATTATTCGCGCGTGCTGTCTGGGCGTCCGCCGGGAGCCAGGCCTTATTGCCTGATCGATTATTTTCCTAAAGATCTTTTGGTGATCATTGATGAATCGCATGTGACGATCCCTCAGATCCGCGGGATGTATGAAGGCGATCGTTCGCGTAAGGAGATGCTGGTGGCGCATGGATTTCGCCTGCCGTCGTGCCTGGACAATCGACCGTTGAAGTACGATGAATTTAAACCATTGGTCGGCCAGGTGATCTATGTGTCGGCCACACCGGATAAATATGAAGTGAGTCTCGCCGGCGGAAAGCTGGTGGAGCAGGTGATCCGTCCGACGGGGATCCCGGATCCGATGATCGAGGTGCGGCCGACGGCCGGGCAGGTGGAAAACCTTTTGGAAGAGGTGCGTGCGCGCGCCAGGAAGTCCGAGCGGGTGCTGGTGACGACGCTGACCAAGCGCATGTCGGAAGACCTGGCGGATTTTTTGAACGAACGCGGAGTGAAAGTAAAATATCTGCACTCGGACATCGAGACCATTGAACGTACTAAAATTTTACAAGATCTGCGGTTGAAGAAGTATGACTGCCTGGTGGGGGTTAACTTATTAAGAGAAGGATTAGACTTGCCGGAAGTGTCGTTGGTTGCTATCTTTGATGCCGATAAACAGGGGTTTTTACGTTCCCAGACATCGTTGATCCAGACAGCCGGACGGGCCGCCCGGAATAAAGACGGCATGGTTATTATGTATGCTGATACGATAAGCCCCGCGATGCGCGCGACGATGTTTGAGTGTGATCGCCGCCGTAAGATTCAGCTGAAATTTAATGTTGAAAACGGGATCACGCCCTCCACGATTATCAAGGCGGTTAATGCCGGGATCGAGGTCTGGTCGGATGCCGAGGAGCTGGTGCGGGAAGTGGCGGGCCAGGACAAAGAGCAGTATGAATTCGGCCGGATGATCGACGAGCTGGAACGGCAGATGGAGTTGTCGGCCCGAAATCTGGAGTTTGAAAAGGCTGCGAAGTTTCGTGATCGGATCGTAGAGTTAAAAAGCACAGCTGGAGAGCCGATGATGCGTCAGTCAGGGGCCTCTTCAAAAGAGACTTCACATCAGAAGAGTCGAAAGGGTTTAAAGAAATGAAGAGTTTGGTTCTGTTGGTTTTGCTGAGTTGCAGCGGGTGCACGATTCTTGAGGCTACCGGTGAAGCGGTGGGCGTGGTGGGCAAGGCTGGCTGGGCGGCAACCAAGGCGGTGGGCGGCGCGGTTTATACCGGCACGTCCATGGCCGGGCAGACGGCGAACCAGACCAATAAAACACTGGCGCGGCCTTCGTCGCGCCGCGATCCCGGGATCTCGGTTAGCGGCGATTACGCGGTCATTCCGCTTGAGCAGGAGGGGAAAAGCTATTTTGTCCGCCTTAAGATTAACAATAATGTTTCCGGACGGTTTTTGCTTGATACCGGGGCGAGCGCCGTGCAGATCTCAAAGGCCATGGCCAAGCGCCTGAAGGTGATGAAATCAAAGAGCCAGGCCGTGCCGGTGACGCTCGCGGGAGGTTCCGTCGTGGCGGGCCGGATGATCACGCTGGATCAGATCAATCTGGGCTCCATGACGGCACATAATGTCAAGGCGATCATTCTTGATTATGAGCACAAACAGTCGTCGGACGGGTTGCTCGGCATGTCGTTTTTAGAGAATTTTGTGTTTCAGATTGATACGAAGAAGAGCGAGTTGGTGTTGAAGAGGCGTTAGGATGAAACTCCCTGCGCCCCGATGGCCTGTTGGGTTGTTGTATTGAAGAGGCGTTAGGATGAAACTCCCTGCGCCCCGATGGCCTGTTGGGTTGTGGTATTGA
>PEAR01000011.1 GCA_002753745.1 Candidatus Omnitrophota bacterium | reverse complement strand
GACCATGCGGCGATAACGCAAGAACAGGAAGACTGGGCCCTGCGCCATCCTATCGAGGCCTTACAAAGTCCATTAAACGCGGTAAAGAAAAGGGCGATTGACTTTATTCGTCTTGGGTATAATTACGATGCTCAGGGGCAGCGGCATGTGTTCGATGAATCGTTTTATCGTCAGCTTGAGAATTTACCTGCATCTATTCAACAAGAAGTTGATGATGCCTTGGCGGTTGATTTATTTGGAAGCGCGCGAGTGGGGCTCGATGATTCATCTCACCAATCACTGATTGCGGCACGAATCATGTTGGCTAACTATCGTCAGGAGGTCGAGGTCGCATTGAATGACTTTTTGCGCAAAGCGCGTGCTGAGCCGGTTGTTTACGCCAACAGCACGCTTGCCAATATGCTGATTTATTTGGACGATTTAACGCAAACATCCCCGCGCTGGAACGATCTCGTTGATTGGCTCAGTGCCAAGATGGGAAAAAGAGAGCTTGTGATCATTCATACAAAGAATCAAGAGCGGCAGCGAATCTTGGCAGCGCATCAGAATAATCCATGGCGAACCCTACAGCTGTTAAAAGTTCATCATGTTCCTACATTAATTGTGGACGGCACAGACCATTCCCTTATGTTTCTAGACAACTTGCCGCTTAAACTTGCAACTGGCGACACGATTCAGGAATTAGCATCTTTTAATCGTTCATCATTTTTTCGTTACCCTGATAGAGATGTTCCGATTGTTATGAAAAAAATAAAAAGCCTGGTAGGAGGGGCCTTACAAAAGGGGACAAAAGACCATCCATTTCAGATCAAGTTCGGGTCGATTGGTGTCGCTTATGGTCAGGAGGCCATTTCTGATCTTATTCGCTTGGAGAGGGAATGCCAAGTGCGCGGGGTTGCGCGCGAGGCGGTTGCGGTGCAGATGCATTTATTCAACAAGGATGGGGATTATTTTCGTCGTATGCAGGCGAATGAGCTTGTTTATCCCGTTAATGTTATCGAAAATTTGGCCACACAAGAGAAGATCGAGATTTCCGATTATTTTAAAAAGGTTGATAACGGGTATGTTTTGTCCGACAGGTTACACAGCATGCTGCGGTTTCATGCCGTTGATTTTCTCAGCGTCAACCAGGTAAAACGGCAAATCGCAGATTATGGCCTCGATTTATTATCGTTCCACAATGTCGCGACTTATCTAACTGAAAAATTAAAGAGCCAACAATATCCAGACGATGGCACATATCAGGATTTAGTAAACGCTCTAGAAGAGCTGATACATAGGGCGTTGCGTACGGGCGGAGCTTTTTCTTTCATTTCCGAGGGCAGTTTGTCTGACGAGCTAGGTCAAAAGATCGATTTGCTACAGAAACAATTTCCGGTTGTTCGGGAGGCTGCGGAAGGCGCCGCCCAATCCGCCGACCATGCAGCTAGGACGGGTGCATCGATGGATGGTGTTGACCCGATCGAGAGCTCTGGCAGTTCTTTACTGACGTCAGAAAATATTCCAGATTATATAGAGGCGCCTTTACGGGCGGCTGTCAGGAAGTTTTATGAATTGAACATCATGACGTTTATGTCATCGGCCAATAAAAAGAATGTTAATGCTAAAGCCTCGATCATGATAGCGCGTACAAGTCTTTCGACGGCTAATTGGGATAAAGCGATTGCCTTAGGGGGAGAGAGCTATACATACGCTGGCGAGGAGTATGTTGTTTTTGATAAGCAGATCACGGCCGTTACGGCTCAGGCTGAAGTTGAGCAATATTTCTTAAAGGAAATTGCTGAGCATCTTGAACCGCAGCCATTTCTTGGTGCGCGTACAGCGCCAATTGATCTGTTAAATGGAAGACCTGAAGTTATTCCCGAGGCAGATCAAGAAAAAGAAGAGTTTACAACAGAAGAGATTGTTAAATATTTTCAGGACGCAGGAATGCCGTATTTATACAGTGCCAAGACAGGCTTCTTTTATAGAGAACGGGAACATATGGAGATGGATGAGGCTTATGCGTCAGTGCATAAAATTAGCGCCATTGTCCTTCCTCTGGCCGAGAGTGTTTTTAAAGAAATGGCTTTTGATCCGATGCTTAAAGGGACGAATGTGTGGGAGGCTCGGTTGTGTCAGAAGGTGTCGACTTTGTTGAAGGAAAAGATCGATGCGTTGGGTGTTCCAGGATTGCAGGTTAGAAGATTGGAGTATAAATACACAAATGAAGACGGGAAGATTTTAAATGGAAAGACGCGGTTTGCGAATTTTCATCAATTTCTTGTTGTGGGCATGGATGATCAATGGCTTATTGTCGATCCGACCTGGCAGCAATTCTTTCTGGATAAGGAGCAAAGAAAGTTAAAGCCTAAGGTTTTGGTTAGTGAGTTAACGCAGTTGCCTAAGTTTCTCGAGCGAAACGGGCTTGTGAAAGAGGCTTCTTTGATTTGGTATAAAGGCTTAAAAGGGGATAAAAACTTTCTTGAAAATGTAATCAAGGTAACGGATGGATATTACAATTTTGATCCTTCGGCGAAGGCCGACGCCTTGGGCGGTATCGACCTCACCGCCGGCCGGATGAACGTTGATGTAGATTCCGATAACGCAGCGGCGCCCAAGCCTGTGGATCTTAAGGCGCTTGAGAGTATTGAGATTAACGCGCTTTACATTAAAGACCTGCAAATCAAGCCGCTACATAATTTGCCGCAGATGTTGGGAATGGCAAAATAGCTCTTTGTTGTCGTGATTAGCTTGTTTCGCCGTGCGGCACATTTTGTGCGCTATACTGAAGAGGATCTTCGGGTGGAAAACAATTTTCGGTTGCTTTGAATTAAGGTATGGCGGATAAAGTTGCGGGGAGTAAATATTTGAAGTAGAATAATTAACAAAGTTTGATTCCGGCGTCATTTGAAAGGTTAAGCAATGGCACAAAGTCCTCAGGAGTGGTTAAGACAAGCTGATTATGATTATTAAACAGCTGAGTATATGTTTGTCGGTGGACGGTATGCGTATGCTGTTTTTATGGCCCATTTGGCGATTGAAAAAGCGTTGAAAGGCGTTTATCAAAAGAAGTTCAATGCTATTCCGCCGAGAACGCATAGTTTGACATATTTTGTTAATAAGACGGAATTAAATCCGAATGAAACGCTGGGTAAGTTTCTGGTCAAACTTGATCAGGCTAGTGTTGCGACCCGCTATCCAGAAGACTTGGTGAAACTGCAGAGTGTTTATACGCAGGATATTGTTCAGGAGTTGTTGGTACAAGCAAAGGATGTTATCGTATGGGTAAAGAAGACGTCGTTAATATTTTAAAGCGGCTTAGAGATTTGCTCGAACTCAAACATATTCACGTTGAACGCTTGATTTTGTTTGGCTCATGGGCTAAAGGGACTCAACAAGAAGGCAGTGATATCGACATTGTTGTAGTCTCCAATGATTTTCAGGGAAAAGATTATTGGTCGCGGATCAATATTCTTTCTGATGTTATTTATCAGGTGGTTGCCCCTATTCAGGCGGTCGCAATGACCCCTCAGGAATGGGAAAATAAAGAAAGTCCAATTTGTGACTTTGCACAAAAAGGTGATGTCATCGCTGTGTAGTGGTAACAGCTACGTTTCTGGTTATTCAACAGCACATTAATCGCGCTATTTTCGATGTTTTGAGATTGACCGCTTTATACTCCTATAAATGAATAGATTAGAGCTATTAATTCCCGCCAGTGACGTTGAAGGTGAGTTGGGAGATGCTGGGCCTTTCTAATTAACCGCGGGTTGATTTTTCTTTACAACCACACAAAAGAGTGGTATTTTTGTTAAATAAGAGGGTAAAAATAAAGAAATCCTCAATTACAAGGAGATTAGGAGATGTTTTATGACTGAAGAAAATGCAAAAATTATTGCGTTTAAGGGGAAGAATGTTCGTAGGGTTTTGTTAAATGATGAGTGGTGGTTTGTGATCAATGATGTTATTCAGTCGTTAACAGATTCCCAGGATTCTGCTCAGTATTTTAAACGGCTTAAAGAGAGGGATCCGGAACTTGAAAAATTGACAGATAAAGGGGGGGTACATTTTGTACCACCCCTCATGTTGGAGGTTGATACTTCGGGTGGAAAACAAAAAATGTATTGTTGGAATACAGAAGGGATATTTCGTTTGATTCAGTCCATTCCTTCCCCCAAAGCCGAACCCTTTAAGCGTTGGCTGGCGAAAGTTGGTTATGAACGAGTCAGGGAGATTGAGGATCCTGAGCTAGCGACAAAAAGAACGCGTGAGTTATATAAGGCCAAGGGGTATAGCGATGGTTGGATCGAGAAACGTCTGCGCGGCATTACTATTCGTGAAGAATTGACGGAAGAGTGGAAAGATCGGGGTGCTCGTCAAGAAAAGGATTACGAAATTTTGACCGCCGAGATATCCAAAGCCTCGTTTGGGGTAACGCCATCAGAATACAAAAGTTGAAAGGCCTAAAACGTGAGAATCTTCGTGACCATATGGATGATTTTGAGCTGATTTTTACCATGCTGGGAGAGCGTTCAACAACCGAGATACATCGCCAGGAAGACTCCCGAGGGTTGCCAAAGTTAAAAGATGATGCCAATGCCGGGGGTAAGATTGCCGGTGACGCTCGCATAGCTCTTGAGAAAAGGTTAAAGCGGCCGATCGTGTCTCCCGAGAATTATTTAGTAAGATCCGAAGCTGAGAAGAAACTAAAATTACGTTGATCAATATTTAGACGTCGTGGGTTGAATTTTGATTTAACATACTCCCATTGTCCATGTATACTCCCATCAATGAATAAACCCGAGTTGTTAATCCCCGCTGGTGACTTTGAAAAAATGCGCTTTGCTTTCGTATTTGGCGCGGACGCGGTGTATCTGGGGATCCCGCGGTTTTCGTTGCGGGCCAGGGAGAATGGGTTTAAAGATCTTAAGCAGGTGGCCGAGGCGGTTGAGTACGCGCATCAGTTAGGCAAAAAGGTTTATGTAACGGCCAATGTTTTTGCGCATAATAATAAGGTAGGCGGGTTTGTTCATTATGTGAAGGATGTGCTGGCGCTTTGCCGGGTGGACGCCTGGATCATGGCTGATCCCGGCCTTATTATGCTGATGCGGGAGCAATTCCCGGCGGAAACGATCCATATTTCGGTGCAGTCCAATGTGATCAATTATGCCTCGGCCAAATTCTGGCAGGGCATTGGCGCCAGTCGCATTATTCTTTCCCGTGAGATATCTATTGCCGAGATGAGCGCGATCCGCCAGGCGTGTCCGACGCTTGAGCTGGAGTCGTTTGTGCATGGCGCGATCTGCATTGCGTATTCAGGACGGTGTCTTATCTCAAATTATTTAACCCATCGCGATTCCAATCAGGGCGTTTGCACCAATTCCTGCCGCTGGGAATACAAGATGACCAAAACGAAACACAATGATGATTATCTGCCGCTTAAGGGTGAATTCTATCTTGAGGAATCCGAGCGTAAGGGGACGCTGTTTCCGATCGATGAGGATGAGAGCGGCACATATTTAATGAATGCCAAGGATCTGTGTGCGGTGCGTCGGCTTTCTGAGCTGCGGCAGGCGGGGATCAATGCCTTTAAGGTGGAAGGCCGTTCCAAGACGGTTTATTATGTTGCGATGGTTACGCGCGCATATCGCCGGGCGATCGATGATATGGCGGCCGGCCGGCCTTTTAACGAAGATAATATGAGCGAGATCTTGTCGACTTCAGCTCGCGGATTTACCGAGGGGTTCCTTCACGGCGATCCCGGGCCGGCGGCGCTGGAATATGCGAACAGCAATTCAGCGTACAGTTCGTACCGCTTTACCGGCATTGTGCGGGGGTATGATGCCGAGAAGAAAATGCTTAAAGTGGAACCACGCAATCCGATCAGGCCGGGGCATTCCTATGAGCTTTGCCTGCCGGATAAGAATGTTACGCTCGCCGTTAATGAAATTTTTAATGACAAGATGATGCCGGTCGGTGAGATCCACGGCGGTCTGCATTTTTGTTACCTTCCTCTCCTTTACAACCCGGGTGAGTTCGCGCTCCTGCGCGAGAAGATTAAGTAAGCCCGTCGTAGATATCCCGAATAATTGTTGAATAATCAAATATTTGATGTTATCGAAAAATAGTTCTTGCTATTTTGTTAATATGTCGTATATTTGTTGATGTTTAATCAAATATCGGTGACAAAAAGATATGACAGGCGGCATCACACCTATAGACAATGGTTTGGAACTCATCGGGCTGCATCAGTGCTCGGCTTTGATGCGTTTCATTTTTGTAGAAACAATGGCCGGGAAAGCTGTGTTTGCTTTGGGATTGGTTATGTCCTTGATCCGATCGCTCGGGACATCGAATTTGCGGGAGGTCGTGATCTTTGGCGCTATCTTTTTTTCGATCCTGATTTTGATTATTTTGCCTGTCAGTTCAGCTGAGATCAGGGTTTCAGTAATGGAGGAAGGTGGATACTCGCAAATAAAAACTCAAGACATTCTTGCCAAAGCCGGGATCAGTCAAATGATAGTAAGTCCTGTCCTGGATGTGATAAGCCGGGTATTGTCATCATCTGCGACGGGCGCTGTGAGCGTGCTTGACCGGTTTCAGGCGCATGGAGCGGCTTTCCTGAAAGATCCATGGATCACGGTTAAATTCTGGTTATTGATGCGCGAGCGGCTTTCTCAAGGGATCATTGATCCTCTATTAAAAGAGAAGGTGATCGCATTTTATCAAGATTACTATTTTCCTGCATTGCGGGAACTCACTGCCGGAAATAGCGTTGGATCCGGTCAGACATTATGGCCGGGGTCGTCAGAAGTTGTCGCAGTCTATTCGACGGATGGCGCTGCGGCCTGGCGAGCATTGCAGGATGACCTTTATGCTTCGTTTAACAATGATGCGCTTGTAGATAAGGTGTCGCAGCAGTATTACAGCGGCGCTTCATTAAAAGAGAGTACGGTGCGGGCTTTGATCGCAGGCGATATCAGCCGTTCACCCCGCGCGTACGCTTTTCTCAGTTATAGCAGTAAAGAAAAGAGCGAGGGAGTTATTCTACCGTCGGATCGCCGACGTTTGACGGAGAATATCATTCACGGGATCCTTGCCGGTATGCCCTGGATATACGGGTTGTGTTTATGGAGTTTGTGGGTGTCGTTTCCCTTTGTGCTGGTGCTGCTTTTCTTGAGCGCCAATTCCTCGATGATGGTTCTTTTCTTAAAGGCAGCTTTTGCGTTAAAGATGCTGCCAGTTTTATGGGCACTGAGCGATCGTGCGTCGGAGCTTATGTTTGATGTAAATATCACATTGGGTGAAGGGAAGGTCCTCTTATGGGACATGCCGCTTGTCGGGATGTCAGCGATCATCGGGATTGTTGGTTCATGGATCATCATGGCTGCGGGCCTCTGGTGGTTGTCGAAAAGTAAACGCGTGAAAGGAGCAACATGAAAAGAATAAGGTTGTGGTTAACGGGATTTTTGTGGGCTGGTTTGTCGTCTTATTCAACGGTATGGGCTCAACAGACCGGGGCGCAGGATAAGGCTAATGATGAGTTTAATAATCTGGCGGGGTTTGTGGTGAAAGTAATGACCGGTCCGGCGTCGAAGATATTGGCTCTGGTCTTCCTGCTTGTCGCGATCTGGAAGATCGTGCATAAGGATTACGGGGCGGCTGTCGGGTGTGTGCTGGCATTATTGGCACTCGTTTTTCTGCCAAACTTTCTAAATATTTTTTAAGGGAGTCATCATGCGAGATTGTCCGCGGACAATTGATAAACCGTTGTTGATCCTGGGTCTCGAGGGCGAAGATATCGCGGTGTTGATGCTGTTGTTCGGGATCCCGGCAGTATTGATCCAGCCGGCTATTCCGTTAATGCTGTTATTTGCTGCCTGGCCGGGTTTGGCGTTTCTTAAGAGAGGGAAACCGGAAGGATATATGATCCATTTATTGTATCGTTTAGGCGTGCCGTTCGACGGGTTGTTGCCGTTACGAGAAGGCCGGTATGCGGTTTACGAGCAGCAAGGGGGACTGGATGGAAAGTGATCGAGTGTTAGCGGCGGGTAAGCCGTTAAAATCGAAGAGCACGTTGTTCTTTGAACGTTATGCCCGAGCGGAGAATGAAAATATTCATATGAGGTTGGGAATATGTTTGCTGGCAGGCCTGTTCATCATTGTTTTAGTCGCGTTTGTGTTTTCCTCGACCCGTCCGAGGGCGGTTTATTACATTCCCGGCGCGGTTGCATCCGGCCTCGCGTATCCGAATGTGGTTCCGCCGGCATCGATCAAGAGTTTTGCTGTTTCATGGTTGATGGGCTGGATGAATTATACGCCGGATACCGTGGAAGGAGTTTACGCCCGCTCGTCTAAATTTATGGCGCCTGCCTTGTTGTCCCAGGTGCATGCCCGCAGTGCGGAAGAGCTGGAGAAAGTGCGGCGCGACCGGCTGTCGTCAGTATTCATGCCAACGGCGGATCCCCGGCTGGAAGAAGATAAAGGGATGTATCGGGTGATGATCGAAGGCAAGAGGGGCATCTATATGGGCAAAGAAGAGATGTCTTTTGAGGCTGTAAGATACCAGGTGTGTTTATTAACGACGGCCGCAACAGAAGATGATCCCTATGCGTTGGCTGTTAGTGATATTAAGAAAGAGGAGGTGGTGAATGCGGCGCAATAAGGGAACGCTGGTGTTGATTTTGATTTTCGGGGCAGTGGTCTCGGCTCGAGCCCAGGAAGTAAAGCAGGTTTTTCAGGAGGGGACGGTTGAAGTGCGTTCAGAGTTAGGGAAAGCGGTTGAAGTGGTGGTGCCGGGCGGGGTGTCGAATCTGGTTCGGTCAGGGGATGCCGCGAGCCTTAAAGTGGAGCATGTATCGGGGCATTTATTTATTACGCCGCTGGTGCGCGACGCGGCAGAATTAATGGTGGTCGACGGTGTTGGTCGCTCCTATCGTTTAAAGTTTGTTTTTGGCAAAGGACTTGATGAGAAAATTCTGATCACTGCCAAGGTAAATGAAGATTATTCGGAAAAGGGCAGTTTGACAACGATCGATCTTATTCGCGAAATGGCGGCCGGGCGTGCGCCGGCGGGAGCGGTTGAGGTGATGCGGGAGGCGGTGGTTTTTGAAGACCCGCGGGTGCGTATAAAATCGGTTTTGCTTTACGAAATGCCCGGTTTTAATGGTTATGTGCTGACGGCCGAGAATTTGCTGCCGCAGTCTCTGGTTGTGCCGGTGGAACAATTGAATTTTCCTGGCCTTCTGGCCGTGACGGCCCAGCGTGATATTTTGACGCCTGCAGGTACACCGGGAGCTAAAGGGCTTATTTATATGGTGGCCTCACGATGAATGAGATGATAGAAAAACTTAAAGGGTTAGTTAAAGATCAACGAACATTGCTGGGTATTGGAGCGGCTCTTTTTTTTGTTATATTGTTTGTATTTATATCAATAAATAAGCCAAAAAAAGTTGATAAAGTTGCAGAAAAGACAAAAAATCAGGTTATTACGGCAAGTGTGGTTGCGGGCAGCACAGGATTGTTCCTTGGTGAGGATGTGGACCGGAAGGCTTTTGTCGGGCGTCTTGAGGATCAATACCATCACTCCCAGGAAAAGAGCCGGCAGTTAGAGGCGCAGCTGGATGCTTTAGATAAAAAGCTGGTTGATCTCGTCAGGTCACAAGGAGCGATAAATGATCATGTTCTGGGATTGGAAACAAAGGTCAGTGAATCCGCCGCAAAAGCTATTCAAATGTCGAGCGGGGACACGATGTCTGGCAGTATCGATCCCAGCCGATACAGGTTGGAAGTGGTGAATGTGAGTCCTGTCTCTGCTGCTGAACCTGAAGGTGTCTATTTGCCTTCGGGAAGTTTTGTGCGCGGGACTCTTCTAACAGGAGTTTACGCGCCGGTTGATCAAAACAATCCGCTTCCGGTGTTGATCCGTTTAAATGAAGCGTTCTATGGGCCTAATGAAACTCGTGTTCCCCTGGAGGGCGCTTTTGTGATCGGTAAAGCGACCGGTGAGTTGAACAGTGAACGGGCATTGATCCAGGCGGTGACTTTGTCGGCTGTCCTGTCTGATGGAAAAGAATTCCAGCATCAGGGTAATGTGGGGTATGTGACGGATATTTTTGGTGAACTGGGACTTAAGGGGGTTGTGGTGCGTAATACGGGAGCCCAGATGGCCGCAGCGTTCATGACGGGTTTTATGGGCGGCGGTTCCCAGGCTTTGGCAGAAAGTCAGACAACATCGCAAACAACAACCGGCGGGCGGGTTGTCCGAAATGTTACCGGGGATGTCGGCAAATACGCGGCCTTCAGCGGGCTTGCCCAAAGCGCGTCTCAAATGTCGAAATATTATGCTGACCAGCTAAACGCCATCGTGCCCGCGGTGCGGGTGGAGGCGGGGGTGGATGTGTACTTAATCATTCTGGAAGGAGTGCGGATCAATGGTCTTAAGGTCAATAAGTTTTCTGATACTCACTATCTTGATTAGCGGATGTGCTTCTTCCTCGACGGTTAAGAAGACCGGACCCCGGGAGCAGGAAGTACGGACTTTTGCGGAAATTTACCGGCAGGCGAAGCAGGGTGAGAAAACCGAAGCGGAACACATGCCCGCGATGAGTTTTCAGGAGCCGCAGGGGTTTGTGAAACCATATATTCCGGTTATTTTGCCGCCGCGCGTGATCAAAGTGTGGGTGCCTGTTCATATTCTCAAAGACGATAAAAAAGTGATGGTAGCCGGTCACTGGTCATTTGTGATGCTGGAAGGCACGCACTGGTTTATAGAAGGAGAGGAGCATTAATGGCACTGCAGATTACCGATATCGAGAAGATATTCAATGAGGGGCCGTCTTTGCTCGACCATCTGCCGTACGCCGATGAAGAGAATGGTGTGTTCATTAATGTTGACGGGAGCCTTGGGCGTGTATGGGAAGTGCAGCCTTTGGGTGCTGAAGCGGTATCAGCCGAAATCCTCGATAGTTTTTCGGCCCAGGTGGCCGGGATCCTGAGCCGGTTATCGCCCCGGCTTTGTGTTCAGGTGATGCTCTGGAGCGATATGGATATGGGGGGCGCTTATGACATATATCGAGCGGCAGGCAGTGCGGGACGGCCTCCAATCGTCCAGGCCGCGACTGATGAAAAGATCCGGCATTTTGAGCGGGTGGTAGGTCCGCGTCAGTTGCGGGTGTTTTTGACGGTACGTTATTTTCCGAAATTCAGCATTCCTTCCTGGCCCGGCAGGGCACGAGGGTATGTTACCGGCGGAATAACATTTGCCCCCGATATTGACGAAATGAAGAAAGAGCGGGAGATATTCTTAAAAATGATCGCACCGGTCGAGAATGCCTTTCGATCAACAGGGATCGCTTTGGAGGTTTTGGGCGGCAAACATCTGATCCGGTTATTGTACCGACTGCTAAACCCGGGGCGTTCATTGCAGGTTGGGATCAATGATCGTGAAGATGCTGGTGCGATCCGTGATCAGGTGCTGTATAACGCGCCTCTGGCTGAGGGCCGCGGGTTTGTGCTTGACGGTTACCATACGCGGGTGGTGACGCTTAAAGAATTGCCGTCTAAAACGTGGGCCGGGATGTTCTCATGCGCATCTGGCCAGGGGATCTCGTTAACGGATGCCTGCAAAGAGTTTTTGATGGTGCTGAACTTTATTGTCCCTGACCAATCCCAGGCCATGGGGCGGCTTAAGTTCCAGAAGACTTTTGCTTTCATTCAGCGGACTTCGTCGCTGGGGGATATCAGTGAAGAAGCGGTGCAAAAGAAAGAGGAGTTAAGCGCCGTGATCAGTGAATCGTTCAAAGGGGGCCGCGCGGTGGTTTATGCGCGTGTGCATTTTATTCCCTTTGCCCGTTCGGCTGATGAAGCGGACCGGGCAGCGGACGCCTTGATCAATCAGCTTAGCCGGCTTGGGGCTGACGGCCTTAAGGAAGAGATCATTGCGCCGTCGCTGTTCCTCAGCTGCCTGCCGTTGAATTTCGATCACAGTTATGATCATTTTATTCGACGAACGCGGCGTTTACTGGCGGATAATTTCAGCGATATGTTGCCGTGGTACGGGGCTTTTCGGGGCACGCGCACGCCGGCGGCGGTTTATTTGAACCGCCGGGGAGAGACTGTTAAGCTGGACTTTTTTGACTCAGAGATCAATCCGCATGCCGTGATCATCGGCGCTTCGGGTGCCGGGAAATCATTTCTGACCAATGACCTGATCTATCAGAATTACCGGATGGGGTCATACTTCTTTGTTTTGGATAAAGGCAATTCATATCGTAAGACCTGCGAGATTCTAGGTGGACAGTACGTTTCGTTTGAAATGGATGAGCCATTCTGTATTAATCCATTTTTTCGCAAACCGAATGCCGAGAATCAGGCGTTCCTGGTTGAAATGCTGGCCATGATGGCGTCGGGCGGTGATGAACGCGACCGTTTGAGCCGGGAAGAACGCGGTTTGCTGCAGATCGCGATCCAGGCCGCTTATGAGGTTAATCCGGACAAGGAAGTAATGTTAAGCGATGTGACCGCGGTCTTGAAAGACGGGTTGTCCTGTGAAGATAAAGGATTGCCAGCTGATACGGGGCGCAGGCTGGCCTTGCGGCTGACCCCATTTACCAGGAACGGGCAGTACGGGAAATTCTTTGACGGTCCGAACAAACTGACATCCTGTGGCAGGTTTACTGTCTTTGAGCTGGCGCAGTTATCGCGTTACCCTGATCTTCAGGTCGTGGTTTTGCTTAACATCATGTTTTTTATTACAAATTTTGTTTCGGAAAGCTCGGTCGTTGCTGAGAGGAAATTTTTGATCATCGATGAGGCCTGGCAGCTGCTGAAGATGTCGAACACGGCGGATTTTATTGCCAATGCGTTTAAGACTTTTCGAAAATACCGTTGTTCGGCAGTTGCGATCACCCAGGAAGCGGCGGATCTTTTGCAGCAAAAAGCCGGAGGCGCTGTGATGGCTAATACCGCAAACAAGATCTTCTTAAAACAGGATCCCAGTCTGATTGAAAGCTTTAAGATCGAGTTGTCCTTGAGTGAAGAAATGGCCCAATTATTGAGATCATTGAATACGGTCAAGGGGCAGTATTCGGAAGCTTTGGCGATCACGCCGTCATCGTCGGGCGTGATCCGGCTTTTATCAGACCCATTTTTGTATTGGGCGGCTAATAGCGAGCCTAAGAATAATGAATATCTTAATACTGTTCGCGAGAAGCTCGGCGGTGATCTGCTGGCCGCTTTAAAACAATGCGCAAAGGAGTATCCGTATGGGATTTTGTAGAAAATCAATGTTGGGATTTTCGTTTCTGCTGGTGTGCGGCTGTGTTTCAACCCGGGGAGTTCAACCTTCCGTAGCGTTTGATGAAGGATATCAGCACGGCATTAAAGAGAACCTGGGAAAAATGGCAGAGGGGATGAATGGTAACGGGTTTCCGTATTTAGGCGGGAGCAACTGGGCGTCACCGCTGGTGCAGGAGGTTCATCTGCCGGCGCATGTCCAGGGGGGTGTTTTCTATCCCGAACATAATGAGCTGGTGATCATAACCCCGGGAGAGTGGAAGAAGGCGGGTGTTTTCCCTCTGCGATCCAACGTCGTTAAAGATCCGGGGCCTGTCGAAGTTCTGGCGGCCGATATAACGGCATTACCTCAAGTGGTTGAATTCAAAGGGGAGATAAAATGAGAATATTCTTTTTATGCGGGTTGATCCTGTTGCTGATCAATTGTAACGGGAAAACATGGGCCGATGTTACGGCGGATAACGGGCCGGAAATGAAAAAGTTGGTAACGATGACAGGTACATTCAAGTTATCTGAAGCATTTAAGAATATTGCTGAAACAACAGGCAAGGGTTTGGTGATGGGTAAGGGAGTAGAAGATGCCGAGATCAAGCTTGATCTTAAGGAGGTCCCGGTTCTCCAGGCGCTTAATGCCATTCTCTATCCTCGAGGTTATGGGTATCGATTTAATAGCGGGAATCTGGTCATTTTGGCTGTGGAAAGCAAGGTGTTCCGTTTGGCGCTGCCGCCGGTGGAGCAGCAGTTGGATAGTGTTACCAGTAATGAAAGTGTGACAGATAATGGGACGGCTACTGAGAAGAGAGCGTCAACCGTAAAGGTTGGCACCAAGGTCGTAGTGGAAAACCGCGCGCAGCACCTGTCGTATTGGGAAGATGCCGAGCGTAATGTTAAGGCCCTTTTGTCGCCGACCGGGACCGTGACCCTTAACCGGGTGGGCGGGGTGATGCTGGTAACGGATTCTCCGGTAGTTTTAGACACTGTAGAAGGGTTTATTAATGAGTTGAACCAGCGTGTCGGTCGTCAGATTCTGGTAGATGTAAAAGTGATCGAGGTGGAGCTCTCTAATGAACATCGGCTGGGTATTGACTGGTCGGCCTTGATGGACCGTGGAGATCTGAAAGGTTTTAAGGCCTCGTCAACGATGACGGCAGAGAATTTGCCGGCTGCCGGATCATTTACATTGTCGGGCGCTTTCGATAAAGCGGGCGCCGGAGATTCTGAGAATGGGGTGAAGCTGCTGTTGCGCGCTCTCGATACGTTCGGGCGGGTGGAGGTGGTATCCCAGCCCCGGGTGGCCATGTTGAATAATACCGTGGCCAATATCCAGGTGGGGCAAACGCGCTCATTCGTTGAGGCATCCAGTATCGAGTCTACACAATCCGGCGGGACGATCGTCAGCGGAACGCTGGGAGAAGTGCATGGCGGCGTGACACTGCAGATCGTGGGGAATATGGTCGGTGAAGAGATCTTCCTTAATGTGACTCCGGTGGTCAGCAGTGTCGATGATATCCGCTCTATTTCACTGGGCGGCGGCGGGCGGCTGGAAGCACCGGAGACCTCGATGAAGTCAATGAACACCATGGTCCGCCTTAAAGAGCGCGAAACGGCCGTGATCGGCGGATTGATCACAAAGAACACTGAAAAGAAACATTTCGGCATTCCTGTCCTGGGACGGCTGCCCCTGCTGGGGAAACTGTTTTCGTATGAAACGGTGAAGCGTTCGCGGGTGGAGCTGGTGATCCTTATTACACCGAAGCGGGGGTGAGTGATGAGTGTGTTCATTTATACAGACCGGGGATTTTGTACTTTGCGTGACGGCGATATTCAATGGATGATGCCTGATGATCTTGTGGCGTCGGGCATGGTTCGTGATGAGAATGTAACGGTGCTGCTAGGCGGTGTTGAATACCGTCAGGTTCAGGGGAAGAATACCCGCGGGGTATTGCCTGATGGCTTTATGGTCAGGGAGGAACGGTTAAAAGGCGGGAATACCCTTGTTCTGGGCGCTCGTGAAGAGATGTTGCGCGTCGTTTATGACGTATTTAAGGCAGGCAAGATCAAAGCCTGCGTGCCTTATGGTCTGGCGGTCAGGGCGTTTTTATTGTCGCGAGGGATGGATCTTGAGGATGTTTTGTATCTGGTGGTGGATGATGCCGGGGAGCGGGTATTTATTACTGTGATCGATGGTGCAGCCCTGGTTGAAACGCGTGAGCTTGACCTGCAGGATGCGCATCGCCTGGTTGAGGAAGTAAGGCGCAGTGAAAAGCGGTGCCTGGAGCGTTCGCCGTCACGGGCGGGAGTCAAGATCGTTTCAAATCATCAGGGCTTTCTTGAGGCTGTTGCGCAAGTGCGGTCGGCTGAGGATATTATTGCGATAGATGGGAAGCTGTTTGTATTTGACGTGATGTCAAAAGCCCTTTTTGGGATTCATTTTACTTCGCCGCAGGAAGACGCGGTTAGGGAACGTCAGGCGCGATGGCGGCAGGGGTTGATGAAGAATGTGCTGCCTTTTGTTTTATGTACGGGATCCGTTCTGTTTGCTGTGATGATGTCTCAGGAGGCGATGAACATCTCGTTAAGGACAAAAGCATTGGCCGGGGATATATCGCGTAAAGAAACGACCTTGAAAGAGCGGTTGCTTAAAACCTGCGATGATCGGGTGCGCAAGTCGCGAACAATGAGTTGGGAAGAATCATTTATAAATTTAGTGAATTCGATATCCGGTAACTGGTCGATGCAGAGTGTGGTATGGGAAACAAGGATCGATCGCGGCGAACAGTTATCAGCCGTGGTCATCAGGGATGAAGCGGGGGCATTCGAGGGAAAAGGTATTTTAATTAATGCGGAGCTGTCACCGGAGATTGTTAACGGACGACCGGCGATCAGGATCTTCGCGGGCGGGAAATCATGACCAGGATCATGTACAGTCTTTTTATTTGTATTGGTCTTGCGGCCGGGCTTTACGGCGGACGGTCCTGGGGGGAATGGCGCAACGGGATGACCAGGACTGAGGCCCTGGAACACCGCTTAAAGGAGATCGTCGTTCAGGAAGAGCGGTTGGAAAGATTTAAGATCTCACGGCCGTTATCGTTGGATGAACGGTATACGAACATTGTTAAGGATGCTCTTGATATCGCCAGAGTATACAGGTTGGGGGTCACCATTGAAAGGGCATCTGCCGGGGCAGGGATAATACTGATCGATGGCGTAAAACAGGTCAGGCTGAAGATCGTTTTTTCAAAAGTGAACCGGTTAACGACATTGATATCCTTATTGGCGGTGCTGGATTCGTGTGCTGATGCGGAGCCTTTTCTCGCCGAGAACATTACTCAGCGCAAGGATTCGTTAACTCTGGATGTCATCCTGTTCGGCGGTTGAGAGGGCATTGTCGCTGGTTTGTGTTAGCATTATTCGGTGCCATTGTTATCGTCGGTATTCGAACGCTTATTGCAATATCTGGGTTAATCAGGCATTTGGGCCGACTGACGCCGGTTCAGGCTGGTCTGTTGATGGGATACTTGAAGGTGATCATTCTTGAGTGATCTGTTTATGTGTTTCTTTCTTTTTATCTTGAGCATTTTTGTTCCTGGTCCTGCACTGGCTGACATTTTTGTGAACGGTCCGGCCAATAATACAGCGCTCAAAGAATTTGTCGATGACGACCGTGCCGGTTATTATGTTCATTCTCCCGGACTGGATCAACGTCCGGTTGGGAAATCAGTATCCGGCAGGGATTCTTTTTCGTCGGGAACCTTGGCACGCGACAAGGATCTTTACGATCTGCAAGGGTCGTTTCAGAAAGAATTCGACGCTTCATTCTCGGATCCCGGGACATTCGATAAATACCGTTCTTCACGCAACAGTCTATTGCTCCTTGAGTATTCAAGCCCGTCTCTAGCTGATGTTATCAAACATTACAGGGTGATGTCGCTGCAGCGGCTGGCGCTTGAGCAGCAGCGGTTGGCTGACATTGAGAAGGCGTCCGAGACCTCCCTGGATCGGCTGAGAATGGTTTCTGAACGCGAATGTTTGCGGGAAAAACAGGGGATGGGTTTAGTTAAGGCAATGGAGGAATGCAAGAGATCTTCCCAGCCTTTTGATGCTATTACGCAGTTGAACGGTCAGGGATCGCTGGCTGATGGCCGGCGCAATATCCATGTTGTGAGAGATGCCGTCGCTATGTTGGGCCTGGCCGAGAAGACGGCCGGGGAGAAGACCGCCGCATTGAGCGGGGATGTTATTATCACCGATAGTGATTATACCGAGGTGCTCGCTAAGGACACGTTTGAAAGCCGGCTTGAATATTATCGTCAGAAATACGCGAAGTTCTGGCAGGACGCGCTTGAGGGAACGGCATCTGCGTCGTCGGTGCGATCGGGATTCGGGTCAGTAGTGCAGATCCTCCCTGAAATATCATTGCCCGGTGTGCCGGTAACTGAGATGTTTTTAAAGAGTCTGACCCTGCTGGAAGACCCGTCACGGTCATTAGCGGTGGCGAAACTCTCGGCGTACAGGGCAAAAGCACAGACCCGCCAGGAGTACAGTGATGCGCTGGTGTATCTGGAGAATGCCTGGCGCCTGCCGCAGATGCCTGCGGAATTCAGGGCTATCTTACAGGCGCGGATGGATTTTCTTAAAGCAGTAATTGCTCGATCAGGAGCTGACAGCGTCGACAGTGATGGTTACCAGGCGATGCTCGCCGGCATCCTGCAAGACGCCGATGCCGCCCGCGCCGCCTTGCTGAACAACCAGCAGCGCGTCGCTGACAACACATTCGCCAAACGCCAGCTCATGTTATCTTTCTGATGGTATTGACAAGATTAAGATTCCCGCTATAATTCAACAACATTTAATTGACCTTCGAAAGAAGGCAATAGTTTCCCAGCTTTATTCCCCTGTAGCTCAGTTGGTAGAGCATGTGGCTGTTAACCACAGTGTCCGAGGTTCGAGCCCTCGCGGGGGAGCCATATCAGGGTCTAGAACGGCATTTTATCTCTGGCTGACAATTCCAATAGAGGTAAAAATGGTTCGTTACGGGGCCCACAAAATAAAGTTCAGTTCCCGAAAAGCTTAATGGGAGCTGACAGAAGAAGCCGCAAGCGACATGCTTGCAATCAGGGAGGGGTAAATAAACCCCTCCCTTTCTTTTTAATTGCATCCAACAAGCAAATGACAAAAAGTGGCAGAGTACATAATCATAGTGTAAACTTTAAACATAATTAAAGGGGCTTTCCCAGATTACGTTTAAAAGGCACTATTGATGAGACCACACCAATCGCCATGGCGCAGAATCATTGCGTCCTTTCTTTTATTTTCTTTCCTGATTTCCAACGGGATTGCCCCGGTTCGCTATGCCTACGGGCAGGAATTGTTTCAGCCTGCTCTGAGCGGAGTCGAAGGGCTTTCTCAACCCGGCACCCGGATTAGCTTAAGTCCTGCGTTCGCGCCGCCTCTTCTCAAGGGTGTTAAGGTTTATCCTGAGAATCCTTTCAGGCTTGATTTTATTCTTGATAAAGGCAACTCTGCATCGTCGGTGGATGAGTTGAAGGGCGAATCAACTCGCCTGATCAAATATTTTCTCGCGTCGGTGACTGTCCCCGAGAATGACTTGTGGGTTAACCTCTCTCCCTACGAAAAGAACCGGATCGTGCCGGAAGCCTTTGGTGTCACGGAAATGGGACGCGATCTTTTGGCACAGGACTATATGCTCAAGCAGATCACCGCGTCCGTGATTTATCCCGAAGGTGAAATTGGCAAAGCGTTCTGGGCCAAGGTATACGCAGAGGCTCAGAGGCGGTATGGCACGTCCGATGTCCCGGTTGATACCTTTAACAAGGTCTGGATTGTCCCCGAGAAGGCCGTTGTCTATGAGAGCAAGGATTCTGCTTATGTTGTCGAAAGCAAGCTCAAGGTCATGCTGGAAGAGGATTACCTTGCCCTTGAGAAGAACACGTCCTCAAAGGAGCAGACCGCGCCAGCGACCAACAAGCTCGGCTCCGACATTGTCCGTGAGGTCGTGATCCCGATCCTTGAGAAAGAAGTCAACGAGGGCAAGAACTTCGCTCAGTTAAGGCAGGTTTATCATTCGCTTATTTTGGCTGTCTGGTACAAGGACAAGGTCAAGGAGAGCATATTCGGCAAGGCTTATGTTGACCAGAAGAAAACCGATGGTGTTGACATTGAGGATAAAGCAGCCAAGGACAAGATTTGGGCTAGGTATGTCGACGCGTTCAAGAAGGGTGCGTATAACTACATCAAGGAAGAACTTGATCCGGTGACTCAGCAGACGGTACCGAGGAAATATTTTTCAGGTGGAGTTACGTTAATGGCAAATTTCAGGGGAAAGGCTTATGAGCATAAGCGAGCTGATCGCACTCCGTTATCTGATTTGGCCATGCTTTCGCATGATTCTTCTCAAAAATTGATTGTTCGGGCGGATATGGGCACGATGAATCAGCCTGAGAATCGGCCATCTTATATGGTGAGTAATGTTGAGAACGGAACGGCTCAGGAACAATCACAAAAAACAGTTGAGTATCGAGACCACGAAAAGATTATTAAAAAGAAAATAAAGAAGGTGCTTCTTGTTAATGCCGCCTTGAGTGGTGATGGCATTGATACTCGGCCGCCAATCGGCATCTGGTATATCGAGGCTTATCTTAAGAAGATTTTAGGTAAAGCTGTTGAAGTCGAAGTGTTGGACATGGGAACACAGCCAAAGAATTTTGACATTAGGGGTTTTGTGTTATCCATGAAGCCAGATCTTGTCGGAATTTCAACCACATGCTCCTTCTTCGCTCCAGTCGCTTATGATGTAACAAGGAATATACGAGATGTCTTGCCTAATTCGGTTATTGTTGAGGGCGGCGTTCACCCCTCTGTCGCGCCAGAAGACGTTGTAAAGAATACTGCTGCGGATTTTCTCATAAGGGGCGAAGGGGAATCCGCTTTGGTTGAAGTCATTTCTTCGATGTCCGAAGGGGACGGCAATATAGGCAAGACAAAGGGTGTTTGGTATAAGAATGATGAGGGGAACATATTCAAGGGTGGTCTGAGTCAACAAGTGAAATTGGACGACTTGCCAATGATCCCTTCGCTTGATATTGATATTTCTAAGTACGATCTGACGTCGCCTTATTTTAACGGCGAAAGGGCGTGGCCTCTTATTACAGAACGAGGCTGTCCCATGAATTGTTTATTTTGTTCCGTGAAAACAATGATTGGTGAAAAGTGGCGAGCCATGAGTGCGGAAAGGGTTGTCAGTGAAATAAAAGCGGTCGTTAAAAGGTTTGGCATAACTAACTTTTATTTTAATGACGATTCGTTCACTTTGAATCAAAAACGTGCAAGAAAAATTGCAGAGTTGATACTGGCTGATAAAGACTTGCCGCCGATCAAATGGAAGATGAATTCTCGTGCGGACAGCTTAACGGAAGACTTGGTTGCATTAATGGCAAGGGCGGGTTTAATTCATATGAGTTTCGGTATCGAAAGTCCTGACTCACGAGTTCTGAGGGCCATTAACAAACGTATGAATACGGATCAATATAGAAATGCGCGTGAATGGGCGAGAAAATATAACGTGCATGTGCGATACCTTCTCATGTTAGGACTTCCTTATCAAGATGCAAGGAGCGTTAATCTTACGATTGATTTTATTCGAGAGACAAAGCCAGAAGAAATGTTTGTTCAAATTTACGTTCCGCTTCCGGGTTCGGAGTTCAGTTTACACCCCGATCAATTTGGTATCACAGTACCGGAAACTGCCGATTATACAAAATATCTTTCACGCGAGCTTGGCAGTTATAAGCCGACAGCAATGATAAGAACGAAATGGATGTCGGAGCAAGAACTTTTGGACGCCAGGGAGAGGGTAATAAATGCACACAAAGCAGTTATTGCAGATGGTGGCGTATCGCGGAGAGATTTAGCTCAAAGTGGCGGTATCGATTTGACACGCGACAAAATGGGGATTCAGGTTCAGGGTGATGGACAGGGCGTTCAGTTCAAGTTCGACCCAGCTATGATCCAACAGTTGCAAAACGCTTCAGGCATAGCTCCGGCTGTCATTGATATTCGTCCGATGACAATGACTGTGCCTATGTTCTTGGGCTTGAATGACGGCGCGGAAAAGATAGCGACTGCCCATTAATTAGTCACAGGAGGTTTTATCTTAACTGACTTGAGGCAGTTAGAGTATTAACAGGCGCTGGTGATCGCATTGTAAGGCCCCTGGGGGCCCCCTCCTGATGTTCATTTCTCGCGCTCGGGTAAATCGTATTAGTAATAGAAGTTATGGTATTTTTGAGGTTACATAATAATGAATCGCGATGCTCAGCTTAATAAAATCCATTCAGAAATTGCTTCTATTGTTATTTCAGCTTCTCGCAGTGGTAATGCGATTCCACTCAAACCATTCGCTTCAAAGATTGCACCGCTATTGGTAGATTATCAAACCAATAAATCAAACCTCGAATTGGCTCGTCCTGTTGAGTTTTATTTCAAAGCATTAAAAACTGCGCTCAACCAATTTAGTAAACTTCCTGAGCGTTATCAATTCGCTGCGATTGAAGAAGACCTCGTCAGCAAGCTTCCTATAGCAAAAAAGCTCCGCAAATTTTATTCAACCCAGCATTTAAAAAGATTATTATTGTTTAAATTAGTTTCATTATTATCCGCCGAAGGCTTATCAAAGAATAAAGCATATGAAGTCATTCAAGAAATAATGGGATGTATAGGTGAAAAGGACGTCGGCGCGCTTTCAATAAAACAGCACATACGGCGAGTTATAAATTTTTATACGTTTCATTATCCAGAGTTAAAGACAATTCCGCCACAAGAAAGGTTCAACGAAATTCATGCTAAATTAGATGCTCATCTCCGAGTTCTTTTGCTGCCACGCAGTACATATGACGGGAATTTCCTACAAGCCATTACATATAATACTAATGTCACGCCCTCCGGAATATTGAATGACTTGAGGTTCTTCGCCGGGGCAAACCATAGTGTTAGTTATGTTTGGTGTGGGTACCTCCTCTCTAAGCAGCCTCTCTAAAAGGCAACATTTTTTCCCTCAAAATAGTTGGTTTTTGTATTCTCCTAAGCGTCCCGAAATTTTGTATCCTCTTGGTTAGTTAAATGCCTCCGGTTTTTTAATCGGGCATTCAAAAAAACTAACATTAATACAAGGAGGAGCAAAATGAAAAGAGCAACATTAACCACCAGAGGGAGTCTTTCGATAAAGGTCGGCGACCAGAAAGACTCGAGCCAGTTAATCAAGGCAGTGTTTGCTAACCACAGAAAAGCTGTGAACGTCACTGTGTCTATTGCACCAGACGCTGACAAGCCAGAGTTGCTGCTTTCCGTAGGTGAATCGTTTCAAGGTAAAATGTTCGATGTGCGTTTTCCAATCTCTGAAAGGTCTGCTGATCTCTTCTCGGCGTTTCACAAGGAACTAGACAAGTCTTCACCTGCCGAATCAACGATCGTCAGTTGGTTGTTTTTGTTTATTAATGCGGTTACTTCTAACTCAGAGGTTGTCCGTGGAAATTAACAGCCCGCACACATCAAAAACTGCCGCGCTCGATTATATCGGGCGCGGCTGGTCAATCGTTCCGGTTGGCCGTAATAAAATACCGTTTGTCCCTTGGAAAGAGTACCAACAGAGATTGCCTTCAGTTCAAGAGATTGATGAATGGCTGGAGAAATGGCCGACCCTTAACTGGGCTGTAGTCACTGGCGCATTTTCTGGAGTTGTGGTTCTTGATATTGATCCTCGGCATAATGGCAATCAATCAATGAAAGAACTGGTAAAGACTTACGGTCTGTTACCTTCAACCCCAAAGGTAACCACTGGTGGCGGGGGGCGACATTACTATTTCAAACATCCGGGTTTCTTCGTTAAGAGCGTTACATTAAAACCCGGTGTTGAAATCAAAGGGGATGCTTCGTTGGTCACGCTACCGCCAAGCGTCCATCAAAGTGGTCGTGCCTATGAATGGGAACGGTCTCTGGCTTCTTCCATAATTAAGCCAATGCCAGGTTGGCTCCTTGAGTCAGCAAAAAGACAAGCGGAGGACTTCCATACGCCTATAGAATTGGGCGCAACAAGCTTCGTTGAAGGTACTCGCAACCATAGTCTTGCCAGTATAGCGGGAGTTTTGCGCGTTCGAGGGTTAGCAGAAGCAGCCATTGTCGAAGCTTTAAGTGGGATTAACCGCGTGGTGTGTATCCCTCCACTTGAAGAAGACGAAGTTCAGGGCATTGCCAGATCAGTATCGAATTACCCTTCTAAAATTGATTCGGCCGCCTTTACTTACGTTAACACGGCCGAAACGAAATGGTTGACTTCAAAAGAGCTGTCCGAGCGAGAGCTTGAGGAAGTGGAGTGGATTTGGCGGGGCTATCTCGGGGCTGGGATTGTGACGCTTTTTTCTGCCCGTCCCAAGGTTGGCAAGACGACACTTCTTTTCCATTTGTTGAAGGCAACCCTTGCAAAGGGGAAATTCCTCGGACACGAAACATTCCTAAAAAAGAAAATCTTGCTCCTTTCTGAGGAGCCACTTTCGCTATTGAAACGGCGAATTGAAAAGCATGGCCTTGAATCCGATGACTTCCTTATTATCCCCAGATTCAGATTACGGAATTGGGCAGAAGCTGTTGCTTATGTGAACCACGGCGTTGTTAAAGAAGGTGTTGAGCTTGTTGTTATTGATACGGTCGCTGCCTTTTGGGGTGTTCAGAATGAAAATGACGCGACGCACATTATGGAAGCCTTGCGGCCAATTCAAGAAGTTGTTCAAAAGCACAAAGTCGCATTGCTCCTTATTCATCACCTTCGCAAGGCCGATGGCGAGGAAGGCACCGCACATCGAGGTTCAGGCGCATTAGTGGGGGCGGTTGAAATCGTCCTAGAAATGGGAAAACGTCCAAGCAGCAAAGAACAGCGGTTGCTCAACGGAATCGGTCGATACGAAGAAACGCCGTCAGAAGTTGTGATTGAATTACGAGAGGATGGGTACCATGCCCTTGGCTCTCCCGATCAAACATCGTTTGAAGAAGTGCGGGTAAAAGTTTTAGCGGTGGTTTCAGATCATATGGAAGCCCCTATTGATTCCAAAGCCATCGAAGATCGGTTGCCGGAGCCAAAGCCAAAGAAAACAAACCTCAAGGATGTCTTGGCAAATCTCACCAGCACCGGATTAGTGGAGCAGATCGGTAAAGGCGTTCGAAATAGTCCTTACCTTTACCGGAAAAGCTCCCCTTTAAAGCCGCAAGAAAAGACAAGGAAAGTGGAAGAATCGGCGAAGGAAACAGTGTCTCCTGTTCAAGGCACTGTGGACGATGTGCCGGAAGAACCGCTAGAAGCTCCAGCCCCAGAAGCTCCACAAAACGAATCGGCCGAAGCTTGTTCCTTTAAGGCGGCCAAAACAAAAGGTGTCAAGAAACGCAAGAGAAAGGAACGGCCCACAAGGGGCGTTTCTACCAAAAGGAGGCCGTTCCTGAGGCCCTCTCAAAAGATCGCACCTAGTGCTATCTAATGCGAACTGCTGGGCAATCTAAGATAGGACGGGCTAAGGCCAATTAGCAAAGTTTCTGTTTTCTATAAAATCTTTTGTAATTGACATAGAAATCAGTCATTTTGTTTGGTGGTGCAAAACATTAAAAAAACAAGGGTGGGCAACCCAACTGAAAGGTTGTCGTGAATGAAGACCCAACATTTTCGATAGAGAAAAGTTGTGTTCAGAAGTCAGAGGAAGAAATAGAAGAACGGATTGCCGAATTGGTCGCTGAGCTTTTGTATGAACATTTGAAAAACAAGAAAGGAGTGGAACGATGAAACTTTGCGGGCTTTACATTAGAGTGAGCACCGAAAAACAGGCCCAGGTTGAAGAAGGGTCGCTAAAAAACCAAGACCACCATCTGACCCAGCACGTCCAGATGAAATCACAGTTAGGAAAAGAGCCTTGGACAATTGTCGAACGATACGTTGACGAAGGCATCTCAGCTAAAAACACTAATCGGCCAGCCTATCAGAAAATGATTGAAGACATCAAAAGAGGTCGCATCAACACGGTTCTCTGCCTTGCTCTTTCGCGTATCAGTCGTTCAACAAGAGACCTGCTTGATTTGGTCGATTTCTTTCGCCAGCATCAAGTTGATTTTATTTGTTTGAAAGAAGATGTCGATACCACGAGTCCGATGGGGCGGCTTCTTTTAACATTCATGGGTGGTTTAAACCAATTCGAACGCGAGCAGTGCGGCGACAGAACGCGCTCCGCCATTCTGGCCAGAGCTGAAAGAGGTCTATGGAACGGCGGGCAGATTTTCGGCTACGACGTTGATCTTGCGCGAAAAGGTTACTTAACGATAAACGAGCAAGAGGCTCAGATAGTCCGGCTTGCGTTTGACATTTATCTTGAAAAGGGATCTGTGGTACGTACAGCAGAGATTTTAAACTCCCGAGGCTATCGAACAAAGGCTTACACAAGCCGACGAGGCAAGCCGCACCCATCCGCCAGATTCGTTCATTCAAGAACCTATAAAATGCTTACCAATCTCGCATACATCGGGAAGAAAGAAATTTGCAAATCCATCTCTGGAAAGCCTTGGAAACGCGAGGTAAACGATAATTCGCCTTATCGTGTCGTTGATGCTGTCTGGCCCGGCATTGTTGACCCTGAGAAATTTGCCGAAGTGCAAAAGCTTTTAAAATTGAACTGCCAAACACGTAACAACGGCTCTGCGCCGACAAAGCACTTTTATCTTTTAAATGGCGGGCTTCTTTATTGCCATAAATGCGGCGCGAAAATGGTCGGTAGGAATGGGCATGGCCACAAGGGACGAAAAGCTTATTTTTATTACTATTGCACAAACAAGGCCTGTCGTCTTAAGTACTCGCAGGAAGAGATTGAGAATGCCGCCGGTGAATTGGTGCAGCATGTGAGCAAAAAGCAGAACATTTTAAAGAAAGTTATAGCTAAGCTCAACCACCGGCTGAGAAAATCTTTTCCCAAAATTGAGGCAGATAAACGTGAAAAAGAGATTGAGCTTAGACGTGTAAGCGACGAGGCACAGAGACTTCTTTCAAGCAATAATTGGAGCCAAGAGGCCAAAGGATTTGTTGACGAGCAGCTTCGCAAGCTCGGAGACGCCCGCAAACACCTGGAGGAAGGTCTTGCAAGGTTGCGAAGTGAGGTGTCTGCCATGAATGCCTCAGAATTGACCGAACTGGATGTCAAGGGCCTGCTTGATGATGTTGGCTCCGCGATTTTTGATAATTTAAAACCATATCAAAGAAAAGAGTTGTTGTATAATAGCGTTCGTCGCTTTGAGATTTCCAATGAAGCCCTGAGAGCTAATGTAAAACTGCAGACTGCGAGTTTGAATCCTGAGTGGTCGAACGCCCAGCCAGCGTTCTCGGAACCTTCACAGGGAGCCATTTAGATAGGCCCATCAGAGAATTCTGGTGGGCCTTTTCTACGTATAGCTATTCCTCGTCGACAAAACGACTTAATCCTTCCTACAGCCTATCTCTCTTGCCGCTCTCTGGGCAATAGCGGCCTCACTTTAGGGCCGGAAGTATCTCTTTATCTCTAAAAGCATCGATTTGTGTCGCGTTTTAGTAACCCCTATAATACTCAGTATAAATAGGCATAAATTGCCCTAAAAGTGGGGTTACTAAGGCGGGTTTAGAGATACCCTTAATGTGCTGGCTTGTTTAGTTGAATAATACGGGTATAATTGCAAAATATGGGTTAAAAGTGTCTTCCTAAGGAGGGTGTCATGGAGCAATCTACGATAATGCAATGGCTGGTCTCAATCGTTATTCCGGTGATAATAACTGAATTTATTCGGAGGCAAATTAATCACCGCGGACCTAAGCTTATTTATTACTCAGGGGAAGTGATTACGCATCGCATTCTACCTAAGGTTAATCAGGGTGATGTGCAGCAGTCGCAAAATATACCGGCCCCACAACCTGTGTGGCTCAACTCCTTAATCATTACCATTAGAAATAATGGCAATACTGCCGCAAAGAATGTAGAAGTTAGTCATCCGCAGGCTCCAGAACATTACCAATTAGCGCCTGCCATTCAGCATACAGTTGTGCGTTCAGATGACGGAAGAAGAATGACTATTCAAATCCCATCAATTGCGCCAAAAGAAACCGTCGCTATTTCTTATTTATTCGGTACGATTGCCAACTGGAATGATGTTCTTGAATATGTACGATCGGATGAGGGGCATGCGGAAAAGATTAATGTAATTCTTAATAGAGTATTTTCGATGTGGTTTAACATTATGGTTTTGGGATTTTGTTTATTAGGAATTGTCTTTCTTGGCGTAATTATTTGGTGGCTCTATCTGCCGGCTGTGTTCGGCATTAAATGGCTGATTCATTTTCCACGAGGGTAGTCTTAGTGAATAAGTTTCATGACAAAGACTCATTTTATAAGTACGTTTCTGCTAATACGGCTAAGCAGGTCCTGCGCACTCTGAAAGTAAGGTGTAGTTCGCCCTCAGTTTATAACGATCCTTTTGATAGCCAGATTTCGATTGCTCATGATTTAAATGGCGGTGGAGCGGAAGAGTTAATTCGTAGGCTTACGGGGCATATATGTTCTTATATGAAGCCGCTAATTCAAGGCGGGGATGTCGAAGGAGCTCATAATATTGTACTGACTGAAATAATGAAGGATGAGGCTTTTGTTGCGGACAGACTGAAAGCTTTTGAAAGTTTTTATAGAGACATTAATGAGAAGATTTTGGAATTCGCGCGAGAAGATAGAGTTTTTTGTGTTTCTGAAATTAATGATAATCTTTTGATGTGGTCGCACTATGCTAATGATCATAAGGGCGTTCTAGACCCTGATATGGCTCCC
>PEAR01000135.1 GCA_002753745.1 Candidatus Omnitrophota bacterium | reverse complement strand
CCGTCGTTAAAAAGCTTCTGCGCTTCCAGACCATTGTCCGGATTCTGGAAGATCTGCGGATAGCGCCCTTTTAATCCCCACGACAGAAAGAAGAACGACCAGTCGATGTAAGGACGGAGCGTATCGATGCCGACATTATTGAATGACTTAATTCCAAGCATGTGTGGCACGGGGATTGGTACGTGTCCCCGAAACTTACCCTGTCGCGCTGTCTCAAGGCTCACCAGCTGGCGCTGGCTTTTGATCTGGGCGAAGCTGGTGCGTGTCGCGTCCTGTTTAGCCGTATTGGCCGCAACATAGGCGCTTTTGAGCCGGGGATCCATCAAATGACGGCAAACGCCGACCCCGCGTGAAGCATCTTTCACATAAACCACCGGCCCCTGATAAGCTGGCGCGATCTTGACCGCAGTATGGTTCTCGGAAGTAGTAGCCCCGCCGATGAGTAAGGGAATTTTAAATCCGGCGTTTTGCATCTCGGCGGCAACAGTGACCATTTCATCCAGGGACGGCGTGATCAGTCCCGACAGGCCGATGATATCGGCGTTGTGTTCTTTGGCGGCGGCCAGGATCTTCTCGCAGGAGACCATGACGCCGATATCAATGATCTCGAAATTATTGCACGCGAGCACGACCCCGGCGATATTCTTGCCGATATCATGTACATCACCCTTGACGGTGGCCATCACGATCCGGCCATTGGTCCGGGAACTGCCGGCTTTGTCTTTTTCGATCATGGGCTGCAGATAGGCCACGGCTTTTTTCATGACCCGGGCGCTTTTTACCACCTGGGGCAGGAACATTTTCCCCGCGCCGAATAAGTCGCCCACATGGTTCATCCCGTCCATCAGGGGGCCTTCGATGATCGACAGCGGCCGGGGATATTTACCCAGAGCCTCATCAAGGTCAGCATCAATGAAATCGGTAATGCCTTTTACGAGTGCATGAGCCAGGCGTTCTTCTATAGTTGTGCCGTTTCGCCAGGCATTTTGCACGGGGACATGTACCAAATTCGCAGCGTTTCCACTGTCCGAATTTGGTACGTGTCCCCGAATACTATCCGCGTAGGTCACCAGCCGTTCGGTAGCGTCCTGGCGGCGGTTTAAGATCACATCTTCTACGCGTTCCAGCAGGTCTTTGGGGATCTCATCGTAAACGCCCACCATCCCGGCGTTGACGATGCCCATGTCCATGCCGGCTTTGATGGCATAATATAGAAAAACCGAGTGCATGACCTCACGAATGGGGTCATTACCGCGGAAAGAGAACGATACATTGCTGACCCCGCCGGAAATGCGGCAGTGGGGCAGGGTCTGTTTGATCACGCGGACCGCTTCAATAAAGTCCAGGGCGTAATTGTTATGGGCATCGATGCCGGTCGCCACCGCGAAAATGTTGGGGTCGAAAATAATATCTTCCGGGGGAAAGTCGGCTTTTTCCGTCAGGATCCGGTAAGCCCGGGTACAGATGTCGATCTTGCGCTGTTGCGTATCGGCCTGGCCCGCTTCATCAAAAGCCATGACGACGGTGGCGGCACCGTATTTGCGGATCGCTTTGGCGCGGGTGATGAACGCTTCTTCGCCTTCTTTCAGGGAAATGGAGTTGACGATCCCTTTACCCTGAACGCATTTTAAACCCGCCTCAATGACGTCCCATTTTGAGGAATCGATCATGACCGGCACGCGGGCAATATCGGGTTCGGAGGCAATGAGGTTAAGGAATTTGACCATCGCGGCTTTGGAGTCGAGCATGGCTTCATCCATGTTGACATCAATAGCCTGGGCGCCGTTTTCGACCTGCTGACGGGCGACCGCCAGGGCTTCATCGTATTTTTCGTCGATAATAAGTTTTGCGAATTTCCTGGATCCCGTCACATTGGTGCGTTCGCCGATATTCATGAAGATGGATCCCGGGCGTAAAACCAGGGGTTCCAGACCGCTGTAGGAGGAGACGGGATCTTGTGCCGGCCGTTGACGGGGCGGGAGATCCTTGACGGCATGGCTGATCGCGCTGATGTGATCCGGCGTGGAGCCGCAGCATCCGCCGACGATATTGACCAGTCCGTTTTCAGCGAATTCGCGCACCAGCGCCGCCATTTGTTCAGGGGTCTGGTCGTATTGTCCGAACTGATTGGGCAATCCGGCATTCGGATAAGCGCTGATAAAACAATCGGCGAGTTTTGACAATTCGGCGATATGCGGACGCATATCTTTGGCCCCCAGGGCGCAATTGAACCCGAAGGCCAGGGGATTGGCGTGTTTCAATGATATCCAGAACGCTTCCGCCGTTTGTCCAGACAAGGTGCGGCCGGAGGCATCGGTAATTGTTCCAGAAATAATGACAGGAATCGGCGAAGACGCAGACTCATTGTACGTCAGCGCGGCAAAAACCGCGGCTTTGGCATTCAACGTATCAAAAATAGTTTCGATCAACAAAAGGTCGGCGCCGCCCTCAGCCAGGGCTTTAATTTGTTCGCTGTAAGCAAAGGCCAGCTGGTCGAAATTGACCGCGCGGAACGACGGGTCATTAACGTCAGGTGAGATCGATGCCGTGCGGTTCGTGGGACCGATGGAACCGGCCACAAAACGGGGTTTCGAGGGGTCTTTTTTGGTGTATTTATCGGCCGCGGCCCGGGCCAGGCGTACCGAGCAGAGATTCAGGTCGCGGACCAGTTTTTCCATATGGTAATCCGCCATGCTGATGGCGTTTGCGTTAAAGGTGTTCGATTCTATGATATCCGCGCCGGCTTCCAGGTACTGTTCATGAATGCCCTGGATAATGGCCGGCTGGGTGATGGACAAAAGGTCATTATTGCCTTTGAGGTCCGAGGCCCAATCCTTGAAGCGGCCGTTGACCCCTCCGCGGTAGTCGCTTTCGTTAAGCTTGTGCCGCTGGATCATGGTGCCCATGGCACCGTCGAGGATCAGGATGCGTTTTGCCAGTTCCCGACTGACAGGATGTGTAGCATTAATTTTAATCATAGCCTAAACAATAAAGTAAAGTTATATTAAAGTCAATAGGATCGGAGTGAAAACATGGCAGATTGCTGTTCGCACAAGGAAGTACGTTTTAATATTCTGGACCATAAAGTTTTGTTGCTGGCGGTAGCGGTCGTCGCGGCTCTGGCCGGGTCTTATGCCTGGCCGGTGTTGCTGCCTTTTCGGTTATCTTTCATGATGTATGCCCGGATGCTGGTCTGGCCGCTGCTTCTGGGGCTGGTCATGGGCGGGATCGTGGATCAATATGTTCCGCGGGAGTATGTATCGGTGGTCCTGGCGGGCCGAAGAAAACGCAATATCATTTATGCTGTGACCTGGGGATTTTTGATGACCTTGTGCAGCCACGGCATCCTGGCGCTCGCCGTTCAGCTTTATAAAAAAGGGGCGTCAGCTTCATCGGTAGTGGCTTTTTTGCTGGCCAGTCCCTGGGCGAATTTTCCGCTGACCCTGATGTTGATCGGTTTTTTCGGCCTGGGGAAAGCCCTGTTCATCATTTTTTCAGCGATCGTCATTGCCTTGATCGTCGGTTGGATCTTCCAGATCCTTGAGGTCCGGGGCATTGTTGAGACAAATCCTGATACGGTCGGGATCCCGCCGGGTCTTGATATCATGGCTGATAACTGTAAACGTGCGGAAGGATACCATTTTGATTTTATTGTTGAGCTGAAGGGCATTTTCAAGGGGATCCGCGAGTTGGCCGGAATGATCCTGTGGTGGATCCTTCTGGGAACGACGTTGGCGGCGGTGGCTGGCGCCTATATTCCGACGGGATTCTTTCACCGGTTTATGGGTAACTCAGTTGGCGGCATGTTTGGGACGTTATTGGCCGCGACCGTGATCGAGACATGCTCTTCTGGCAGTTCGCCGCTGGCTTTTGAGATCTACCGTCAGACCGGCGCGCTGGGTAATGCCTTGATGTTCCTGCTGGGGGGTGTGGCCACGAACTATACCGAGGTCGCTTTGTTATGGGTGAATATCGGGCGCCGCACGGCTCTGTGGATGCCGGCTTTATGTATCCCGCTGATTTTTCTATTTGGGGCTATCGGGAATGCGTTTTTTCGTTAAAATAGGGGATTAACAAAGCGAATAACTTAACTGAACTCTCGGGGGGTGCTATGTCATATGTTGAAGGTTCCAATAATAATCAGCGTCGTGACGTTCGTGTCAGTTCTGAGCTGCCGGCGACGATCAGCGTTGGCTCTCAGCTGACATTAAAGGGGCAGTTAAAAGACTTGTCGTTAAAAAGCGCCTTTATCCGGATCAAGAATAATGTTTATTTCCAGCTCAATGACGAGGTGGGATTCGCGATCCAGGAATCTGAGGATGAGACCAGGATCATCATCGAGGGTGTGGCCCGGATCTCCCGTATTGCGCTGGGCGAGGGGCTGGCGATCTATTTTACCAAAATGGAAGATGCTTCGGTTAAACGTCTAAAAGAGCTTGTCAAGGAGTAAGGGATGATGAACCAGGTGAAATTTTATCTTGATGAAAAAGATCTGCCGAAGCAGTGGTATAACATGGCCGCGGATTTGCCGACACCTATGCTGCCGCCGTTAACGCCCGATGGACAGGTGGTCAGGCCGGAAATGCTGGAAGCTGTTTTCCCGAAAAACCTCATCGAGCAGGAAATGTCGACCAAGCGCTGGATCGATATTCCGCAGGAAGTGCGTGAGATTTTTTACCGTTGGCGGCCGTCGCCTTTGCGCCGGGCGGTTTTTCTGGAGCGCTTTTTGCAGACGCCGGCAAAGATCTATTATAAAGATGAAAGCGTGTCACCGGCCGGGAGCCATAAGACGAACAGTTCGATTCCCCAGGCGTGGTACAACAAACAGTTCGGCATCAAGAAACTGACCACTGAAACCGGCGCCGGCCAGTGGGGGACAGCGCTGTCTTTTGCCTGTCATATCATCGGTCTTGAGTGCAAAGTGTTCATGGTGCGGGTCAGTTTTGACCAGAAGCCCATGCGTAAGACCATGATGGGCCTCTGGGGCGCGCAGTGTATCGCTAGCCCTTCACCTGAAACGAACGCGGGCCGGGCGATCCTGGCTAGAATGCCGGAGACTCCCGGCAGTCTGGGCATCGCGATCAGTGAAGCTGTTGAGGCGGCGGTAAGTGATAAGTCCGGCAAGACCAGGTATGCATTAGGCAGTGTATTGAATCATGTATTATTGCACCAGACGATCATCGGTTTGGAAGCCAGGAAGCAGTTGAAGAAAGCCGGGATCAAGCAGCCGGATATTGTTATCGGTTGCGCCGGCGGCGGCAGTAATTTCGCGGGGATCGCTTTTCCGTTTACGCTCGACAAGATCAATGGCGCCAGGATCGAGATCATTCCTGTCGAATCCGCGGGTTGTCCCAAGATGACCAAAGGCACGTTCGCGTATGATCACGGCGATGTGGCGGGCATGACCCCGTTATTACCGATGCATACCTTAGGCAGCCAGTTTATTCCACCGGCGATTCATGCCGGCGGTTTGCGTTACCACGGCATGGCGCCCCTGGTCAGCCAGGCGATCGTGGAAGGCCTGATGCGTCCGCATGCGGTCGACCAGTTGAGCAGCTATGAGGCGGCGATTATTTGGGCGAGGACCGAAGGTTTTGTGATCGCGCCGGAAACGTCGAATGCCGTGGCCTGTGTTATTGAAGAAGCGAAGAAGGCCAAAAAAGAAGGCAAAGAAAAAGTGATCCTGTTCAATCTAAGCGGCCACGGGCTGCTCGATCTGGCCGGGTACGATAAGTATCTTAACGGCAAGCTTGAAAGTTCCAAAGTTCCACATGATGAAATAGAAAAGTCCCTGGCCAAGGTGCAAAAAACCTTCGCCGCAGCTTCGCGTAAGTCGGGAAAGTGGTGATGGTGTAAGGTTTTTTCATTAGGCGTGACAAATGTTAAGGGCGGCCACGGGGGGCCGCCCGTACACGCATATAGGGGCGCACGGCGTGCGCCCTGTATATTGTGCATGTAGGGGCCGGCCCCCGTGCCGGCCCGATAAAGGGGGAATAAAATGAAAAAAATATTTTTAGGGGCCTTGGTAGTGTTGTTATCGGTTAGCGTTGTTGGCAATGTCTGGGCCGCGAGTGTTTACGCGGTGGATAGCGCGCATTCAACGATCGGTTTTGCCGTCAAGCATATGATGGTGGCCAAGGTGAATGGTGTTTTCGCCGATTTTAAGAGCGACATTAAGTTTGACGCTGCCGATCTTGCCGGGTCAAAGTTTGATTTTGTTATCAATGCCGCCAGTATTAATACGCGTAATGATGCCCGGGACAGTCATTTAAAGAGCGCGGATTTCTTCGATGCGGAAAAATACCCGACGATCACCTTTGTAACAAAGAAAGTTGAGAAGACTGGCGAGGGCGCCTATGCCGTTACCGGTGACTTGACGATGAAGGCCGTAACCAAAGAGATCGTTATTCCTGTAACAGTGGATGGCCCGGTGTTT
>PEAR01000134.1 GCA_002753745.1 Candidatus Omnitrophota bacterium | reverse complement strand
GCCTTGGTTTTTTCTCGATGGTTTTTATTGGGGAAATATTTTTAAGAGGACAAAATGCTGGAGGTGGGACTCTTTCTCGCCCGATCCTGCATTCGCAGGATCTCCTTCGAAACCGGCCGCCCTCGCTTGAACCGGTGGCGCTCGGGTCGGCTTCTCGTCCCATTTCTAGTGTTAATATTTTTATGCTGGAGGTGGGACTCGAACCCACACACCCGTTAAGATATCGGTTTTTGAGACCGACGCGTATACCGTTCCGCCACTCCAGCAAAAAGAAGTGGAGCTGAGGGGGATCGAACCCCTGACCTCATGCATGCCATGCACGCGCTCTCCCAAACTGAGCTACAGCCCCTCGGAATGGTCTCAAAATACCCATTTGCGACGTTATTCTTTCGTTCGCTTGTGCGGCGTACTGATCTGTACGCCTCCGCGCTCGCTCAAGAATGCCTTACAACTGGGCATTTTGAATCAATTCCGTTTAAGTCAATGAACAGGTAGAGAATATATCATTCTCAGTATCCTTTGTCAAAGGCAAAAAATCCTTTGAATCTCCTCCCTCCCGTGGAGGGAGGAGATTTGAGAAGGTTGGTAAACCGTTTTCTAGATTCGGGTTGACAATTTGAGTTGATGGGAATTAGAATAGACTTCATGCGTGCGAAAATTATTCAATATTTAAGAAAGTCCGAGGGGTTTCTGTCGGGAGAGGACTTGAGTCGGTGGCTTGGCGTCAGTCGTGCGGCCGTGTGGAAGTGTATTGAGGATTTGCGCCTCGACGGCTACAAGGTCGACGCTGTGCCGCATCACGGCTATAAACTGTCGGCTGTTCCTGATAAATTGATTCCCGCCGAGATCCAGCATAATCTCGGGACACGCAAGTTTGGGTGTGATGTCAGACATTTTAATGAGATCAGTTCGACCATGGATGAAGCTTTTCGCCTGGGGATGGAAGGAGCGCCTGAGGGGACTGTTGTTACGGCAGAAGTCCAGACGAAGGGGCGGGGTCGGCTGGGACGGGCATGGGTTTCACCCAAGGGCAGGGGATTGTATTTTTCCTTGATATTACGTCCGGCTTTATCGTCATCTGAGGCGTCCCGGATAACATTGCTTAGCGCTGTGGCGTTGAGTGAGGCGGTAGAGGCGTTTACCGGCCTTAAGCCGCTCATTAAGTGGCCGAATGATCTGCTGCTTAACGGCAAGAAATTAGCGGGGATTCTGACGGAATTGCGCGCCGAGGTCGATCGGGTGGATTTCGCAGTGGTTGGTGTTGGTTTGAATGTGAACACCACTGCAAAAGAGTTGCCGCCGGAAGGTGTTTCGTTAAAGGAAGTTTCCGGACAGGTCTGCGATCGTGTGGGGTTGATGCGGGAGTTTTTGCGTTCTTTTGAAAAGCGGTATTTGACGTTGAAGAAGAATGGCTTTGCTCCGGCGCTCGAGGAATGGCGCCGCCGGTCAGCGACAATCGGCTGCCGGGTCAGGTTCGAAGAGCGTGGGTATAAATATGAAGGCCTGGCGACCGGGCTGGCCGATGACGGCGGCTTACTGGTGCAGCTTGATTCAGGGATGACGATCAAGCGCATGGCCGGGGATGTGATCCTGGCAGTTAAAGAAAGTAAAGTATGAATGATATTTTAGCCGCGGAGCTGAGGGTATTTGAAGAGAAATGCCTGCTGCGATCGTTGCGGACCGTGGCGTCGGCTCAGGGGCGGGAGATCGTTTGTGACGGACGGCAGGTGCTGAACTTTTGTTCCAATGATTATCTTGGGTTGGCAGCCGATGTCCGGATTGTTGAAGCGGCCAAACAGGTGATGGGGCTGCACGGGTTTGGGTCAGGCTCATCTCGCCTGGTTTGCGGGAACATGGACGAACATGCCGCGCTGGAGGCTGAAATTGCAACGTTGAAAAAGACCGAGGCTGCGCTGCTTTTTTCGACAGGTTATATGGCCAATGTCGGGATCATTTCGGCGTTGGTCGGTCGTGATGATGTGATATTCTCCGACCGATTAAATCATGCCTCGATTCTGGACGGTATTGTTCTAAGCCGGGCGGAAATGAAGCGTTATCCGCATAATGACATGGTGGCGCTTGAACAGATGCTGGCTGCCGAAACAAAGGCCCGGCGGAAGTTGATTGTGACCGATAGTGTTTTTAGTATGGACGGTGATGTGGCGCGGTTGCCTGAACTGGCCGCATTGGCTAAGCGTTATCATGCCTGGTTGATGGTGGATGAAGCCCATGCGTTTGGTCTGTTTGGCGCCTCGGGGGCCGGCATGGCTGAGGAAATGGGAGTGGCGGGGTCGATTGATATTCAGATGGGAACTTTATCCAAAGCAGCGGGATCTTTTGGGGCCTATGCGGCAGGTTCAAAGGTTCTGGTTGATTTTTTAGTGAATGCCGCGCGCAGTGTCGTTTTTACGACGGCCCTTCCGCCGTCCGTGGCCGCAGCCAGTCGGGCGGCCTTGGGGATCATTCGTGCTGAGCCGCAACGCCGGGAAAAAGTTTTAGCGTCAGCCGCGTTTTTGCGTGAAGCCCTGCGTTCGCTGGGGCTTGACGTTCCCTCGGGAACCACCCCGATTATTCCTGTGATGCTGGGATCCGCCGAACGGGCGTTATGCTGCTCGAAAGAATTACTGGAGTCAGGTATTTTGGTTTCTGCTATCCGCCCGCCGACAGTGCCGGCCGGGACGGCGCGACTGCGGGTAACCGTGACGGCCGCGCATACGGATCAGGATCTTGAGCGTTGTGTAAGTGCATTTCGAAAGGTAATATCTCATGAGTGAGCCGATAGTTTTTATACACGGGTTTGGCGGGTGCAGCAGTTTATGGCAGTGGCAACAGGATTATTTTGTTGATCGGCAAACGGTTGCGATCGATCTTCCGGGTCATGGCATTTGTCCATGGAAAGGGGAAACTCTCGATGAGATGGCGCGTCTTGTTCATACGCAGTGTCTTCAAGCGGGGATTTCTTTAACTGATATTGTCGCAAGTTCTTTTGGAGGCATGGTCGCGGTTAAAATATGTGAGCTGTATCCTGATTTTGCGCGGCGCATCGTGTTTTGCGGTGCGTTGCCGCGGTTTACGGCGACGGATGATTTTCCGGCGGGTCTTAATACTGAGAAGATTCGTAAGCTGGCGGGCCAGTGTGAAGGGGATATCGGGAGTATTCTGGACGTGTTCTTCCGTTCATTGTTCACGCGTAAGGAAAAAGAACGGGCACGGTATTTTCAGATCAAGGAACTGCGCGTTAAAAGCCCTCTGCCGACGAAGGAAGGTTTGCTGGGCGTTTTGAACCTGTTGGAGAGCGAGGATGTCCGTTTTCAATTTTCCAGGCTTAAGCAACCATCCTTGTTTATTGTCGGTGATAGCGACCCTATTTGCCCTCTAAAGGTGGTTGAGCCGATGCGGGTGCTGCTGCCGTCAATACAGGTCGAAGCGTTGAAAGAGGTGGGGCATTTCCCTTTTTTGAGTATTCCTGAAGTCTTTAACCGGCGTATGGAGCGGTTCCTGCAATGATGTCCCGCGTCAAAACTGCCAGGTATTTTTCTGATGCGGCGGCGCTTTATGAGTCCCGGGCCCATATTCAGCGGGCGCTGGCGGTTGAACTCGCCGGGCGCGTTCGCGTTCGTCCCGGCGCTGTGGTGGCAGATATTGGTACCGGCACCGGAATGCTGTTGAAAGAGTTAAATCAAAAGTATCCGGAAGCGGTTTATGTAGGGTTGGACGCTTCGGAAGGAATGCTTAAGCACTGTCCGGCTTTGCGTGTTTGCGCTGATTATCAGCGGCTGCCGTTTCGCCGGGAGTGCCTTGATCTTTTGGTTTCGTCGTCGTGTTATCACTGGTCACAGGACCTTCAGGGGGCGTTTGGGTCGGCCGGGGAGGTGATCAAACCCGGCGGAAAACTTGAGGTTGTTCTTTTCGGCAGAGACACGCTGGTTGAATTGTTTAAATCGCTGGCCGCGGTTTCACCGGGTGTATCATCCCGGCTTGATGCCATGGCGCGTTTGCCGGCGCTCGAGGATGTTTGCGCGGCATTAGGGCAGGCCGGATTTACGGCTTTTGATTTCGAGCGGGAGATCCGCCGGGAGACGTTCGCTTCATTGGTGGATGTGCTTTTATGGTTAAAAGACACAGGGACCAACGGGCTGGGCCGGGGAATGTTTCTAGGGCGAGATGCACTAGACCGGGCGGAAGTATATTTTCAGAAGACGTATCATCGACAAGTTTCTTTTGAAGTAATCTGGCTACAGGCGCAGAAATAATATGGGACGCATCTTTTTTGTTACAGGAACAGATACCGGGGTCGGCAAAACCATAGCGGTTTACGCCCTTGCGTTGCTGTTGAAGGACCGGGGTTTATCTGTTGGCGCCATGAAGCCGGTGCAATCCGGTAATGAGCGTTCTGGTGACGCGCAGTTCCTTAAGAAGGGCCTCGGCTTAACGGATGATATTCGTCAGATCAATCCGTATTCCGCTAAAGAGCCTTTATCGCCGCATTTGGCGTTAAATCGCGACGGGATCGTTTTCAGCAGGGATAAAGTTCTTGCCGTTGCTGAAAGTCTCTCTGCGAAATACGACATGCTGCTTGTTGAGGGCGCGGGCGGTTTGCTGGTGCCCATCGCCGGAAATTATTTGATGGCGGACCTGGCGCGTGATCTTGGCGCCGAGGTTATTATTGTTTCTCGTTTAGGGCTTGGCACGATCAATCACACACTGCTGACTGTACGGGAAGCTCAGCGCCGGGCTTTGGTGGTTGCTGGCATTGTATTCTCGGATATTACCGGAAAGAAGCGGGGGATACCAGAGCAGACAAACGCCCAATCTATTCAGGCATTGTGTTCTGTCCCGGTATTGGGAGAAGTTCCCTTTTTAAAAAAGAAAGATGTCTCCAGCGTCGTCTCGGCATGCCGGAAGAAAATAAATATTCAGTCATTACTCGGGTGCTGTGATGTTTTGACAAAAAAACTGGTTGAAAGCGACAAGAATTTTGTCTGGCATCCCTTTACGCAGATGCGTGACTGGGAGTCGGATATCCCGGGCGCTCCGCTGGTGATCAACCGTGCGCAGGGATCATTGTTGATAGATACCGATGGTAAAAGATATATCGATGGCACGTCCAGTCTCTGGGTAACGGTTCATGGGCATGGCCGGCCGGAAATCACGGAAGCGATCGCCTGTCAGGCCGCGCAACTTGATCACTCCACGATGCTGGGCCTCACCAATACCCCGGCGGTACAGTTGGCCGAGAAGCTTATTGGCATTTCCCCCAGGGGCCTTAAAAAAGTTTTTTATTCGGATAACGGATCAACGGCCGTCGAGATCGCGGTCAAAATGAGTTACCAGTTTTGGCAGAATACCGGTGCGGTGAAAAAGACGCTTATTTGCCATTTGGAAAATTCCTATCATGGTGACACCCTGGGTAGTGTCAGTATCGGCGGCATTGATCTGTTCCATAAAGTTTATCGTAAACTGGTATTTAAGACTCATCAGGTGGCATTTCCGGATTGTTATCGGGATACGCGCGTGTTTGAGGCGGTGGATGTTTTTGAGGCGTTCTTGAAAAAAGAGCATGCCCGGGTGGCATCGTTAGTTATTGAGCCGATCGTTCAGGGTGCGGCGGGCATGTTCATGTGGCCGGCAGGGGTGTTGAAACGCTTTGAAGAAGTTTGCCGTAAGTACGATGTTTTGTTGATATGTGATGAAGTCGCAACAGGTTTTGGCCGGACAGGAGCAATGTTCGCCTGTGCGCATGAGGATGTGCATCCTGATCTGATGTGTGTGGCCAAGGGGCTTTCCGGCGGGGTTCTGCCATTGGCGGCAACCTTGACAACTCAGCGTATTTACGACGGGTTTAAGTTCCCGTATAAGGATATGAAGACTTTTTTTCATGGGCATACGTATACCGGCAATCCGATCGCCTGTGCCGCGGCGCTGGCGAATCTTGAATTGTTCAAGATAGACAAAACGCTCGAGGGGGTAAGGGTTAAAGCCGGGCAGCTGGCGCGCGGTTTGGAACGGTTTCGGGACATTGCCGAGGTCGGCGATATCCGCCAGCGCGGCTTGATGGCTGGCATTGAACTGGTCAAGGATCGCGTGACGAAGGAGCCGTTTGACTGGAAGGAACGAATCGGGGTTCGCGTGTGCCAGCGGGCGCGGGATTATGGCGTTATGCTTCGGCCGCTGGGCAATGTGATCGTGCTCATGCCGCCGCTGTCGATATCAGCCCGGGAGATCGATATAATGCTGGATGCACTGGAGCGCGCGATCAATGATGTACTGGCGGATGTTAAAAAGCCTTATTGCGGGTGTTGATTGGCGCTGTAAAGGTGATGTTTAGCATGAATGGGTGACGTCCTGTGATCTGGCCTCTCGATTTCTCGCCAAAGAGGACACGAGCGAGGAATGAAGCCAAATTCATAAAAATCATCGAAAGCTCAACTTGCATTTATTGAAGGCTTCATTGTAGCCAACGCAGTCTGAGGCGCGAGGGGATCGAGCCCTTTTATGGGCGAGACGCCGAAGGTGTCTGAGCCTGGTCGGCCCAGAGGCCGAACAGGCGAGTTCTTCCAGGCGCC
>PEAR01000133.1 GCA_002753745.1 Candidatus Omnitrophota bacterium | reverse complement strand
TATGAATTGCCGGACTGGAAATTTAATAAATGGGCATAACAAGCGCCGGCATCGGCCTGTGTCGACTGAATATCGCCAAGCATTTGCTCCAGCATCTGAACATATGGCGCCCACGTCAACTGACGAACACTCTCTTCAGCTGTTCTTTCTCTAACCGCCTCAAGTGACTGTTTAATATTTTTCAAATAACCTTTTACCTGTTTAACCATTTTGGGAATCTGCAGGTGGAGTGCCAGAACATTCCCGGACTTTCCCGCCGCTGCAAGCTGAACGTTAACAGCGTCAACACCGGCCTCTCTAAGTTTGCCAGCCGCCTTCTGTTGTTGCGGCGTCAATTTCTCGGCAGCGTCCGCCTCATTGATCTGCGCCGCACTATAGGGCTGTGTTCCACCGGAGAAATATTTCCGGGGGATCAATTCCTGCGTTAACGGGTCTGGATCTTCCCGCACAAAATTAAAAACTCCGACTTTGTAAGCCTCAAGATATTCCTGATAGATCCGCTCTTTAGCCGCCGGATCATTCAGGGCTACGCCGGCTACCTTGCTCTGGTCGGCATACACCTGTCCCAGCAGGCTTTCTTTCATGGTTTTCTTAAACCACGTCGCCATCAGCATGGCGCTGTATACCTGACGCAGAGGCGCGAAACTTTTTCCTTCATTGACTTCTTTTTCAAGAATGGGAACGATGATTTCTTTTAAAACTTCTTGCGGGATGGCACGGGGGCCATCCCCTACATGCGCGTTATTCTCCTGCGTGTACGGGCCGGCCCCTGTGCCGGCCCTTTCTGCCAAATAATCGCTTTCCATCATTACTTTTAAATGATTCTCCACAATAATAGCGGTATCATTGCGATGGTAAATTGTGGCGGTCGCGGGCACGATCCACACTTTATTGAACGTATCGAGCGGGATATCGGTGGTGCCGTATTTGGCAAAGATCTGCTGATATGCTTTTTTCCAGAACTCTTTAGCCGGGCCATGGTCGGGATCAAGTAATGACGATGAGATCTGTTTGAGCAGATAATCCTGGCTCAACAGGTCCCGCCCCATCTCGGTCAGTCCAAAATTGTCAGGAATGATGCGGTCATGCTCATACGGCGAAAGATTCACCCACATGTCGGCATTGGGCGTGGTCAATGAGGCGAGAAAATATTTTACCAGCTTGCGATATTCCTCACGCTTGGTATCGGCAGACAACAGCTGCTGTCCCCGGGCGATCAGAAAATTAAACCGGAAAGGATCTTTGGCATCCAACTGAAGACCAACCATCAAGGCCGGCTCGAATCGCGCACTTAAGGGGACTTGCACACCAGGGGCGGGCATCAAAAGTATGCTCTGGGCATATCCGCTCGATACACTCGAAAACAAAAATGCCGCCAGCGTCACAAGACAGATAATTTTTCTTGCAAACCATCCACCCATACCCGCCTCCGCTAACCGAGCCGTTCCCTGAAATAAGTATAGAATATATATGGGGAAATAACAAAGTTGACGTCTTATAAACCTAAGGCTTTTTGAGCGATGGCGCGCGCGTCATTGGCATCGATGGCTGTATCACCGTTTATATCTGCTTCCTGGCGCTGAGTTGGGGATAGAACGCCGCGCAAGGTTAACGCGGCATCGTACATGGTCACCGCACCGTTACCCGTTACATCACCGGAACCTTTAGTGTCTTCTACAACACCAGGATTTCCATTGTCCAGATCAGGCGCTGACGCGGGAACTGACAATGGCGTAAACGTGGGATCAATATCCATGAGTGTCATGGTCATGCTGCCCTTAACGATCCGGGCGTCGTACAGACTGGCCGCCGGGCGCGCCAGGACACTGATCGTCCCCAGATCCGGAATGGTAACGTCAACCGTACGCACAATGCCGTCGGCCGCCCAGGCACAGATCAACCAGCGCTTTTGTCCCTGCATTTTCCGGGCCACCACGCGCGTGTTATCATAACCCGTCGCGAATTCATAACCGGGTTGCGAAGGCACAACCAGGCTGGGGCCCTGGCCGGGCAATAAATCCCCGTGGCGCAGGATATCTTCCAGATAACTGAATTGCGCATGCACCTGACTTAAAGCCTCTATCTGTAACAGCCAGTGCGGCGGCTGGTCTTTGTAGAACTGGGCGTCAAACACGCCCGGCGCCTGCCGTAAAAGATACCAGATCTCATCGTAACAGGGCGCCAGGATCTCCGTCGGCCGATTTATCGCCTTATTTACCAGGTACGCATGCGCCTCACCGTCCAAGGCAAGAACCCCCTGACTGACAAGACTTTGATAATTAGCCGCCCCCTGGGCCGGATCCGCGGCAGCAAACTTAGCCGGATCCACCGCACCGTTAGGATAGGCAAAATATCCGGCCACCCCGCCGATCGTTCCGGCCGTGTAATATGTTTTCAAGAACCCGACGTACCGGTCGATTGCGGTGTTTGAGGAAGCTTTTGGATACAAAGCCCAACCCGCACAAACCCAGTTATACGACAATGGATTTCCCGCGGCGATCCCCTGCCCGACGGCGGTTAGGGAATACGTCAGCAAATCCTGCCCCTTGTCCGCGGACCGGTCGCCGAGCAACGTGGCATTCCCGCTCGAGCTGTAGGCCTCGGTACTCGGCAGATCACTGATCCCCTTGGTCCAGGTATAATCAAAGGACCAGACCCAGTCATGATTGTGCGTATTGTTTACCGTGTAAAAGATATAAAGCGGATCGCCGGCGGCATTCCCCGCATTGGTAAAAAACATCTCCTGCCGCGCTTTTTGCCGGGACTCGTAATCCGACCACAGATAATGATGATCCTGCAAGACCGCCCAAATGCCGTCGAAAGAATGTCCGCTTATTTCCACCGGACGCTCGATCGTCTGGTTTTCGGCACGGATCAAATAGACCTGTTTATCAAATGGCTGTTGCAGGATACGCCAGATATCCTCATAGGCGCCTGCGCTGATCTCAAGCGGCCTGGCCGGCATCGCGCCATTATTGCGCACAGCGTAAACCCTGGTGCTGTCTGTATCATCAACGGCCAAGATACCGCGGCTAATCAATCCGTTAATGATCGCCGTTCCGTGAAGAAGATCGATCTCGTTAAATTTTGATTTAAAAACCGAACCGCTGTCCACATCGTCGATCCCGAGGATCTTTTTCGTGATCAGCCCGCTTAAGATCGCTGCCCCGTTCGGATCTGCTGCGATGAACGCCGCGCGTGACACCGCCCCCTTGTTCTTGACGGTCATGATCGCAGGATCCAGCTTCCACTTAAGGCCGTCCCAGCCGTAAACGCCTATTCCCCGCTCGCCGCCGTTCAAAACAATCGAGATTGGAGCCTTGGCCGCGATAGACTTCAGATTGTTACCTGTCATCGCTGCCAACGACGCCGAAATGCTGTCCGGCGCCTCGGGACTCCAGACCGACCGTGTGCGGGCCTTAGTTAAAATACTGAAAATCAAATCTTTCTGCGCATCAAATGCAGACGGTAAAATCATGCCCGAAACATTCTCCAGCCGACAGAATTTCACCAAAATCTCCCCCGCCTGATCAATATATCCTGCCGCAAGCAAAGCACTCCAAACCGCATCAGCATTCAACGGCGACGCCAATAACTTCTTTGTCAATGTCCCAAGGCTCAATGTTTTTTGCAAAACAGGGATCATGACGGTATCATCACTCCCGAAAACCTGGGTCAACCGATCTTTATCGGCGACCGTATCAACGGTTAAAATCACCGTATTCGCGTCAAACTTAACCGCCCAATTATTCGCGATAAGTTTCTGAAAAACATCGGCCCACGCCCAGCGGGTTCCGGTAAACTTACTGCTTACGAGCGTTGCCATTCTTACCCCATTTGCCGCATGCATATAGGTGGATTCCGGCAAACCGAGCGTATCCTGAATACGATCCATGTTGACACATAATTTGTACTTAACCGGGTCTTTGGCTACCAAATTAATTATTTTCGCTGTGCGACTGTCAGGGTTCGCCGCATCCGCAACCAAATTGGCCGAGGCATCACCCAGATCAAAAGCATAGCCCCAATCAGCCATTACCCTGGTCATATCGTAAGAAAACGTCCAGCCGAATCTTGTTAGCGGCGGCAGGGTATGACCCTTCTTAAAAACCGGCGGCGGCTGACTGGCCAGATATTGCGCCGGCGTCGGAAACTTAGGATCAGGGACTTTAGCCAGAGAAGCCGTTCCGGCATAACCTGTATAGACCTTGGCCGATGGATTATCAAAAATTTTACCGCTGTTCCATTCCCACCCTCTTTTAGCCCACACACAGCGGCTAGCACTGCTGGTAATATACGCCGAGCTCGTGCTGTTATACTGAAAATAATAATTCCCGTCATCCCGTTTCCAGACCGGCAGGTTATTACACGTATAATCTGACTGCAAATTATAAGTTCCGGAAGCATCGGGCGTCAGCGCACCGGATATTTGCACCTGCGGCGTCACATAATCGCCAGGAACAAAAACCGGATCCGGAAAGGTTTGCGGCGATGCCTGCATGGCATTAGGATCGCTAACGGTCGCGATCCCCGCACCGGCTGCGTTCCATGAGAAAGGGCCGGAAACGGCGTTACGGCGATAAGATACCCAGAATGAGTTCGGCTTGCTTGCCCATGACCCCACGGTAGGGGGCTTATCCGATATGACCCAGCTTCCGGTACGCCACCAGATAAACGATGCCCCGGCATTGTGCGTGTAATAGTTCCTTCCATTATATTTGCCATTGAGCACATAGGCGCCGGTTACATCCGGTGTTACACTGCCGGAAACTGTCAGGGATTGAGGATCAATTAATGTTAAGGGATCCGTCGCCCAGGCCGAATGGCCCAGGCCAAGAAGGGACAGCACGCAAAAAACAACCATGACAATCATTCGCCAACATTTCATTCACGCACCTCTAAAATTAAGTATACACGACAATCGAGGCAACAACAACCTCCTCCCACCCCGGGAGGGGGAAGGTTCAAATTATTTTTGACAAAATATCAAATGGTACGCGGTGCGGCGCGGTTAACAAAATCGCCGAAGGATTCGCTGGGCTGGCGATTGGCGGCATATTTAGTGAGGAGATCTTTTAGCAGGGAAAGGATCTCGGCCTCGCCGATGGTTTCCTTGAAAAGGGTGTTCATGCGCTCGCCGTTGTGGCTGGCGCCAAGATATAAATTGTACTTGCCGGGGCCGCGGCCGATCATGGCGATCTCGCCGAGCGCCGGACGCGCGCAGCCATTGGGACAACCGGTCATGCGGACATTAACAGGCACATCTTTTAACCCCAGCTCGAGCAGGATCGCATCAAGCTTGTCCATGAACGACGGCAGATACGTTTCCGCATCGGCAAAAGCCAGCGGGCATACCGGCATAGCTACGCAAGCCAGGCTGTTGCCGCGAGCACCCGTGACCTGCTGATGCGCGCTGATCCCGTGCTGGTCAAGCAAGGCCTGGACCGCGGGTCTGGCGCTTTCCTCAACCCCGGCGATTACCAGGTTCTGGTTACCGGTCAAAATAAATGTCCCCCGATGGATCCGGGCGATCTGACTCAAGCCCGTTTTCATCGGATACCCCTCAACATCCTTCACCCGGCCGCCTTCAATAAAAAGCGTAACGCTCCACTGGCCATCCTCGCCTTTTTGCCAGCCGTAACGGTCATTGCTCGTCGTGAACTGATACGGACGCGCCGGCTCCAGCGCAAAACCCAGACGCTTCTCCAGCTCCGCCTTAAACCCGGGGACGGTCATCTTCTCGACGGTATATTTCAACCGCGACAATTTGCGGTTGGAGCGGTTACCGTTGTCTTTCTGGATCAGAAGGATCGTTTCGCACACCGCGATCACATTATCTTTCGGCACGAAACCGAGAACATTGCCCAGGCGCGGAAAAGTTTCCGGCATGCCGAAGGTGCTGCCCATCCCGCCGCCGGCCGATACATTGAAGCCCAAAAGCACGCCCTTGTCCACGACCGCGATCAGACCAATATCATGCGCGAACACGTCGGTATCATTCACCGGCGGCACCGCGATCGTGATCTTGAATTTACGCGGCAAATAGGTCGGACCATATATTGGCTCCTGATCCTCGGCCGCCGCTTTCCCATCCAGCCATAGCTCGCGGTAGGCAGAAGTACGAGGCAATAAATGCGCATTGATCTTCTTCGCCGCTTCTTCAATCTCGGCATGAACACGACTGGCCTGTACATTGGCACCGGCCATGACATTGCGGTTAACGTCCCCGCAAGCCGCAACCGTCGTCAACCCCAGGTCATTAATGCCTTTGATCGCGGTCTTAAGATGCCGCTTGAGGATGCTGTGCAGTTCAACCGTCTGGCGAGTCGTCAGCTTGAGCGTTTTGCTCCCGTACTGGTCGCTCAACCGCTCCAGGCCGAGCCACTGCGCCGGCGTCACGACGCCGCCAGGCACACGCACGCGGATCATGAACGAATACAAAGGCTCAAGCTTCTGTTTTTTGCGCTCGCTCTCGGAAGGACGGTCCCACTGCATATAAGTGCCATGAAACTTGATCAGCTGAAGATCGTCGGGGTAAAGCGAACCTGTGATCTCATCGGCCAAACTCTCTTTGATCGTGCCGCGCAAATACCGACTCCGCGTCTTGATCCCCTCAACCTCGCTA
>PEAR01000132.1 GCA_002753745.1 Candidatus Omnitrophota bacterium | reverse complement strand
ACCGCCGGAGTCTTTCATGGGGCAGGAGGCGCAGGCAGGAGCCGGAGAGCTGTCTTTCTTCTCGGACTTTGGCGCTTCCTTTTTCTTGTAGTCAGTCTCGTAAAATCCCGAGCCTTTAAAAATCACACCGCTGCCGCTACCCATCAGGCGCGCCAGCTGATCTTTGCCGCACCTGGGGCATTTGGTCAGTTTGGGTTCAGACATCGTCTGCAAAGCCTCGAAGATATGCGCGCAGGCCCGGCATTCATAATCATAAGTTGGCATAAAATCTTACTCCGTTAAAATTTTATGCTCCTGACCGCTGCGACAGCCCTGCGGGCTGACGAGCGGTCAGGAGCCTCCTCGATCATTTAAAAATTTTCTTTATCTTGTCGGAAATCGATCCGTCGCCGGCTACAACCTCGCCGCTGGCCTTGGCGAATTCCTCCAGCAGGCGGCGCTGCTCCTTGGAAAGGCTTTTGGGAACATCTACCATCACCCGGGCATAGATCTCGCCGAACTGCCGTTCATCGCGCAGGTCAGGCATGCCTTTGCCCTTAACACGGAAAACTTTGCCGCTTTCCGTCCCCGCCGGAACTTTCATGGTGATCTGGCCGTCAACGGTCGGTACGGTAATTTCCCCGCCCAATGCCGCTTTCACAAAACTCACCGGCAGGTCAAGCTCAAGGTCATTCCCTACCCGACGGAACCTGGAATGAGGTTTAACACGAATGAAAAGATACAGATCTCCCGGGCCGCCAGGGCCAACCTCGCCCTCGCCGCGCAGGCGCATCTGCGAATCATTATCCAGCCCGCGCGGAAAATTCACTTCGATCTCGCGTACATGCTTGATCGCGCCGCGGCCGTTGCATTTCGGACAGGACTCTTTGACGATCCGCCCTTCACCGTGACACGCCGGGCAGGTCTGCGCCATGCGGAAAAACCCGCTGTTCATCATCACCTGGCCGCGGCCGCCGCAAGTCTGACAGTCGGATAGCGACGTGCCATTCTTTGAGCCATTGCCCTGGCAATCCTTACACACCTCATTACGCGGAACCTTGATGGTTTTTTTGGAACCACTGTACACTTCTTCCAGCGTAAGCTCCGCCTCATATTGAATATCACGGCCCCGCGCCGGACGGCGCTGCTGCTGTTGACGCCGCCCGCCGCCACCGCCAAAGGATCCGCCGAAGAACTGACTCAAAATATCATCCATACCGGTTTCCCCGCCAAAAACACTCGAGAAATCCGCGCCGCGGAAGATATCGTCCGACGTATAACTCTGGTCAATCCCGGCATGCCCGTGCTGGTCGTACATCTGGCGCTTCTGGGCATCAGATAACACGCCGTAAGCTTCCGAGATCTCCTTGAACTTCTCCTCGGCCTGCTTCTTTTCCGATTCCTCGACACGATCCGGATGATGCCGCATGGCCAGCGCCCGGTAGGCCCTCTTGATATCAGCCACCGACGCATCTTTCTTGACCCCTAGAATTTCATAATAGTCTTTTTTCATATGTATGTTAACCCAGGCCCACCCGAGAGAAAGTTTGACGAAAAATCAATTTCGCCTTGACCCTTCCCCCTCCCGGGGAGGGGGAAGGTTACTTATCGTCCTTTACTTCGAAGTCCGCATCGATCACGCCGTCGCGCTTCTTGGCGGCGCTGTCGTTTTTGGGCTCCTCATGCCGCGGCGGTTCCTGCTGGGCGCCGCCCGCTGCTTCTGCGCCTGCTTGAGCGCCGGCATCCCCGGCCGCGCCGCCCTGGGCCGCTGTTGCCTTGTACATTTCCTCGGCCAACTTATGGCTGACCTTGGTGAGCGATTCTGTGGCTGACTTCATGCGGTCAGCGGATTTATCCTTTACGGCCTGCTTGAGATTTTCCAACTCCTTAAGGATATTCTCCCGGTCCGCCTGAGGAACCTTGTCGCCGTAATCCTTGAGCGCCTTCTCCGTCGAATAGACCAGCGTATTCGCCTGGTTGACCAGCTCGGCTTCTTCTTTAGCCTTCTTGTCCTGATCAGCGTACTTCTCGGCCTCTTTCACCATCTTCTGGATCTCTTCTTCCGAAAGTTTTTTGGGAGACGTGATCCGAATGGACTGCTCTTTGCCTGTGGCTTTATCTTTAGCCCCAACATGCACGATGCCGTTAACGTCGATATCAAACGTGACCTCGATCTGCGGCACACCGCGCGGCGCCGGGGGAATCCCCACCAGGTCGAAGCGGCCAAGCTCAACATTGTCGTTAGACATCTGACGCTCACCCTGCAGCACGCGGATCGTCACTGCCGGCTGATTATCCTCGGCCGTCGAAAAAACATTCGTTTTCTTGGTCGGGATCGTGGTATTGCGCTCGATCATCTTGGTCATCACTCCGCCCATGGTCTCAATACCCAGGGTCAACGGAGTAACGTCAAGCAAGAGCACATCCTTCACATCGCCCTTGATAATGCCCGCCTGAACCGCCGCGCCTAAGGCCACGCACTCCATGGGATCGATCCCGCGTTCGATCTTCTGACCAGCCTCTTTTTCAACAAAACTCTGCACAATCGGCATCCGGGTAGGACCGCCAACCATGATGATCTTGTCGACCTTGACGTCCTCACCCAGCTTCGTCGTCGCATCCTTCATGGCCTGACGGATGGGCCCCCGGCAGCGCTCCACGATCGGACCAACCAGGGATTCCAGTTTCGCGCGATCGATCGTCTGGGTCAAATGCTTGGGACCCGTCGCATCCGCCGTAATAAAGGGCAGATTGATATCGGTCTGGACCGTGCTGGAAAGCTCAACCTTGGCTTTTTCCGCCGCTTCACGCAGCCGGTGGAACGCCATCTTGTCCTGGGAAAGATCAATGCCGGATTCTTTCTTGAACTGATCAACGATATAAGAAATAAGAGCGTTGTCCATATCGGTGCCGCCGAGCAAATTGTCGCCGCTGGTGGAAAGCACCTCGAACGTACCGCCTTCGCCCATCTCAAGAATGGTAACATCGAGCGTTCCGCCGCCCAGGTCAAACACCATGATCTTCTGTTCTTTTCCTGCTTTTTCAATGCCGTAGGCCAAGCACGCCGCCGTCGGCTCATTAATGATGCGCATGACTTTTAATCCCGCGATCTCGCCCGCGTCCTTGGTGGCCTGACGCTGGTTATCGTTAAAATACGCCGGCACCGTGATAACCGCACCTTCAACCGTATCGCCCAGATATTTCTCGGCATCCGCCTTGATCTTCTGAAGAATGAACGCCGACACCTGCTGGGGCGTAAATTCTTTGTCGAGCACCTTGAACTTGTGATCAGTGCCCATCTTGCGTTTGGCCGCGTAGATCGTGCCCTGCGAATTCATGGCCGCCTGACGACGCGCCGGCTCACCAACCAGACGCTCGCCTTCTTTCGTAAACGCCACAAACGAAGGGAACGCTTTCCCCGACGCCACACCGGCACCTTCCGCCGATGGAATAATAACCGGACGGCCGCCTTCCATGACCGCGGCCGCGGAGTTTGATGTTCCCAAATCGATCCCGATAAACTTTGCCATAAACTGCTCCTTTTTATTTTTATGAAATTTGTGCCTATATCGGGCCGGCACGGGGGCCGGCCCCTACATTCACGTAAATTGATGCGTGTACGGGCGGCCCCCTGTGGCCGCCCTTATTTTTTTGACACCTTCACTTTGGCCGTGCGTACGACACGTCCATCCATGATATAACCTTTTTGAAATACTTCCAAAATCGTCCCGTCCTCAACGTCCGGCGACTCGACCGCCAGCAATGCCTCATGGCGGGTATGATCGAATTTCTTGCCAGCCGCCTCGATCTCACTTACATCATATTTCTGCAACAGATCCTGCATCCTCTTCAAGACCATTTCAACGCCCTTTAACAGCAGCACCCCTTCCGCCGGGTTGGCCCGCGCAGCCACCACCGAACGTTCGAAGTCTTCGTAAAACCCTAACATCTCAATGATCACTTCTTCATGCGCATACTTGATCAACTCCGCGCGGTCGCGCTCATGGCGCTTACGCATATTTTCAAATTCAGCGAACAGCCGGATATTTTTGTCTTTCGCCTCGGCCAGTTCCTGCTGAAGCTTCTCCACTTCGGACACTGCCTCCGGAACAACCGGCGCCTCTTCATTTTTTATCTCTTCGTCTGCCATAATCAATCCAGCTCCCTCATCAACGCCGACACATATTCCAGTGTCGAGACCACCCGCTCATAATCCATTCTGGTCGAACCAAGCACCGCGATATGCCCGGCCGCGCCGCCACGCGTTTTAAAATGCGATACCGCCATCGCGCAATCGTCAAAACTTTCACAGGCCGTTTCCTGCCCGATATAAATCTTGATCTTCTTGTCAAGATCCCGGCGCAACACCTCCAGGATCTGCTCTTTCTCTTCGAGAGTTTTCAGGATGCTGACAATCCTGCGCAAACCATGCACCCCGACCGCTTCCGCCAGGTAATTCGTGCCGCGCAGCGAATAGGTCTTCGGATAATCATCCATGGTCACGATGCTCGCACAATGGGTCAGGTCGGAAACCACCGCCGAGGCGCGTTCGATCAAATGCTCAAGCTCACGCACGCCCTGCTCGTATTCCAGCTGGATCCGGCGACGCTCATCGTCCATCAGAACGATCTCGCGCATCAGGAAATCCACAAAATAACGATACCCGCGCTGGGTCGGGATACGGCCCGCGGACGTATGCGGATGCATCAAATACCCGTCAGCCTCAAGATCAGCAAGGATATTACGAATGGTTGCCGAGCTGATGTCCTGCTCATACTCATCCGCAATGAACGCCGAACTCACCGGCGTATCCGTATGAATATACTGCGAAACAACCATGGCCAAGACAACATCTTTACGCTGTTTCGGATCCGTTCGACCCATAACCGCTCCTATTTAGCACTCGCAATCCCTCTTTGCTAGCCCGGAATTATAAAAAAAAGACACCCCCGTGTCAACCAACTTATTTTGTCTTTACTTCTGCACCAGTATCTTCAAAAAAATACTGGTCGCTCTTCGTCTTTCCCGATGGAAACAACTCCATCCGCCGCGCCAGCCGACCCTCCTCATAGCGCTCCTCGGCGGCCAGGTTGCCAGCTGTATCATACACCTTGAACAAACCTTCCCGTTTATTATTTTTGAATACGCCCTCGCATTTCAGCTGGCCGTCCTCAAAATACTCTTTGCCGAGCCCCTCTTTGATATCCATCTTCACCGGGATCAGCCAATGCACCGCGCCGCTTTCATAATATTCCCGCCAGGCCGTGTCATCCACTTTTCCATCCGTATAATTAGCCTTGATCCGTGTCTTGCCGTTCTTGTAAAAGATCTTCACCAAACCATTAAGAATATCATTCTCGTAAGAGCCTTCGTTCAGCAGCTCCCCGCTCAGATAATATTCCTTACCGCTGCCGCTGCGCTTTCCCTCAGATGACTGATAAACGCCCTTCAGCTTCCCGTCAGGAAAGTATTCGCGGATCTTGCCGTGCTGAATACCGTTCTTGTAATCGAATTCACGATAGATCCCGCCGGTAGCGAAATACTGCCGGGTCACCCCGTCTTCCTGATTATGACGGTGCTGGCGCTCGTAAAGAAGAATACTCTGGTCAGAATACTCGCGGACGATCCCTTCAATCCACCCGGCAATATAAGGCTCTTCCCGCATGATCCGGCCGTTAGGATAATAGCTTGTCTTAAGCCCCTGCAACACACCGTCGCTATAAAACGTCTTGGTCTTCGGCTTGCCGTCAGGATAATATTCCATCAACATACCGTCGAGCTTGCCGTTCACATACGTGCCGGTGGATTGCAGCAGCCCATCAGGATAAAATGTCCGGAAACGACCATGTGGCACGCCCAGCTGATATTCGACGGTCCTGGCCAGCACGCCTTTGGCGTCATACTCATTATAAAAACCGTCCTTTATCGTCTCGGCAGCAAACGCTGCTCCGGCAATAATAACCGTCATTATGATTCCGAAGAAAAACCTTCTTTTGCGCATGGTGCTATTCTAACAAACCCGAAGAGCAATTCAATCACGCAAATCAATTTTGTCAAAGAGCCTGAGAGAGCCCCGCTGTTCAACCTGCTAAACAGCGGGAACGCCATCCTTTAAAACGACACGGATCTCCTGCCCATCCTTGATCTCGCCTTTCAGGATCTTCAGCGCGATGCCGTCCTGAATGGAACGCTGGATCAACCTCTTTAAAGGCCGCGCCCCGAACTGGGGATCATACCCGCGTTCGGCCAGCCAGGCACGCACTTCTTTTGATACCGTCAAATCCATCCGCCGCTCGGCCAACCGTCTTTTCAGGATCTCAAGCTGGATATCAGCGATCTTCGCCACATCTTCCCGGTCAAGGCGGCGGAACTCGATCACTTCATCGATCCGGTTAAGAAACTCCGGACGAAAGAACGAGCGCAATGACTCCTGCACGTTTAACCCTCCCTCGACATTGCCTAAATTCGAGGTCATAATAATGATCGTATTCTTGAAATTCACCACCCGTCCCTGGCTGTCGGTCAACCGGCCGTCATCCAAAAGCTGCAAAAGTGTATTGAACACGTCCGGATGGGCTTTCTCGATCTCGTCAAACAACAGCACGCTGTACGGCCGGCGGCGCACCGCTTCGGTCAATTGCCCGCCTTCTTCAAAA
>PEAR01000131.1 GCA_002753745.1 Candidatus Omnitrophota bacterium | reverse complement strand
GGCTCTTTCGCGGCCAGCGCGGCTACCAAAAATCGCCAGGAGACTGGCGGCAGTTATTATGGCGTGATGGAACTTTCCGGCAACCTGTGGGAGCGTCCGGTAAGCGTGGGCGAAGCGACGGTGGGCCGTTTGTTCGATGGCACTAACGGCGACGGCGTTTTATCTGCCGCCGGCGCGGCGAACACGTCAACCTGGCCCGCGGGAAGTACGCCGACAGGATCCGGGTTTCGCGGCGGTTCGTGGAACTATGGTGCAGCGTACGCTCGCGTTTCCGGCCGGATCCGCGCGGCGTATGTTTATGGTACTCGTAACTACGATGTCGGCGCTCGTGCGGCCAGGACATCCCCTTGATGTTCTGAGGTTTTGTTATTTTGATCGTTTGAATTGGAAGAGACGTTTGAAGGTTTAACGGGGAGGGAACAAACCATTGGAACCGAAAAAAGAGATAAAAACATTGGCGCCGGTTATCGAGAAACATTACGATTTTGTGAAATGGATGATTCCAAAGATCAACCAGTTTCCGCGGGATCAGCGGTTTTTACTGGCAGACCGGATTGAAAAAATTCTTCTGGACGTGCTGGAGCTTTTGCTGGCCGCGATGTACAGCTCGCGCCGGCGGGAATATTTGCTTAAAGTGAATTACAAAATCGACGTCCTGCGTCTTTTGGTGCGTTTGTCGAAAGACCTGGGGTATGTGAACGTGAAGGCATACGATTATGTGTGCCGGCAGTTGCTGGAAATTGGCTGCATGGTGGGCGGCTGGGTAAAACAGAGTTCGTGAAATTGGCTGAGGCGGCCGGAATTCAGGCGCTTATGGGCGCCGGGAGAGGCAGAATGAAAAGGGGATGTCCAGGTCTGATTCCTCACTTCGGGGTTGCCTGAAGGAAAGAGCGCAAGGCTTGTTTTTTGATGCGTCAGGAAACGAGAAAAGGTTCAACAAAAGGCGTCAGGCCGGCTAGATCCGGGTTTCGCGGCGGTACGTGGAACAATGGTACAACGAACGCTCGCGTTTCCGACCGGAACAACGCGGCGAATGTTAATGGTAATCGTAACAACAATAACGGCGCTCGTGCGGCCAAGACAGTCCCTTATGGATGAAAAAGAAAATAACTTGTATCAACGGATCATTGCGAAAGAAAATCTTTACCTGGCCGCCCACCGCGCAGCTCTTGGAAAAAGATTTCGGGATAATATTGCTTTATGGCGCCTGGATATGGAAAAGCAGGTGAATCGGCTTTACGATGACCTTAAGGTTGGGCGGTACAAACACGGGCGTTACCGGATATTTCAGATCAGGGACCCGAAGAAACGCGATATTTCCGTGGCGTCGTTCCGTGACCGCGTGGTGCATCACGCGTTTCATGACGTGATCGATTTGACCGTTGACCGGAAATTTATTTTTGATTCGTACGCGTGCCGCAGGGGGAAAGGTACACACGCCGCGCTTGATCGGGCACAGGGGTTCTTGAGAAAGAATAAATATTGCTTTCATGGCGATATTCGTAAATATTTTCCATCGATTGATCACGTGGTGCTCAAAAGACTTTTACGGCGGAATATTGATGACGAGAGGGTGCTGTTGGTGCTCGGCGGGATTATTGATTCAGCGGGAAGCCGAGGGGTGCCCATCGGCAATTTGACCAGTCAGTTCTTCGCGAATTTGTATTTGCATGAGCTTGATCGTTTTGTGAAGCATACATTGTTTTGCCGTTATTATCTTCGATATATGGATGATTTTTTACTGTTTGAGAATGACAGGGAACGACTGGAAAATTTCAGGGTCTCGATCCAGTGCTTTTTAAGGGATGAGCTTAACCTTGATCTTCATCCCGGGAAGTCTCAGATATATCCCACTAGCCGGGGGATTACGTTTCTGGGGTTTCGGTTGTTTTTAAACTACCGGCGTGTCGCGGGTGCTGGAGTTCGCCGTTTTCGAAAGAGGTTGAAAGTGTTTCGTTATTTGGTAGAACGCGGATTGATCGATGAGGCAAAGGCCGCCGAATCCGTTGCTTGCTGGGTTGCGCACAGCCGTTACGCCGATACCGCGGCATTGCGCAGGCGCCTGGCGAAAACCTCCCCAACCCCGGGGGTTGAGGAATGTTAAATCAGTTCTTTAAATTGTTCGTCACTCAGGCCCGCATCGCGGATGATGCCTTTAAGCGTGTAGGGGTTGATCCGGCTGTGGCGGGGAATCACAAGATGCCTGGATCCATTGGACATTCCGATGTGTTTGCCTTGACGGATGATTCGATACCCGGATTTCTCAAGGGCAGTAACAACTCGCTGGGAGGAGATATCGGTGAAGAGCATCAAGCGGTTACTTCGACTTCGTATAATGTGCCTTGTTCTTCTTCCGAGACCATTTCCAGGTATGTTTTGATGGCGTCTTTAATATTGGCCAGGGCTTCATCAAGAGTATCGCCTTGGCTGTGGCAGCCAGGAAGAAGGTTGCAATGGACATCGTAACCGTGATCGCTCTTGTGAACAGTGACAGGATAGTGCATAAAAGCTCCTTTTTTACGAGTATAACGTACTGGAAACCGGGATGCAACATTAATTTCGGGGACAGACAGGACAGGGTGAGCTGACCCGGATTTAGAAATTTCGTAGAAATTTCGGGGACACATACTAAATAGTCGACCATGAAAAATATCTTAAGTCATTTTCACATAATGCTTTATATGTTTTTATAGCGTGATATAATTGCTAGGCATTCGATAAAATGAGTTGCATTTTGTACAGTAGCTGAATATAATAGTATTGTATTTTAGCCATAATTTGGACATTAGGAGTGTTTCGATGAAAAGAGATATTGAACAGGAATTATTTTCCTGGAAAGATCAAAAGAATCGCTTGCCGTTACTTCTGCGCGGCGCTCGACAGGTCGGGAAGAGCTATACGGTTGAATCCTTTGGAAAGAAAGCTTTCAGGAATATGGTTGTTGTCAATTTTGAATTTGAACCCCGGTTCAAGCAATGCTTCACAACGCTTGATCCGGTTGATATCGTCAACAAATTGCAATTATTGACAGGTGAAAATATTGAGACTGGCCAAACACTGCTGTTTTTTGATGAAATTCAGGAATGCCCTTCCGCGATCATGTCGTTGCGTTATTTTAGGGAGAAATTAGATCAGCTCGCCGTTATTGGGGCCGGTTCTTTAATGGAATTCGCGCTGAACAGCCCTGAATTCAAAATGCCGGTGGGAAGGGTTCAGTTTTTACATCTTGGGCCATTGTCGTTTGGCGAATTTTTGACTGCGACGGGTAATGAACGTTTACGCGGGTGTTTGAAGGAAGCCAGTCTGGACAAACCTCTGGATGATCTTTTGCATCAAACGTTGATGGAACTTTTGCGCGTGTATTTTATCGTTGGAGGGATGCCGGCGGTTGTCGCGGAATATCTTGAAAACCGGAATTTTTCGGGTTGTTTGCGGGTTCAAAACGCATTGTTGCAGGCATTTCGCGGTGATTTCGGTAAATACGCGAAAACGTCCTCGTTTAAACATCTGCAAACGGTTTTTGACAAGGTCCCGCGGCTGGCGGGCGACAGGATCAAGTACTCCAATATTGACCCTGATTCCAGGTCCAGAGACATCAAGCAGGCGCTTTCACTCTTGACCCTGGCGGGGATTATTTATCCTGTTTATGCCACGGCGGCATCCGGATTGCCGCTGAGCGCTCAGGTTAATGAAATGAAATTCAAGCTCAATTTTCTCGATATTGGCCTGATGCAGTGTGCTTGTGGTCAGCAGGCCGAGCTGGCGGTAAGACCTGATTTTTTCCAGGTCAACAGGGGCGCTGTTGCCGAACAGTTTGTGGGGCAGGAGCTGAGGGCTTGCCAGGACCGGTATTCCTGGCCAGCGCTTTATTTCTGGGCCCGCGACAGCCGCAATAGTTCTGCTGAAGTGGATTATGTGGCAATGGCCCGGTCTCATGTTCTGCCGGTTGAGGTCAAGTCAGGAAAAACGGGCACGTTAAGGTCGTTGAAACTTTTTATCGAGGAAAAAGGAGCATTGTTTGGTGTGCGTTTTTCGCAGGACAAACCGTCTTTTTACGACAAGGTGCTGACACTTCCGTTGTATATGGTCGACCAGATGAATCGTTGCGCGGAAGGGTGTTAACATAGATTTATTATATGTCAATCATGTATTGTTTTAAGATCAATTCCAACGGCAGAAAACCTCTCCAACCCTCGGGGTTGGGGAGGTTGTTGGCCTGCTTGTGCTTGTGCCTGGGGCTTTATGCGGCGCCGGCGGCGGCGTTGCAGTTGACGGCGGATATGATCACGGACAGCCTTACCATCGATGCCGGGAGCACGGTGTCGCTGGCGGGGTTTAATCTGACGGTTTCCGGTACGCTGGATATCCAGGGCACATTGACGGCGTCCGGCACCGAGGTCATTACCGTTGGCGGGAGCTGGAAGAATTCCGGCACGTTTAACGCGGCCAGTTCGATGGTTGTCCTCAATGGCACGAACCAGGCCATCAGCGGTTCCAATACATTTTATGCTTTTAAGAAGAGCGTGACCTCCGCGGCCACGCTGACCTTACCTGCGGGCGCCACGCAAACGGTCAGCGGCGCCTTTACCCTTACCGGGCAGTCGGGACAGTTGCTTACGTTAACCTCCTCAACCCCCGGGGTTGCGGCGGTTATTGACCCGACCGGGGCGCGGACGGTTAGTTATGCGGCGGTGTCGGATTCGTACAATGGCGGGCTTGTGATTGATGATTCGACCGGCGGGGTGGACAACGGGGGAAATACGGGCTGGTTATTCACGTCGGCGGCGCTGGGGTGCGCGGTCTATAACGGTGGAGACGGCAAGGGTGACGCGGCGGCGCTTGGCGCGAATGCCTCGATCATTACGGCCAACAGCGCGGCAGATCAGATACTGCTGGACACTGATATATCTAGTGCGATCAGCCCCATCACGATCTCGCAGGACACGACGGTTGCCGGACAGGGGATAACCGCGGCCAATGGCGTTCTTATCATTATTCCTTCTTCGCTGGTGATCCGGTGGGACGCGAATGTGGCGGGCGCAAGCTTTGGCGGGACCGCCGCGGGCAGGATTGACGGGTCGACGCCGGTTACCCGGGTTAGCCCGTCGGTCATGCGCGTGAATGTTGTTTCGGATTTTATGCCCGGTGAAACATTGACTATTTCGGGATTGTTGCTGACGAATTTTACGGATATAGGTACGGACAGCCTGAATTTTTCAATTGACGGTAGCACAACCGCGGCGGTGGACAGTTTTGTCAAGACGGTCACCCTGAGCTCTCCGGCGGTGGGATGGGACAGCGGCGATGGCGGCGCGGGGCTGGGAGGAACGGCCCAGTTTTACAATGACCTGGCGGACGGCAACTGGAACGATGCGGTGACCTGGGGCGATTCCTGCGCGTCTTCAACCTGCGTGGAGAGTTTTGATTATCCGGGCGCCGTGCAGACGGTCCAGATCGATTCCAATACGGTCACTCTTTCTTCCGGCGGGTCAGCCGCTCAACTGCAGATATCCAGCGGCGGCACGTTGAATTTTGGCGGCTATACCCTGACGATTTCAACTGACCTGACGGTTAATAGCGGCGCGGTGTTCAACTCCGGCGCCAAGGGTTCCTTGCTTCTTGCCGGGGCCGCGGCCGGTTATCAAAGCGCCAATATCGCGATTGCCGCCACCACCTGGTCGTCGGATTCCACGTTAAATATCCAGTCCGACCTCAACCAGACCCTGCCCGCGCATGAAACCTACGGCAACCTGCAATTAGGCGGGTTTTCGATCACTAGTGTTTATACGATGGCTGCTACTATTCAGGGTAACTGGACGGTTGATGCTGATGCCACCGTCAACCTGGCCGATAATCTGATCGTTAACGGCAATGCCACGATCAAAGGGATGGTCAATCTCAACGGCTTCTCGCTTATTGTGGGCGGCACGCTCGACCTGCAAAGCACCGGCACCTTGACCGCCTCGGGCTCGGAGACCATCAATGTGGCCGGCACCTGGTCGAATGCCGGTTCGTTTGTGGCGGCGAATTCCACGGTCAATTTGAACGGTACCAATCAGTCAATTTTGGGCTCAACCACGTTTTACGCCTTGCAAAAGAATGTCACCTCAGCGTACTCACTGACCTTCCCGTCGACCGGTACCCAGACCATCTCCGGCGCCATGACCCTCACCGGCCAGGCGGGGCAGTTGTTGACACTCGTATCCTCAACGCCAACATCGCAATGGGGCCTGGTGATGAACGGCACACCGACGATTAGCTACCTGGGTGTCACGGATTCCAACAACACCGGCACAGCGATCGCCACCTCGGGCCTCAACATCACCAACGGCGGGAATAATACGGGGTGGACGTTTGCAGCTGCCCATCCTGCCTTCACCTGGATCGGCAGCGGGGCAGACAATAACTGGTCCACGGGCGGCAACTGGCAGGGTGGCATCGCGCCGACCACCACCAATGCGGTCACGTTCGACAGCTCGAGCACTAAAAATTGCACGGTTGATATTCCGGTCACGGTCGCGGCGTTAAGCGTGGCGTCGGGCTATACCGGTACGATTACGCTGTCGAAAGGTTTCACTGTCACGGGCGACAGCACGATCTTCGGCGGCGCGTTCAACGCCTCAAGCGCGGCGACGCTTGACCT
>PEAR01000130.1 GCA_002753745.1 Candidatus Omnitrophota bacterium | reverse complement strand
GATCCTTCGGGGCTACAATTATTTTCAAGTGCAGACCATCGACCGGTTTATCAATACGCTCCTGGTCACTTCCGCGTTCCAGATCGGGCTTACCTCGGCATTCCAGATCAAGACCGACGCCCGGGAGTATCTGGAACTGGCGATCGATGAATTGATCGAGGATGCCAAAGGGAACGCGGCGGTCAGGAAAGCTTTTGACGATTTGTTGACCAGCCTGCTGCTGGTGGAAGCGCGATCGCCGTGGGTGCCGCGGACGGTTGTTTTTGACGTGATCCAGGAATTATTCAAGGAATACAACACCTTTGCCCGCCCTTTCGTTCGCGGTCATGTGACGCCGGATGAAGCGCTGCGTTCCAAGGTCAGGGTGGTGGATGATGTCAGGGCTTTTGTTGACGATATGCCGGCGGGGATCCATAAGGGTGTTGAAAAGGCCCTGCGGAAATTCGTGGAAGGCGGCCGGCGGGCGTTCGTTTTTGGCAGCGGGCTTTCGGCGTATTTCGCCAAAGAAGCGTGCGAGATCGATCGTTTTGATCTTTCCGGCTGGCATGGCGATCAGTGGGAAAAGATCCGTGCCGGATTTATTTACGCCGCCGAGCAGGAAGTGCGGCATTTATATGATCCGTATATCGAACTTTTTGAGCGGGTAAGGGAGAAACTGACCCGCGCCTGTTTGAAAGATGATGTCCTGTTTTTGGCAGAGCTTAATGCCAAGGCGCGGCTGATCTATGAGCAGGGCATCGCGCCGCAGGAACTTTATTATCGTCTCTCGACCCGTTTTGAACATTATCTCATCGACGAATTTCAGGATACGAGCCTTTTGCAGTGGGAGAACCTGCGGGCCCTTCCCGAGGACGCGATTGCCCGCGGCGGGTCATTGTTTTATGTTGGAGATAAGAAACAGGCGATCTTTTCTTTTCGCGGCGGGGATACGAGCCTTTTTGATGATATCCGCCGGCAGTTCGCCGATCCCGGGTATCATCCTTATACACATACGTTATCTGAGAGTCGGCGCAGCCATGCGGCGATCGTTGAATTTAATAATGCCGTTTTTGGGATGGACCATTTAAAGCAGGTGATGACCGCGGCTGTGACTCGCCCAACGGAAAATGACCTGGCTGAACTTGGGCGTGTTTATGCCAATGCCAGGCAAATTCCCCTCAAGCTTGATCCGCCGGGATGTGTTCGGGTTGAATTCCTTGGCGGCAAGGTCCAGGAGGAATCCCGGGCCGAATCCCTGACGCGGACAGTGGACTTGCTGGGAGAGCTTCGGGGGCGCTTCGCCTGGAAGGATATCGGGATCCTGGTGCGGAAGAATAGCGATGTGGCAGCGATGACGCGGGCGCTCCTGGAGGCGGGGATCCCGGCGGCTTCAGAGCGTACCTTGAATATTAAGGAACATCCTCATGTGATCGAGGCGGCGGCTTTCTTGCGGTTCCTTGATGCGCCGGTCGATAATGAGGCATTTGCGGTATTCGCGCTGGGTGAGCTGTTCGTGAAAGCGTCGGGAATCCCGTTAACGGCGATCCAGGACTTGATCCTTGCCTGGCGTCAGGACCGGCGGGAACCTTATTTGTACAAGGCTTTTCAGGCGGGGTATCCGATGGTCTGGGAGGCTTTGCTGGGCGAGTTCTTCAGGAATGCCGGGTTGTATCCTGTTTATGAGTTGAGTTTAAGTTTCTTTCATCGCTGGGGCGTGCTGGCCGCTTATCCGCAAAGCCGGGGTTTTTTGATGCATTTTCTGGAGCTGGTCCGGGCCAAAGAGAACGAATATCCGTCATTAGGTGAATTCCTGCGGTTTTACGATCAGGCTGAGGGCGAAGAGTTTTATGTCCCGGCCGCCGGGGCGGATGCGGTGGGTGTTACGACGGTGCATAAATCCAAGGGGTTGGAGTATCGCGTCGTGATCCTGCCGTATTTTACCCTGGGGCTCGATCGGGGCGGCGCGCAGGGGGCATCGGCGCCCAAATATGTTTTAAGAAATATTGATGAAGGGCTGGCGCTGTATCATTTTAACGACATGCATACGAATTTTTCGGCGCTGGCGTCGGAGGAATCCGGGCGGGAGAAAAGGCTGACCTTTTTTAATGAACTTAATAACGCGTATGTGGCGTTAACCCGTGCGGTTTGTGAGATGTATGTGTTTGTTCCGCCGAAGAGCGGGAATACGGTGAATCTGGCGTTGACGTTACTGCCGGAAACAATGCATGCGACCGGAACGCCGGCGCCGGAGTATCCGCGGGACAAGGCCCGGGAGGCGGTTTCGCCTCTGGAAGTCGATCCGCCGGCGTGCCGCGACTGGCTGGGATTCCTGAAAGATGAGTTTATGGGTATAGATAGCGCGCGTCGGGAAGATCGGGCTTTAGGGGTAGCGCTGCATGAGGCGCTGGCGCGAGTGACGGGCCTTTCGGACGGTGGGGTTGAGGGAGTTGCTGATCCTGAAGTCTGCAGGCTGTTAAAGGCTTTCCTGGCGGTACCGGCTGTTCGCCCGTTATTCTCGGCGGGGGAGGATCAGGTTTTCGTTGAGCATGAGATCGTTGACCGTTACGGCCGCACGAAACGCGTGGACCGGTTGATCGTTGGTAAAAGCCGGATTATCGTTGTGGATTTCAAGACCAGCAGGGCGGAAGATCTCACGCCCGCCCGCGACCAGGTTCGGGAGTATGTTCGTTTACTGCATGATGTGTATCCCGGGAGAGATGTTCGCGGGGTGCTGGCGTTTATTGTTGAGAGGGAAGTGATTGATGTCGAAGATATTCACGATTGATTTTACTAAAAGTTTTATTGATGAGCTGGCTGCTTATATTGAACGTGAATACATAGCGGTCGGGCGGCCTCTTGACCGGCTGGCCATTGTTTTTGGAGGCCAGCGTCCGGTGCATTTTCTAAAACGTGCGTTGGGCCGGAGGTTCGGCCGGGCGTTTATTTCGCCGCGGTTTTATACCATTGACGTCCTTATGAATGAGATCGCCGATGACGCGGGAGTGTTAAAGCCACTGACCGCGGTCGAGGAGCGTTATGAATTGTTTAAACTGGCCGGTGAGCTGACGCCGCAACTGCTGGCCGGCCGGGAGACGTTTGCGCAGTTCCTGCCCTGGGCCGCCGAGATCGGGGATTTCATTGATGAGCTCGACCTGGAAGACATCAGCGCCGCGGCGCTGAAGAATATTGAGGCCAGTGCCCGGATCGGCTATCCGGTGCCGCCGGATATTAATGTGCTGCTGGAGCGCGTCCTGCTTTTGCGGGAGGCTTTTCATCAACGCTTGTTGTCCCGGGGGCGAACACGCCGGAGTTTTCAGTATTTGCGCGCTAAAGAACATATCGCCTCGGCGGCGCTGTCTTTTGATGAGATCATTTTCGCCAATTTCTTTTATTTTCATCGCACGGAGGAAGCGGTGGCCAGGCATTTGTTCGCGGCCGGCCGGGCGACGTTGACCTTTCAGGGCGATCAGCGTAAATGGCCGGTGCTGGAACGTATTTCCCGTCGTTTCGGGTGCGAGCTTCTGGAAGGGGAGCAGCCGGTCCCCACAACGTTTAAACTCGATGCCTATTGCGCCTTTGACGCTCATGGTGAAGCGGCGATGGCGCGTGATATCCTGGCCGGGATCGCCGATCTCTCCTCTACGGTCGTGATCCTGCCGGACAGCGGCAGCTTAATGCCGTTGTTATCATCGTTTCCTGAGAATATGGCAGGGTTCAATGTGTCCATGGGATATCCGTTGAAGCGCGGCAGCCTGTACGTGCTTTTGTCGGAGGTCTTCAAGGCGCAGATATCCCGGCGGGAAGGCTTGTATTATGCCCGCGATTATCTGGCGGTGTGGCATCATCCGCTGGTCAAGAGTTTGCGGCTGGCCGGCGACGGCGCGGTATTGCGCGTGCTGTCGCATAAAGTGGAAGAGCTTCTTAAAGGGCGGCTGACGGGGGAAGTTTCGGGAAAATCGTTTATTACTCTTGACGAGATCGAGGCGGAGCCTTTGTTGTTGTCGGAAACACTCACGGTTTTGGCCGGGATGGGGGTTGCGGTTTCAAACGATACCCTGAAAGCGGCGGTAAAGGAACTTCACGGCATCTTCTTTCAGGCGTGGGCGGATATAGACAGCCTGCCGGCATTCGCCGCGGCGCTGGGCGCATTACTGGCAATCCTTCAGGATAAGGGCAACAGGGATGCTTATCCGCTCAACAGTCATATCGCTACGAGTTTGTCGGCGATCAGGGAAAGTTTTGAGCAGGGGGCGTTTCAGAATGAGCGATTCACGATCGAGGAAATGATCAAGGTTTTTGAGGATATCGCCGGGCGTGAGATGGTCCATTTTTCGGGGACACCGCTTAAAGGCCTTCAGGTGCTGGGTCTTTTTGAGACGCGCACGCTTAATTTTGACCAGGTGATCGTGATGGACACTAACGAAGGAGTTCTGCCGCGAGTCGAGGCGCGTGCTTCGCTGATCCCGCGTGAGGTCATGAGCCAGTTGGGCGTCGACCGGCTTGAGCTGGAAGAGGAGATCCAGCGGTATCAGTTTATGCGGGTTATTTCGTCGGCTAAAAATGTGCATGTGATTTATCAGCAGAACAAGGAGAAAAGTCCCAGCCGGTTCCTGGAGGAACTTATCTGGGAACAGCAGGTCAGGGAAGGCGTCCTGCGGGCCTTCCCTGCCAAGCGGGCGGCGTTCCAGACCGGCGTCAGCGCACGTCGGCGTGAGGTGGTTAAAACACCCCGGATGATGGCTTTTTTGAAGAATTTTATTTTTTCGGCCAGCAGCGTGAATACCTATCTGCAAAACCCGTATGAATTCTATACGCGGCATGTGTTGGGGTTAAGGGAGCAGGAAGATCAGCTGGATGAGCCTGATGCCGTGATCATCGGGAACTTTTTTCATCAGTTTCTGGAACAGGCGTATCAGCCTTTCGTCGGGCGTAAACCTGTGGTGGATGACGCGTTCGAGAAGCATTTTAACGGGCTGTTCGAACGCCATTTCAAGGTAATGTTCTCCCAGCGGATGCGTTCCGGTGATTTCCTGGTGCATCAGGTCATGGAGCATAAATTGAAAGCCTTTCTGGCATGCGAACGGGAAAGGTCGGCCCGGGTAGAGCGCCTGCTGGTTGTGGAGGGCGATTACCCCGGAGAACTGCGGTTACCGTCGGGTAACTATCTGTTCAAGACCCGGATAGACCGGGTGGAAGAGCTTGCTGGCGGTCAGCTGTCGATCCTTGATTATAAGACGGGTTCATCGGACAGGCTGCCGAACCGGCCGCTGTTTCTGTCGGATGCGCCGGACCGGGAGGAGATATTTAACAAGGTGCATTCGTTCCAGCTGCCGCTGTATATGTATTTTGTTTCCAGGGCATTGCCGGGGCGTTTGGTTAACGCCGGGCTTTATTTGCTGCGCAGCGCCGAGATAAAGTATTTCTTTACCGAGAGATATCCGATCCAGCCTCTGGAAGGGGCGCTCGCGCCTTACTGGCAGGCGCTTGACATTATTTTGGGTGAGATCATGGATCCTGAACGGCCTTTTGAAGATAATGATCTGTCGCCTTTTGTTTAGCTGCATTTTTTGTATTTTTATGCTGAATTTTTTCGGCAGACCGTATAATGGTCACCATGAATGAGGTTAAAATGAAAAAAACAATCCTGATCGTTGATGATGAAGAAATGGTGGTCGATATCACCAAGCGCAAGCTGACCCAGGATGGGTTCCTGATCATCGGCGTCCATAACGGTGAAGAGGCCTTGAAGGTCCTGCAGCAGGGGCCGGTGGACTTGATTATTCTGGATATCGAGATGCCGAAAATGAACGGCTATATCTTCTTGAGCGAGCGCAAGAAGATTCCTGGAGGAGACAAGGCGCCGGTGATCGTGCTGACGGCCTATGACTCCATGGAGCCGATTTTCCGGCGCAACGGGGCCGTTGAATATTTAACCAAACCGATCAGGTTCCAGGAACTGCTGGACAAGATTTACGGTATAGTGGGCGGATCGAATGAACATTGTAAAGAACCTTAAAGATTGTCGACTGAAGGTCGAGGCTGCTTGCCGGCGATGCGGCCGCGACCCGGGGCAGGTTATACTGGTAGGCGTTACTAAATATTCTGACGCGGCGGCTGTAAATGAGGCTGTGGCGGCAGGATTAAAAGATATTGCCGAGAACCGCATTCAGGCGGCGAATGAGAAATTCCCGCAGGTGAACATCGCCGGGATCACCAAACATTTGATTGGTCATTTGCAGACGAATAAGGCGAAAGAAGCGGTGCAGTTGTTTGACCTTATTCAATCGGTGGACAGCATCAAGCTTCTTGACGAGATTGACAAGCGTGCGGCATTGGCCGGTAAGGTGCAGGATATTCTAGTGCAGGTGGACATAGCCAAAGAAGAGCAGAAATTCGGCTTGCCGCTGGAAGAGGTCGGGGCCTTTCTGGCGCGTGTCAGCAGCCTGAATAATGTGAAGCTGAAGGGTGTAATGACAATGGCGCCGTTGACGGAGGATAAAGAGGTGATCCGTTCCGTCTTTCGCCGTTGCCATGAGCTGTTTGAAACGATCGGGCAGGATTGGTCTTGCTCGGATCGCGTCCGGATGAATCATCTTTCCATGGGCATGAGCAGTGATTATGATATTGCTATCGAGGAAGGTGCAACGATGATTCGTCTTGGGCATGCGATTTTTGGATAAATAATAAAAGGGCGGCCACGGGGGGCCGCCCGTACATGCATGTAGGGGCCGCCCCCGTGCCGGCCCTC
>PEAR01000129.1 GCA_002753745.1 Candidatus Omnitrophota bacterium | reverse complement strand
AGCTTTACTCAATTAACATTGATCGTAACCGGCTTACTGGTAAACAGGCGAACATGATCAATGATCTTATGTTCGTTTATGACTCGGAACACAACACAAGCATTTTGTCTATTGAGCACCGGTACAAGATTATGGACATGCTCGGGGTGGGCAGTGTTTCGGCAATAAAGCAGAAGAGCTGGGGCGAGCAGATCGTTTATTCAAAACAGGCGATAGTGTCTTTGATCAAGGATTATCCATTTCAGAACCTTCGTACATTATCGAGGTTCTTCTATTATGAGCCTGTTAGAGCTCTTTGGAGCGAGCACGAAGTTGTTTCCTATGATGACGCTGAATTTGATGAGCGGTTAGAGGGCGAGGGCTTTTTTGAGGTGCCGGTATCGCAAAGGAAAATTCAGACCCAGGCAAGTGACCCCACAATCAAAGATTTGTGTTCCAAGATAGATAAGGGCAAGTTGATCGCTCGGGCAGACTTTCAGCGGAATTATGTTTGGGAGAATAAGCCGAAGTTAAAGAGCCGCTTGATCGAGTCCGTGTTGTTACAGGTTCCAATCCCGATCATTTATACTGCCGAAGAAGATGGAGGCAAGGATCTTGTTGTTGATGGGCAGCAAAGACTGCTGACTTTCTATAATTTCACCAAGAAAGATGGGTTCAAATTATCCGGATTAAGGGTTTTGAAAGAGCTGAATGGAAAATCCTTCATAGAGCTTGAGGAGGCGCTTCAGGATGCGATCGCAGATTATCCGATCCGAGTTATCAAAATTCTGAAGGAATCGCATAAAGATATTAAGTTTGATGTCTTTGAGAGATTGAACCGGGGCTCCGTGAAGCTGACTGAACAGGAGCTCAGGAATTGTATTTACCGCGGAAGTTTTAATGATCTGTTGAGGGTGTTGGTTCAGAATAAAGATTTCCAAAGGTTGCAGAAACAGAACGATATACATCCCCGCATGGTCGATGTTGAGCGCATCCTGCGGTTCTTTGCGTTCAATGATTTGACAGAGCGCAAGTATAAAGCACCTTTGACGAGTTTTCTTAACGGTTATATGGAAAGTAACCGGGAAATATCCGGGAAACAAAAGGATGAGAAGATCGCTCTCTTTAAGAAGTGTGTTGAGCTGTGCCAGACTGTCTTTGGTGATCTGGCGTATAAGCGCTGGCAGTTAGGAGATGAAGAGGATCCTAATGGTGCATTTGAAGACAGGATCAATGAAGGGCTCTTGGATGTCCAGATGTATGGGTTTTCTCAATATGAAAAGCGAGATGTTATTAAGAAGGCGTTGCTCATCAAAGAGTCTTTTATTGAATTGATGACGAAAGACGCGGCTTTCATAGAGTCCATTGAGAAGGGTACATACGACACACAAAGAGTTAAGTTAAGAACAGAAAAATGGCTTGCGAAGCTTCGCGAGGTCATTGGCTATCCAGATAATGATCGCAGACTCTATACTTTTGAAGAGAAAGATGCTTTATGGAAGGCCAACAACAAGGCTTGTTCTATGTGTGGCAATGAAATTGCTTTTATTGAGGATGCTCATGTTGATCATATCGAGAGGTACTCAGAGGGCGGAAAGACAATGATCAAGAACGGGCAGATTAGTCACCGGTATTGCAATTTGCGCAAGGGATAACTCTTATGAAGAAAACATTTGTCAAAAAGAAGTCCTTTGCTCCCAAAGCGTCTGCTATGGGTAAAGACTACATTAAGACCGTCGAGCGCTTGATCAGTATGCTTTCTCAGCTCGATAAGGGTGCCGCTGTTTCTACCGCAGATTTGGCCAATAAGCTTGGCGTTACCCAGCGTACCATTCAGCGCGACCTGGATCTTCTGTGCCGTTCTGGATACCCGATCATGCAGGAGGAAAGGGGTCGCTACCGGTTCATGGAAGGGTTCTCGCTGAAGAAGGTTGAGCTGTCCGAAGAGCAGGCATCGCTGTTGTCGTTTATGTTCGACATTAGCCATTCGCTAGGTTCCAAGTTCGAAGATTCATTCCGTGGACTTTTTAAGCGGGTTCTTGCGCGCGATATGGACACGCCGTTCTATGCGAAAATTCCCGCCGGGACAAAATTGCCGTGTGATGCGCGAATGGTTCGGGACCTGGAGGATGCCATCCACGATTGCGAGCGCGTGCGTATGACCTACCAGCCGGAGGGCAAGGAAGCTAAAGACTATCTTCTTGAGCCGTTCAAAATTGCTTTCTACGACGGATTTTGGTATTTGATCGCAAATGATGTTGTCCGGAAGCGATTGTTGAAGCTGCGGCTGGAGCGGATTAAGGCAGTGACCCATACAAGCGAGGCTTTTATTCCGCCCGCTAACCTGATGACGCTTTTGGAACAGAGCGTGAACATTTGGTTTGAAGAAAAGCGCGGGGAGCGGGTCCTGATCCGCGTTGCTCCAGAGGCCGCGAAGTACTTCAAGCAGAAGGTTTTTTTTCCGCTTCAGAACATTATAAAGGAAGAGAAGGATGGCGCGCTGGTCCTTGAGACATTTCCGGGCCATCCGGAAGAGATCTCGCATGTCATCATGAACTGGATCCCTTGTCTAATGGTCCTTGAGCCGGTAAGCTGCAAAGAGGCGATTAAAAAGACGGTCGCTAGTTATCTGGAATCAATCAAATAATCTCAATCGCGATAAAAAGAGTTTGACAATAATAAATTGTTGTTATACTATCTGATAGTCGCAATACTGCGTCTATATTGAAAGTGACGAAATGGAACAGCAAAATATCAAAATTACGTTCGCAGAGTTTTTGGATAAGTATGCGGATACGGGAAAAGTCCCTACGCAGCCTCTCCAGGATTGGTTGCAAAAAACGAAGGCCTTACCCCCCAGAACATTTCAGTGGTTTGTTAAGGAAGGCATACTTCCGGCATCCAAACTGAAAGAAGGGCGGAATCGTTATTATACTATTGAAGAGTGTCATATTTTGGTGATTTTGGTTGGCCTGTTGAGGGCGTTGAAAATAGCGACGACGGTTCGCTATAAATCGTTAAAAAAGATATTTAATGACACCAAGGACATTAAAGAATTGATCGAGTTTCTTCGGGACATGATTAGGGAATATCCTATTTATGCTCAACCTCCCGGTGGCGAGGAGGACGGGTATCCCGCAGAATACAATAGTATCAATGATGCTATATGGGGTGAGGTGATAGGTCGACTTGAGCGAGGCGAAGCCCCCGATAGCATATTGTTGACGGATATTGAAGATATGTATACGAAAAACCGTTCCGCAGTACGGTAGTTTTTTTTAATCGTATAGGCGCAGTACTGCGTCTATATAGGGGAAGGGATTCAAATGAATCGTATAAAACTAATGATGTTCCTGGAGAAAAATCAGATTTACCAGTATCAATTCGCAGCAGCTTTAGGTGTGACAGAATCACATTTGAGTAAGGTTTTACGAGGCCGGACGCGTCCTAGTCCAGAACTAGTAAGAAAGATTGCGGTGCTCCAGCAATCTTTTGAGAAATAGTTATGTATAACTTTGTAGATATTGGGCAGAAATGAAGATTAACGTGCGTACGCTTATAAATCACCTTCGTAAAGCAACTATTGGCGGGGCGAATAATGAAGTCGTTTTGGATGGCGGACTATCCTTTGCCGTTGGAGAGAAGACGGGATCGGTGATTTCATTCTGTTCAAATGGGATTACCGATGGTGAAAACGAAGTGATTGGGATATCAAATATCAGGAAGTTCATCCAAACAGTTCGATACGCGCAAAGGTATTATTTTGACAATAGCCCGGGAATAGAGATGGACATCGTTGGGCGTAGGGTGGTGTTTAAGAATGATGGTCATATAAGCAATTTTCCTTTGGTTGATCCGAATACAATTTCAACAACTATTGATGATTCAGACAAGCTGATACCAGAGATTCGAATGGGTAACGCCGCAGTCGTTGTCTTAGAAAAACTTGTCCGGTTGCGGTGTCTAGGCGCGATTAAAGTACTTCCAGACACGGAGTGCGTATTTGTGGTGGACTCAGGTGAGGCAAAGTTGGTGGTTGGAAATGAAAATGAGCATACGGCCGGTATCAGTCTGGGATTCGTGGGAGGGGCAGCCAAGTATGTGGTGCAGGTCGATCCTGTCTTTCTATGTAAAGTCTTGGCCGCGGTGCAGGGGGACGAGGCAGTGGCCATTGAGATTCGCGAAGGGTTGCCACTTATTTTCTCAGTGCCGAATTACACGCTTTTATTGAAAGGGATTGAATTATGAAAGTGAAGCTTAAAGATTTATTGCCTAATCCGTATCGCGCCGAACTCGGTCCATTGAATGATCGGCAAGTTCACAGCATTGTCGAGAGTTGCCAAATGTCTTGTTTTGGCGTGGATCATCAGTTTGATGTGCGCAAGGCGTCCGGAGGCAAGTACGAGATGGTTCACGGTCACCATACTTATGCAGCATTGGTTATGGCCTACGGCTTAGAACACGAAGTTAACATTGCGATCAAGGATTATACCGATCGTCAAATGTTCCAGGAAATGTGCAGAGAGAATCTGACAAAACATAACGATGCTTTAACTGATAAAAGAATAATTATTGCTGCAAAGAAATGGCTTGAGAGGTTCCCCAACGAGTTGGCAACTTCCAGGCAGGGCAAAAGAACGGACTTGGGAGAAAATCATGTTTCGGCAGAGCAAGTACAGTCATTTTTATCTCGGAACCGTTATACCGTATCGATTGAGACCGTGAGAAAGCATCTGTTAATTGAGACCAAATTGGCCCCTGATCTCAAGGCGAAGGTCGCCGAGGATGCGTTGCCGTTCAAGACGGCGGAGAAACTTTGTGGCTTTGATCATGAAGAGCAGAGGGATTTGGTCAAGGCCTTGAATAGTTCACCTGAGCTGCGAGTAACAGATCAAGGAAAGGTACTTCGTCGATATAACGATGCATCGGCAGGCCAGAAAGAGGCTGTCCGTAAGGGGCAGGTGGACATCGCCGCGGTTGGCATGGTTGCTGACGAAACTATGTCAAAAAAAGACAAGGCGAGAGGGCTTACCCTTGATGATGTCTTAAACGACATTTCGAAGGATCTAAACCATGCCACGATTTTGTTGACCGACAGCTTAGTTGACAACATCCAGCATGCTTCACCAGACAAGCGGGAAAGGTTTGAGATTATGCTGGGCAGTTTCTTAAACAGGTTGAAGGAAATACGGCATCGATTGGGTCTTCAACCTGTCGATCAAGAGGTTGCACGGGAAGCGGTCGTCCTGTGAGGCGCTGAGGTAGGTCGGTAAAAGGTTGCAAAAATAAAAAGGAGTTGGATCAATGGAAAGCAAATATATGCGCGTGAAACATGCGTCAGTGTTCTCAAGCATTCCTGAAGGAACGCTATATTACTACATTCATCAGGGAATGTTGCCGTCGTACAAAGTTGCGGGTAGGCAATTATTAAAGATATCCGAATTTGTAAAGTTCATCGAATCTGGAGGGTCGAATGGGCAGAAGAAAGCGGGGTGAGGTTTACAAGCGAAAAGATAGCCCCTATTTCTGGCTGTGGTACTACGATGCGAACGGCAAACGCAAGATTGAAAGTACAGGCGTCACTAAGAAGGGGCTGGCAGATCAGCTTCTTGATAAGAGGATTATGAATGCTCTTCAGATTCGTGAGGGCATAAAGACAGATAGTGACATAGTCTTGACGGTGTTAGTTGAAAAGTATTTGAAGCGTATCAAGGTTAGGAAATCGTATCATACGGTGCGATCCTACAGTTCGATACTGAAATGCTTTCTTGAATGGGCACGAATGAATGATATTTCTAGGGCAGTTGATGTCGATCGGTCAGCTATTGACGGGTATGTTACGTATTTGCGAGAGAAGGGGTTAAAGGGATGGACCTGTAACAATCACGCGGTTGCGATAAGAAAGTTATTTTATTGGGCCATGGATGAAAAATATATCAGCAAAAACCCTGCCAAGAAGATAGAACTATTGTCTACTAGTGATAGTCGGCCGCCGCGACCATTGAATGAGCATGAGTATACGACTTTTTTTAGAATATGTGCCGAGTTGTATCCGAAATTTTCAGCTTTGTATTATACAAAAGCGCACACGGGATTGCGTTTTGAGGAGCTGATAAGTTTGAAATGGGCGGATGTCGATATAAAAGAGAAGGTGATTAAAGTTATGAAGCCTAAAGGGGAAAGAGGCGTTGAGCTTATCCCCGTACATGATAATCTTATTAAGGTACTAAACGAGGTGCCAAAGACATCTGAATATGTTTTTGTGGATGCTAAAAACCGTAGTTGGCATGGTTTTAAGAATCCCAGACGGTATAGAGATCGGAAAATACGAGAAACAGCTTATAAGATTTTTGAGATGATGGGCATTTCACTTCGGATGCATGATTTTCGAACAACTTTTGCGAGCATGCTGGTACATAAAAGCGTCGATGCTTTTACAGTTCAAGGTCTTATGCGGCACACCAGTATTAAAACGACACAAAGATATATCAAGCTGTTTGGAACTAAGCTGCACAGTTCGATTGATAAATTGCAAGAACTGGATTCTTGAGGTAACATATATGACTTGCTACGATATTCGCTACGTAAAAATTAAAGTGAGTATGTTTCTCGTCGGAGACGGGGTAGATAGCGCAAGATTCTCACCTTCTCCGTTTTATTTTAAGCAGGGCCTGTTGTGAGATTCGAATGGAGCCCCGCTGGATGCGACGAATAGGAGCATCCTAAAGGCGGGGCGGATGGCCGACCCGAAGGGAGCGAAGCGACCGGAGG
>PEAR01000128.1 GCA_002753745.1 Candidatus Omnitrophota bacterium | reverse complement strand
AATTGTCTGTAGCCCGCCGACCTCAAGTTTAAGTCTGGCCGGGCTGTTCGCCAGGTCAGAAAGGATGACCAGATAATTCGGCGTTCCTCCCGACAAGCCCTGGAGCGTCAGCCGCCCTGCGATATCCTGGATCGCCGTATGATCGAAGATCAACCGGTGCACCTGATTACCGGCCGAAATCTGTTTGACCAGGGCGTAAAAGGTGGTGCCGCCGGAAATAAGCTGGTCGGTTTGGGCGGCCAGCGACGTCGCATTCAGGACTACCGTGCCGTTATTATGCGTGAATACACCGCCAGAATGAGTGAAATCTCCGGCGATCAAGAAAAGATTTCCCGCTGCCGGCGCCACAAACGTGCCGCTCTTGAGCACAAAATTGCCCGTAAGATCAATGCTGTTCGCGCCCGACGTCAGGGTCCCTCCGTCAACAGTGAACACGCCATGAATCGTCATGTCCTTGCTCAGAACAAAATTCGACGACGACGCGTTGGTATCATTGATCACCAAATTATAGAAAATGCCTGGGCGTGTCCCGGCAGTAAAATTAATGACCGGAACCGTGCTGTCCCCCTGGTAGACGAACGTCCCGGAATCAATATCTGGCGTGGCAATAGTCACATCTTCCGTCCCGCGCAAATAGATTGTTCCGTTGTTGGATAAATATCCCGGGGCGCTGATCGTATCCTGCACCGTCAGGGCAAAGCCGTTAAGGTCCAGGCGCGTGGCCGTTTCCCGCAGCGTTAAGGACCCGACACTGGCCGGAGAGGTCAACACCGGCTGACGGGGTATGGCCGCATTACCGTTATTCTCATCTACCGTACGGATGATCACATGATCATTGGGCACAGGTACCACCCCCAGATCCCAGTTATACTGGTCGGCCCAATCGGTTGATTGCGAGCCATCCCATTTGATCGAGGCCGTACCAAACATCCAGTTCGTATTATGAAATCCGGCCCCGGAATGATCCGGTGACAAACGTGCAACCAGTGTAAGCCCCGCCGCCGTACTATCCTGCACATCAACATAAGCGATCGTCTGCCCGCCGTTATTACCTAGCAGCAACTTGCCAGGATTCCCGCTGGATGTGCTTCGGAGCAACAATAGATGAGTATCGTCAACGCCGGTCAGCGTCAAATAATGACTGATCGTTTGGGTCTGATTAGCCGTAAAGGTCAGCGTATGTACCTGGTCGGTACCGACTGGCACCACCTTTTTGAGATCGTAGAACTGTGTTATACCGCTTAAGGTTTGATTGACCGGCACCGTTAACGATGTCCCGTCCAGAGTAAGCTCGCCATTATTAGCCGTGAACAATCCGCCGGGATGCGTAAAATCACCCGATACAGCAAAACTCAAGCCCGCTCCCGGCGCCAGCAGTGTGCCGCCTGTCATATTCACATTCACCGCGCGGATATTCCCGAATTGCGCATTCAATGTGCCCGATGTGACAAGCAAATCCTGGGTGCTTTTGAGCAATGCCGCGGCTCCCAGGACATTAACCTGGCTTCCCGCCACGCTCAGGTCATTGGCCACGCTGATCCCGCCGGTAATGGCAAACGTCCCCCCAGTGGCAGACAGGTCCCGGCCGACATTAAAAGTATACGCCGACCCGATCGTGAAATGCCCTTGTGCCAGGGTCATGTCATTGGTGATTGTCATGCTGGAATCCGTCGTGAAGTCATCGACCTGAGATGTCGTGTTCTGTTCATTGATCACCAGGTTATGGAACGTGGTGAGATAACTGCCAGCTTTAATGATATTACGTGTAATGACAGCACGGACATACCCGTTTTGCATCCCGTAATAAGTAAAGGTCCCGTTATCCGTCAACCCCGTGGTCGTGACTGTTTCCATGCCGTTAAGGATCACATTGCCATTATGAATAAAACTTGTGTCGATCAAAATATCCTGCTGATTAAGCGTCAGCGTTGCCCCCGCATCGATCTTCAAATTCCCAACGTGGGCCGTCACCGCAAGACCCGTCACCGGGGACGTCGCCGTCAACACGGGCTGGCGGACGATCGGCGCATTGCCATTATCCTCATCCACGCTGCGGACCACCGCCGTATCACCCGCACCGGGAACCAGACCGAGATCCCAGTTGAACGGATTATTCCAGTCATTATCATCCGAGCCATCCCACCTGACCGTTACCGCCGTAAACTCCCAGTTGCGGTTATGGCCGCTGTCAAAAGCCGTCGGGCCGCGAGCCACCAGCTTGAGCCCGTTATTCGCATCGCTGTCTTTAACATCCACCGCCCGGATATCCTGTGCGCCGCCGCTTACCAGCGTTAACAAGGCATAGGTGCCGTCAATATTGCTGCGCAACAGCAGATTGTCCGTATCGTTGTGGCCTTTGAGAGTAAGGATATGCGTGATCCGCTGCTCTTCTCCGTTGCCGGTCGGGAAAGTTAATGTGTCGTTCCCTGGTACTAAAAGCTCCTTACTCAAATTATAAAATGTTGTGCTCCCGTAGATCTTCTGGTTAACCCCGTTTAAACTGACCGCCCCTAACCCTGGAACGAATGACGGGACCGTTGTCGAAACATTATTCCAGTTCCCCGTCACAGCCATATCAAAGTCGTTCGTTATGAACTTGCCCGCGAGATTATTAAAACTACCGTCAATATTAATATCATGGCCTGAAAGCTCGACGGTCCCGGCGCCCGTATGATCCAGGTTAAAGAACTCATCACCAGCAACAAATCCTGCGGTGATATATTGAGTGCCGGCGGCGGCTGTGAAGTCAACGGTGCCCGTTCCCCTGACATACGTCCCACTGCCCGTCATGATCCAATTGCCGTTCAATTTTATCTTACCGGTCGTCGTTTTGACCGTCCCCGCATTGCTGACATGACCGGGATAATTGCCGGTCTGGACTTTCAGCTCGCCGCTATTAACATTTAATTGGGAATTGGGAGGGACAGAAATGCCTGAACCCCAGGCCGCGAATACCACAAGAAAGAAAACCCCGGCGACAAAAAACACGTTCGCCATTGACTGCCAAAGGTTTTTAAGGAAAGGGCCTTGAAGCATTTATAGTAATATTAGTTATGATATGTTTTGATATTAAGTATCAAAATAATCTTAACAAATACACCGTATTAAAATATCTGTTTCTGATATTTTTGTAACATGGCCTTAGGGAGAGATAAATGGCTAAAGCGCTTTTGGTAAGAATTGCGAAATGATCGTCAAATGAGAAACTTAAATGAATCTTCACCCATGATCGCTTTGAGTTCCTCCATGAGGACCTCGCTGGGAGAGACATGCAGTTCATTGCCGACCTTGATCTCGACATTACGATAATTTTTAGTGTCGATCTGAAGATGGACCGGCACCCGGCCAGGAAAACGCTCGAGTTTCTGTTTGATCAACTTAAGCTTCGCCGGATCTGCCTTGGTCATATCAATGCGGATCGTGCGCACAGCCGCATAAATCGAGCCGATATCCTGCAGATCATCAACCATCACATTCGGCCCGGATTCACGGATACTTACTTTACCTTTGACATAGACGACCGTGCCATTCTTGATATTCTGCACGATCCGTTCAAAAGCATCCGGGAAAACCACGGCTTCGATCTTCCCTTCAAGATCCTCCAGGCGCAAAATCGCCATGCGGCGCCCGTCTTTCTTGGTGACGGTCATGCGCACTTCAATGATCATCCCGATCAGCACCGCACTGGCGTCTTTTTTCATCAGCCCCAGCCTGACCGAATTGGTGTTGGTAAATGTGCGCATTTCAACGGTATAGCGATCCAGCGGATGGCCGCTAAGATAAAACCCCAGCAGTTCTTTCTCGAACGCAAGTAGCTGCGGCTGAGGCATTTCCTTGATATCCGGGAAAATTTCTTTCTCGGTCGTAAAGCCCCCGACATCCTCTCCCATGGAGAAAAAAGAGAACTGCCCGGCCGATATTTCTTTCTGTTTGCTGGTGCCTAAATTCAAGGCCTGATCAATGACCGCCAGCATCTGCGAACGCCTGGCGCCGGTCGAATCAAAAGCGCCGGATTTAATCAGTGACTCGATCACCTTACGGTTATTTGTGCGAAGATCCGCGCGCTTGCAAAAATCAAAGATCGACTTGAACGGACCGTTGGCGCTACGCTCCCGAACCATGGAATCGATCGCCGCCGCCCCGATATTTTTGACCCCCAATAACCCGTAACGGATCCGCCGATCGCCGGCAACGCTAAACATCGTACGGCTCTCATTAATATCCGGCGGCAGCACATCAATACCCATCGCCTCGGCCGCATTGACGTATTCTACGATCTTGTCGGTATTATCTTTTTCATTGGTAAGCAAGGCGCACATAAACTGGGTGGGATAATTCGCCTTCAAATACGCCGTTTGATAGGTAACCACCGCATAGGCCGCCGAATGGGAACGGTTGAAGCCGTAGCCTGCAAATTTATCGATCAGGTCAAAAAGACGGTTGGCTTCATCAGGGCCGATATCATTGGTCGTCTTGGCGCCATTAACAAACAGGTCGCGCATCTTCGCCATCTCGTCAATTTTCTTCTTCGACATCGCCCGGCGCAAGTTGTCGGCCTCAGCCATGGTAAACCCGGCCAGGATGCACGCCATCTGCATGACCTGTTCCTGATAGATGGCAACACCGTAACTGTTCTTTAACACCGGCTCGAGTTTGGGATGAAGGTATTTGACCTCTTCCTCGCCGCGCTTGCGTTTGACAAAATCATCAAGCATGCCGCTGCCCATGGGGCCGGGGCGATATAAGGCCAGCAGCGAGATAATATCTTCAAACTCCGTCGGGCGGCTGCGAATCAAGAGGCTGCGCATCCCGTCGCTTTCCACCTGGAACACGCCCGCGCTCAACCCCTTGCCGAGAAGCTCAAAAGCTTTTTTATCGTCGATCGGGATCTTGCGGATATTGATATCCACCCCGGCGGTTTCTTTAATGATCTTCAGCGCATCCGCGATCAACGTCAGGGTTTTTAACCCCAAAAAGTCCATTTTCAACAACCCGATCTTTTCCACGCCCTTCATGGTAAAAGCAGTTGTGATCTGGTCATCGGCTTTATACAATGGACAATATTCAACCAACGGCTTGTCGGAAATGACCACGCCCGCCGCATGCACCGAGGCATGACGGCTTAATCCTTCCAGCACCCGGGCAACCTCCATCAGCTTTCTCGACGACGAGTCCTGCGCCAGCAATTCGCGCAACTGGGGCTCATTATCAATGGCCAAATCGATCGTAATATGCTTGGGATTGCCTTCTTCGTCGACCAACCGGTCGGGGATCAATTTGGCGATCCGGTCCACGTCGGAATAAGGAATGCCAAAAGCCCGCCCGACATCGCGCACCACGGCTTTGGCCTGCATGGTCCCGAAAGTAATGATCTGCGCCACGCTGTCGCGGCCGTACTTGCGCGTCACGTAATCCACTACTTCCCCGCGGCGTTCGAAACAAAAATCAATATCGATATCCGGCATGCTTTTGCGGCTCGGATTTAAAAACCGCTCAAAAAACAACGAATACTTGATCGGATCAAGATCCGTAATGCCCAACAAAAAGCTCACCAGACTGCCGGCAGCCGACCCGCGGCCGGGCCCGACAGGAATGCCCTGGCTTTTGGCATAATTGACAAAATCCCAGACGATCAGAAAGTACCCGACAAAACCCAATTCCTCGATGACCTTAAGTTCAAAATCAAGCTTTTCCGTCACCGCCGGCGGCAACGGCTCACCGTAACGTTCCGCCGCACCCCGCAGGCAAAGGCCGTGCAAGTAGGTCTTGCTCGTCTCTCCGGCGGGAACCGCATATTCAGGCAAATGATATTCATTGAACGCCAGCTTAAGATTGCACTTCTCGGCGATCGCCAGCGTATTTGTGACCGCCTGCGGCGCCCAGGCAAAAAGCCGGTCCATTTCCTCACGAGTCTTGAGATAAAACTGGTCGGAATTCATCTTCATTCGCTTGGGATCAGAAAGCGTGGTCTGGGTTTGAATACAAAGCAGGGTATCATGCGCCTCGGCATGCTGGGGCAGCAAATAATGCACGTCGTTGGTCGCTACCAGCGGCAAATTAAGCTCACGGGAAAGCTTCAGCAATCCCTCATTAACCATTTTCTGCTCAGGGATACCATGGTCCATCGTTTCCAGATAGAAATCACCGGGCGCAAAGATAGTGCGGTAATCATCGGCGGCGCGAAGAGCCTCATCATACTTCCCCGCATTCAAACGGGAGGCGACTTCACCCTTCAAACACGCCGACAGGCCGATCAAGCCCTTGGCGTGACGGGCCAGCACATCCTTATCAATGCGAGGCTTATAATAAAACCCTTCCAGAAAACCGAGCGAGACCAGCTTCATCAAATTGGCATACCCGCCGGCATCTTTGGCCAAAAGGACCAGATGATGGATCCCGCGCTGTTCCCCGGCCGTCTTGTCGAAGCGGCTGGCCGCCGCGACATAGGCCTCACAGCCGATGATCGCCCTGAGGCCCTTGGCCTTGGCCTCTTCGTAAAAATCAAGGGCGCCGAACATATTGCCGTGGTCGGTCATGGCCACCGCCGGCATCTGCAGCTCCGCCGCCCGTTTCATCAGATCCTTGATGCGGCAGGCCCCGTCAAGCAGACTGAATTGTGTGTGAAGATGAAGATGAACGAAGGACATAATTAATTTGGGTGAATGGACTCAATTGATATTGAGCCAATTATACAGCCTTCATCGGTTAAACAAAGAAATATATTATTCCTTTAATTAGACAAAGCGTCCCAT
>PEAR01000127.1 GCA_002753745.1 Candidatus Omnitrophota bacterium | reverse complement strand
CGACACCGAAAGCCCCAGCCCCGTCCCCTTGCCTGGTTCCTTGGTGGTAAAAAACGGATTAAAGATACTGTTATCCGTCCCTTCCTTGACCGGAATACCGTTCTCGATCGACCCCACCAGCACACCCTGACCGCCGGGCAGTTTGCGGGAAACAACCTTCATCCGCCCGCCCTCGCCCTGCTTGAATTTCTCGTCGATCGCGTCGCGCCCGTTGACCATAAAATTCATGATCACATCCTGCACCTGGTAACGGTCGATAAAAACATGCGGCAATTCTTTCTCAAGATCTGTCTCGACGACAATATTATGATCCTTCAGCTGCTGGCCCAGCAGATACACCGCATCCGTCACCGGACGGTTAACATCTTCTTTGCTAAAGCCCTCCTTGCGGCTGCCGGAATAATCGTGCATGCGCTTGACGATCGAGCTCAACCGCACGAACTGGTCTTTCATGCGGGTGATCTTGGTCTCCAGCTCCGGGTGCTCACAGACGACATCGTTCATCAACAGCGACTCGATATGCGTAAGGATCGCCATCAACGGCTGGTTCATCTCATGCGCCACCCCCGCCCCCAGCTCGCCCACCGCCGCCAGCTTGGCCGCCTGCAAGAGCTGAACCTGCTGGTTGCTCACCTGATGGAGCAGCTTGCGCTTTTCCAGCGCACGCGTAATATTCACCGACAGCTCGTCGAAATTCACCGGCTTGTTCATGTAATCGAACGCGCCGATCTTCATCGCCTCGATCGCGCTTTCGATGCCGCCGTGGCCGGTCAGCATAATCACCTCGACATCGGTCTTAAGTTCCTTGATCTTTTTCAGGAACTCAATCCCGTCCATCCCCGGCATGCGGATGTCGGAGACAATGATGTCCGGCTTTTCTTTCTGGTAGACGTCAAGCCCGTGCAATCCGCTGTCGGCCAGAACCACTTCGTAATCATCAAGCTCGAGCAGGCTTTTAAGCCTGTCCCGGAGCATTTCTTCGTCATCAACCACCAAGATCTTTGTCATTGTACAACTCCATTCTTCCTGTCGTATTCCTAAGCTTTTACCGCCGTCAAATCGACTGGCAGTGTCACCCGCAATGTGGCGCCAATGCCTTCCTTGCCGTCTATTGTAATCGTTCCTTTGTGGCTTTCAACAATGCCGTAACTGATCGACAAGCCCAGCCCCGTGCCCTTGCCCACTTCCTTCGTGGTAAAAAACGGATCAAACACCTTCTTCTTGATCTCGTCCTTTACGCCCATCCCGTTATCCGTGAACGTCAGGATCACCTTGTTCGCCGCCTTGTCATGCGCCAGTGTCACCAGCAATTTTTTATGATATTTCAACGCCGGATCGTCTGTCGGCCCGGCCAGTTTCTGTTTTTCATTCATCGAGTCGCGGGCATTCGAAATCGCATTGATCCATACCTGTTCCAGCTGAAACGGCTCGCCCTTAATGGTGGGCATCCCGGGCTCGACGATCTTCTCCACCTCGACCTCATGCTCCCGCAGCTGCGCGCCGAGCAATCCCAGCGCCGAGTCCACCGTTTCTTCCACATACACATCCTGCGCCTTGAATTCCTCCTGGCGGGCAAAAGCCCGGATATGGGTAATAATCTTGGTCATTCTTTTAACGCACTGGTCGATATCCTTGATCCCGGCAGTAACCTTGTCTTCATTGAGGATCTTCTTTTCGATATATTTGCGGAACATGGTGATCACCAGCGCGATCCCGCCCAGCGGCTGGTTGATCTCGTGCGCGAGGCCTGTCGCCATTTCACCCAGCGTCGCCAGCTTCGAGGTCTGGAACAACTGCGCCTGGGACTCATCGAGCGATTTGCGCATCTCCCGCATTGACTCTTCCGCCGCCTTGTGTTCCGTCACATCATCTTTGATCGCGATGTACTGCAGGGTTTTGCCAGCAGGGTCGCGCACCGGCATGATCGTGGCCTCTTCCCAATAAAGCTCGCCGTTCTTCTTTCTGTTATGAAATTCTCCGCGCCATACCCGGCCGGCGGCAAGAGTTGTCCACATTTCCTCATACCCTTCCGGCGGTATTTCGCCCGACTTTAAAACACGGGGATTCTTGCCCAGCACCTCTTCTGGCGTATAACCGGTCATCTCAACAAACTTCTGGTTCACATATTCAATATTGCCCTCAATATTCGTAATCACAACCGCGCTCGGATTCTGCTCAATAGCGCGGCTCAGCGTCCGGATCCGGTTTTCCGCGGCTTTACGCTCCGTGATATCCCGGAACGTTATAACCGCGCCGATTGCTTTGCGGTTCTCAATCATCGGCCGGGCGCTGAATTCTACCGGGAATCCGCTGCCGTCCTTGCAGTAAAAATACTCCTCCCCGGTTACGACCACCGACCGGTGCAAACATGTAAAAATAGGACATTCGCTGTCCGGATAAACACTGCCGTCGCTCCGGGAATGATGCCAAAGAGAATGGCTGGCCTGCCCGATCAGTTCCTGTTCCTGAAACCCCAGCATGGTCAGTGCGGCCCGGTTAATAAAGGTATGCCGCCCTTCCAGATCCAACCCCAAAACACCTTCTCCCGTCGACTCAAGGATCAGTTTAAACTTGCGTGTCGACAGTTCAAACTGCTCACGCATCAAATTATTATCTTCGAGCATGCTCAACAATATCGCCTGGGACCGGCGGGATTCGGCCAACGCTGCGTCCAGTTCTAACGTCTGGCGGGAAATCTTTGCCTGATGCTCCGCCAGTAAGGCCTCTTTATCTTTTAGCGCGCTTAAATCCAGCCACACGCAATGAAGGACATTCTTTCCCCGGATTGCCATCGATGTCAGCGTCACCTTGACCGGAAAATCCTTACCATTAGCTTTGCGATGGATCCACTCAAAAGAGTGCGCCCCCCTTTCTTTAGCCAAACGCATCATTTCATTCGCCTTGTCAAAAGAAAGCTGACCGTCCGGCTGAAAATCAGGTGACAATTTAGACGGATGAGTCTTTAGCAAATCTTCCCGCGAGGCATAGCCAAGCATTGCAACCGCCATGTCATTGCAATCCACAAATTGATCGCCATTAATAATGAGAATAGCGTCCTTTGAAAAATACAACACATCCATGAACCGCTGCTCGCTCTCGAGCAAGGCAAACTCGATCTTTTTACGCTCATTGATTTCCTTATTTAACTCCTCGGCAAACAGCGTGGTTTTTCTCAAATTCGAGCTCATCACATCAAAGGCCCGCGACAACTGACCAACTTCGTCTTTTGAAGCCATTCCCACACGATGCTCCAGATCTCCCTTGCCGATAATTTCCATCCCTTCACGCAGCCTGTGAAGAGGCGCTGTAATAAGCTCTGCCACCTTCCAGCCCACCATTCCCGCCGCCAGCGGGACAAGGATCAAAATGAATAGAAAGATCTTAAAAAGCAGTGCCAGAGGCGCGAAGGCCTCATCAGCATTGATCCTTGCGAAAACAGTCCAGCCCATCTGCGCAATACCGGCATGCGCCCCCAGCACCGGCACCCCGCGAAAATCGACAAACACATCCTTTTCCCTCGCCGCGGCAAGATCATCCACTACTGTCAATAATGAATGTTCCCCGAAAGCGGAAGACGTGATCAGTTCATCGTTCCTGTTCACGATAAAGATGTCCCCGCTCTTCCCCAGGCCGGTACGCTCATCCGCGATCACGTCAAGTTCACCAAGGCTTATCCGCGCCACAAAAACACCCAGCACTGTCCCGGTCGCAGAACTGGTAACCGGCGCGGACACCTCCATTACGGCCGGGCTCTGGCCCGGCAGCCGGTACACATCCCGAAGGTATACGCCGTGCTGGCCATTAATGAAACTCGGATCCAAAGAACGGTCTTCTCCGACAGCCTTATCACGGCTGGAAACCGCCACCTTACCGGCCGCTTCCAGCAAAAAGCATTCCTGAAACACCGGGCTGGCCCCAACAGCGCGTTTCAACTCTTCAGCAGCCTGTGCCAGCGCTTCCGACGCTGCCAAAGCCGTTTGCTGACGGGCCGAAAGAAAATTCTCAAACACCACGTTTCTTGACCGCGCTACGGCCAGTATTTTAAGCGTGTCAAGATACGTATCCACATGACTCGCCCGCGACGTCACCGCCGTCCGCAGATTATTCACGAGCGCTGTACGGAGGCTGTCCCGGGAAAAAGAATAAAAGAACGTCTCCGCTCCCGCGATCAAAAGAAATGCGGCAACAAAGAAAGACAACGCTATTTTATTCGCCAGTTTCATGAAGACTTTTCCATTTCCTGCTTCAGCCGCGCCAATTCTTTCTTAAGCTCGACGATCCGCTCTTCACGCCCGATACTCGCCTTGTAAAATATCTCAAGTTCCTTGATACGCCGGTTTCTTTCTTCTTCCGCTTCTCTCTGTGCTGTAATATCAATATCACTGCCGCGGTACCCCTTGAGCGTCCCATCCGGATTCAACAGCGGCAATCCCGACGTGGAAACCCAGATGATCCGGCCGTCCTTGCGCTGAATAGTATTTTGCAGTCTGTTAAAGGCCCCTTTCTGCCGAAACACCTCAAATGCCGCCCGCTTGAACGCCTCGCGCCCTTCTTCGGGATGAATATCATAGAAATGCCGCCGGCCCTTCAACTCATTGGGCAAATACCCAAAAACTTTTTCGGACACATGACTGACGTACGTAAAAAGTCCCGCGGCATCTACCTCCCAGGTGACAATGCCGTTAAATTCGGTCATCGCATCAAAACGCTCCTTGCTCTCCAGCAGGGTTTCGGAAAACCGCTTGCGCTCGGTAATATCCGCCATTGAAAACAACGTATGACATTCGCCCTCAATGTCCAGCGGCGTGGCATTGATCTCCAGCCATATGTCCTTGCTCTCTCCCGAAGGCGTGCGAAATGTATGCAGAGCCTCAGCCCCCCTCACCACATTACCCGGCTGATAATCAACATGCGCCGCCAGGTCGCCTCCGCCCATATCTGATGCCACCTGGTTCAACCTTTTCACGTTGAACGCACTGTCCACCAGCATCAGCCCGACCTGAGATGAATTAAAAATAATTTCCATCTGCTTTGCCAGCTCCTCAACCTTGCGTTCACGCGCCAGCCTTAACACCTGATTCCGTTGGAAATATTCATTCCACACAACCAGCAGGAACCCGACCATAAAAACAAAAAGCAGCCCGGCAAAGCCCCACATCTGCCAGGCATAAAAATCATGCAGTTTCCGCAGGACAACAATGTTAATATTCCGCAACCCGGATGGCCTCAGGAAAAACAACGCCTCGGCCCCCTGCCACGGCAAAATATCCCCGTTACGGGGGCGGGCAGGCAGCCAGGATCTACCATAGGGAACAGGAAATTGCTTCGATTCAAGGACCGCCCGATGATCAATCGCGCTAAGGGGCCACAGCGTTAACCGGGACACCTCTGGCGATGAAGCCACCAGTACAATACCGGAAGCGTGCACCAGGATCACCTGCGATCCGGTATAAACATCCAGCATCTTCGGCACCAGCAAATACTTGATCACCGCCACCCCGACGACCGCCCCGTCGGTTCCATTGATCGCCGCAGCCGCGTAGAACCCGGCCACCTTCGATGTCAAGCCCATCGCCACGTAACTGCCGGTCCCTCTCGCCAGGGCATCTTTAAAATACGGCCGCAGCGCGTAATTCTTACCGACAAAACTGTCTTTCTCCGCGCGATTGGACGAAGCAATCACTTTCCCCTGGAGGTCCATGACATAACACACCGACCCTTCAAGCACACGGGAATAACGATCCAGCGTCGAATTAATCCTGACAACGGCATCATCGGTAGCCACCGGGCCGACACTGATAAAACCAAGACTCCAGGACAAAGAACTGACCAGAGAGCTTGCGACCTCCGTATCCTGATCTATATCCCCGCTGACAACATTCCCGGTGGTCTTTAATTCCTTTTCATCCAGCCCGAGCCCTCCGCGGCTCAGGTTCCCGACCACAAAATACCCCGCGATCAAAACCGGGATTAACAAAAAAAGATACGCATAACCGCGATACCGAGCCAAACCTCTCCTCGCGCATTCCAGTGGTTCCTGCTGCAAATACCGGTCATGGATCAATGTCAACGCAAACAAGATGATAAATACCGGCACAAAATTTAACACATGATCCAGCCAATGAGCGACCGGCAACGAGACTAAATACACATTCGCCACGACCTTTAGCCCCAACAAAACCAAACCCGCGGCGGCAAGCCAAAGACCCATCCCTATTAACCGGTCTTTATATCCCTCGTTAGCCGGCGCTTTTCGCGCTATTAAAATACGACGAACAAATTCACCCAGAGAGATCAGCGTCACCGCAAACAAAACCATATTAACGACGGGGAAAAGAGGATACGGAATGTGTTTCTCAATAATATCGTTCCAGCCACACACGCCATAGCTCAACGAAAAAAAGCCCAGCGGCTTCCAGGACCAGCCAAAATCCCGGGCGAATCCCGGCGGCATCACAAACGAATAGACGGCCATGACCAGCAGCAGCAGGCCATTGACAAAAATCAGATAATGCAAGAAAAACTGTTCCTGCCCCATATTGTTCCTTAAATGTACGGGCGGCCCCCCGTGGCCGCCCTCTGTATCGGGCCGGCACGGGGGCCGGCCCCTACGTTTTCTCTAATTCGAGAATCTTGATCTTCAGCCCCTTGATCTCGTCTTCATATTTCTGCACCGTCTGGTCCATGTGGATCGACTTGCGGAACTCCTCGAATTCTTTGCCCTCGGCGAAACGGGCGATCGATTCCACCGCCTCTTTGGTCTTGTCGCCCAGCA
>PEAR01000126.1 GCA_002753745.1 Candidatus Omnitrophota bacterium | reverse complement strand
TGAAACTTTCCCGGACCATTGCCGACCTGGCGGGCAGTGACAACATCAAACCAGAACATCTGGCCGAAGCGATTGGATATAGGTCATTAGACAAAATGAACGCTTAACAACAAAGGATGCTGCATGAAACACAAGCCTGAATTAATAATCAAAGAACAAATCGAACAACGGATATTAATTATCCGCGGCAAGAAAGTCATGCTCGACAGAGACCTGGCAAAACTTTACGGAGTTCCAACAAAAAGACTGAACGAGCAGGTTAAGCGAAATATTTCCCGCTTCCCTGGCGACTTTATGTTCCGTCTTAATCGACGAGAAATTAACGAGGTGGTCGCAAATTGCGACCACCTTCAGGAACTAAAATTTTCCCACTCCAAAGCATATGCCTTTACCGAACAAGGCATCGCTATGCTCTCCAGCGTCCTTAACAGTGAACGCGCAATTGCCATCAACATCCATATTATGAGAGTATTCACCAAACTACGCGAACTCATGGCGCAGCACAAGGACCTGGAACAAAGGATTGACGCGTTGGAACAGAAATATGACCGAAAATTCAAAAGCATCTTCGAAGCTATCCGGCAATTGATTGAACCGCCATTGCCTCCGCCCAAACCCAAACTGCCCTTCGGATTCCATCCCGTCCAACAAACTCCGACTCCAGGCAACAGCCGAAGAAAACCAGGAACAAAATAACCAATAACTTACAATATCTAAATCCCACGACTCCCATATGGAATCTAAAACAACCAGTATAACCACACAATCTCAGAATAACCGGACCTGAACGGCATGGCCGTCAAACTGATCGGGCAGGGAAACGGGCGGGGTTGACAGCCCCTGGGCCGACTGCTGAAGCCGGACGGCGGACAACCGGACAAAATACTGGAAAAACTGATCCGGGTCCCCCAGGCGGGCATAGGCTTCCCGGGCGCATCCAAAAGCATTTTGCATATCGCCTGAACGATAATAACTCAGGACCAGCAGCTGATACACCGCGCGATACAAACGGTCAGCCCGCGCTTCCAGCGGAACATCGGAATACGCCGCATCAGCTAAAACATCCCGGTAGGTCTTTGACCTCACCAGAAAAGCGATAGCCTCCGCCGGTTTAGCCTTCAATGCCTGGCGCAGCGCCTCAATGGCCTGGCGATAATCGCCGCTTTTAAACAACACGATCCCGAGGTTGGCGTGATACCAGTAGATATTCGGGTTCAGCTCAAGAGCACGGCGAAAAGACACGATCGCACGAAGATTATCACCCGAATAAAAGTAACAGAATCCCGACAACTCATGCCCCTCGGACAACTGCGGTTTATGCCGGGCGAGCTTCTGATAATAACGCGAATACTCCTCCAGCTTTATTCCCTGGATACGCCGCGAATCCTTCTCGATCTCGTACAAATACCGGTACGAATCCGGCATGAAATAATTTAACGTCGTTAAAACCGCATGCTGATATTCACTACGGATGGCCGCAAGAAGGATCAAACAAAGCCCCAATGGGACCAAAACTTTCAACCCCAGCATTGCGGTATTACGCGCCTTTTCCATTGAAGAACCGCCCCTTAAACCCAGATATTGCAATAAGCGCCCGAACACCGCCGAGACCACTTGCACAAAATAATGCCAACGCCAACCAGCCTGTCTTCCATAATGTCCATCTTCGAGAAATGACAGGGGTTCAACCCGGATTTCCTCGTTCTATTGAAAAATCCGGGTTAAAAGGTCCATAGCGCCCAAATTGAATACTTCAGGAAACTGATGAGGAGCAGGCCCGTCACCACCACCAACACGTTCAACCGCAGCCAGGGACGATCCTTTAATGCCCTGAACACATCCAAACAGCAAACATTGATCGCGATAATGCTGACAGCCGTCAGATATATCAAATATCGATGAGAGATCTCAAAACCCTGCTGATGATCGGTCACCTGGGACATCTGGAATAAACCTAACACGACGAACGCGGGCAGGAACATCAGCAAAAAAAACGCATACGCCAACCCCCGGCCGCCGTCGGCCTCTTTCGCGGGCCTCTTCCCGGCGGCATGGCTGAAAACCAGAAAAACAGCGCCAACCGCCCCGATCAAAAAATACTCTGCCGGCACACACGTCAGCAAAAGCTGACACGGCCCGCCGTCAGCGAACCAGAAATGATACTTCGGCGCTCCGAGGTAATAAAAAAGGCCTGTGACAACGGGAAAAGCCGTCAACCATAAATACTGGCTTAGCCGTTTTTCCTTGAACAACCACAGCAGCCCTGAGGCCACCACGGCCTGCATGACCCCGAAAACAACAGTCAACGATAGCAGCGCATGGACAACAGCCAGCCATTTCCACAGATCACTCCTGTCCCGTTCGAACCTGACGACCAGCAGATAACAATATACCTGGGCCGCCGTCAGCAAAAGCCATAACGCATACGGCCGGGCTTCCGCCCAGTAAGACCACAGATCGATCGAAGGCGACAGCAGCGCGACCACCAGCGCCCAGCATCCCGCCCCTAAAGAATAATACCGGCCGAAAAAATAAAAGATCGCCGCAAAAAATAATGACATGCAGACATTGGGCGCCAGGCGAAGCAGTAGAAGGGCCTTTCTATCATCGACCTCTGCTTCCGGCGCCAATGTCCCCGGCTTATAACGGGCCAGGTCACAAACAACTTTCTGGATCCCGTAAAATAAAGGGAAATTATTCCCCTCATTTATCTTTCCCGAAAGGATCTGCCTATACGACAACGTCTCGATGCCATGCTGACTGTAGACCTCATCAACCCACAACGGCTTATGCTCCGCCAGAATAAAACCGACCGCCAGAAAACACAGGAACAACACCGACGCTATCCAACACAAATATCTTTTATTCATATCAAAAGATCCAAGCATTCTTCGGGTTCCCGGGATCAGGCAAAAGCAATATTGATGATGTCGTGCCGGCCGACGACACCGACGAGCTTATCGCCATCATACACGGGGATGGTGACCGCGTTCTTTTTGTGCATCAGGCCGACGGCTTTGGCGGCATTATCATCGGCCTGCAGGGTCAGGATCCCTTTTTTGAGAAAATTCCCGACCGGCTGGATGCCGATATCATGGAGCACCTGCATTTTCCGGCTGCGGCGGGCCAGCGAATCACCCATCAGATGCAGAAGATCGCGGGTGGTAAAAACACCAATCAGTTTATCCGGGTCCTGGACATCCACGATCAGGATGCCGTTGATCCGGTTACGCAACAGCAAATGCGCGGCGTTGCGCACCGAGACATCCGATTTAACCTTGATGGGATGATCATTCATGATGTCGCGAACAGGTAAATTCAACATATTGATTTTCTCCCCGCTTGAGTTTTCTCTTTACAAATACATTTCTTTGCCCGGCTGAATAATATACGACCACGGATGCAGAACAACCCCCGTCGCTGCTTCAGGAAGCTCCGGCGCCTGGGTCCCCTGCTGCCGGGTCATATTGATGATAACAATCATCCGATAACTTCTTTCCCGGATAACACCGGCGAATTCAGCCGCCCGGGCAAAAAGAGCCTGCCGCTGGCCGGCCGGCATCCGCGATAACGGAGCCAGCACGGCGGCCTTCATGGCGCTGTCGCGATCCTGGCTGACAACCTGTTGAAACGCGCTTACCGCGCGATCCAGGTCTTTCATCCGGACGTAGAGCATCCCTAAATTATATTCACACCAGAAATAATTCCCGTTCCTGGCCAGCGCCTCCCGGTAATACTTGACCGCGCGCGCCTCGTCACCCAGCCGGGCATAGCAATAACCGATCATCGCGAAAGGCTGAGCGCTGCGCGGCTGGACCTCCGCCGCCAATTTGTAATACCGCACCGCCATGCGTAATGACCGCTCGCTGAAGCCGAGCTTGCCCGCGTCCAGTAATGCCGGATAATCTCCCCATTCCAGGACAGCGTTAAGCCGTTCAACAATCGTTGACTTGTAATTGACCGCTCCCAACAGCACGACTGCCGCCAGGCCGTAAACTGCCAACGATGTAGACAGGACTGTTTTTATCCAACCTGGATATCGCATTTCTTCCTTTGTACCAGCAAGTATCCGGCATATCCGCCCCAACCCGCGAAAAACATGACCATCGCCCAATGAAAAACGTACTGTGGCAATGAACCAAACCTGAATTCCACCTCCTGCCGTCCGGCCTCAACCCATACGCCCTTAAAAGCGGCATTCGCCCGGTACAGCGGGCGCTCCCGGCCATTAATGAATACCCGCCATCCGGGATAATAACTGTCATTGTAAACAAGGAATTTGCGCACCGGGTAATTGACCACCAGCCGAACATGATCCGGATCAAAAGACACAACCTTGAACGCCTCAGACGGCCCCTCGATAATGACAGGCCGGTCTGAAGAAGCCGCAGCACTCGCCGTTGACAACTCCAGCGCCTTCTGTTCATTCACCCACGCCGGCCCCTGAACACGGCCAAGCGCCTGCCTTAACGCTTCCCAGTCAGGATTCACAGCGGGCATCAATGCAACCTGTTCATAGAGAACAAATTTATGTGCGACATATTCCTGAAGATCTCCCGCAGGAACATGAGAATATAAAGCCTGGACAAAATGTGTGCCGTAAAATCCCTGCGGACGAAACCCCGACTCATCAGCGCTGGTCTTGGGCACCAAACCCAGTCCTTTTTCAAGCTCCGGCGCTTGCCCCCTGAAGGGACGCCGGTAACTGAACGGCAATTCCTGCGGCTGACGCACATCAACAGTTCCCCGGCCCCAGACGCTCCAATAAGTCATGATCACCTGCGACGGCTGAAGCATGGCCAGGAACAGGAGCCCCGCGCACAGCAGCCCGCGATGACGGTCAAAAGCCCCAAAACAAAATAACGCAAATACCCCCGCGCTGCCGATCACGGTTGCGAATGTCGTCCATAATACGCGCTCCTGGCAAAACAAAAAGACCAGCCAGCCGGCGTGCACTAAAAGGATAAACAGAAAATACCAAACGCGTCGATCAGGCGCCGCGGGCCGGGCCTCCAGGAACGACTGCAGCTGCCCCCCCGCCAGCGCCGCGAACACCAGCATGATCAGCGGCCCCAGAAAATACAGGTTACGAAACAGGCGGACAAAACCGACATGCTCATATAAAAAAGCATGCACGGGCGTTACCCCGGCCAGAGCAAACAGAAAAATGAAGAAACCCGTCGCAAAAATGACCCGGTGGCGCGCATCCATCCGGGTAAAACATCCCAGCGACAGCACAACAGCAAGGAACACCGGGACATAACAGAACGTATTAAAAACAAAGTCCTGGTCGGAGAATAACTCTCCCGGCGACACTTGCGCGGCCAGACTGCTGTGGCTGATCATGCCCAGCGGGACCGCCAAACTCGCCGAGGAACCAAAAGCATTTCGCTCCATGATTAAGGCAATATCTCCCCGTCCGACCGACAGGTAAAAGAACAGCCCGGGCAAACAGGCCAGCGCTACAGCTCCTCCCCCCATCCAGAACAGTACCGGAAATGTCCTGATAAAAACCACGGTCTTCTGTGCAACACTGATGAACACTGCCGGAGAGAACAGGCAGGCCGCCAGGATAAAAGCGCTGAGGGACACCACGAAAAAAAACGGCACATACGTTGAAACGACCAGCATCAGCGTAAAAACCAGGCCGGCAAAATACTTTTTCTGCTCCCCGGCTGTAGCCGACTTGATATAGCCTGCAAGAAAATAAAATATCCAGACACTGGAGAAAAGCATCAGCATCACTGTCAATTGAGAAAAGAGCAGTTCGCCGATGGTAGAAAGCATGAACATGGCGTAAGCCACCAGCGCCGGAAGTTCCCGGCTCCAGACGGTCTTAACGCACAAATAAAACCCGATGCCGCCCAAGAGATATAAAACGACAAGGAACGCGTTGAATGCCACGAAAGGCGGGACATGAAGGAGCATCAGGAACGGCACGATCAGATAAAACGGGTTCAGATCGCCAAAGAAACGGACATCATAAATGTCCGGCCAGCCCCAGGCACGAAAAGGATCCCATAATGGGAAAATGCCTTTGGCCAGATATCCGAAGTGATAGGCGATCCAGTGCGAGTACCAGGTATTGTCAACCTGCGGCCCGATGGCCCCCCAATGATGCAGCCACAGCCATAAAACGAACGGGATCACCAGCGCCCAGCAGCGCACAGCGCCGGAGACATCGCCCGCATTGCCCGCTGTGCCGACAGGCGCCGCGTTCATGGCCGGGGGACCTTCCCTTTTGCAGAAAAATGCAGACTGAAGAAAAAAACCACCGCGTCCCGGAAGATCCTGGCCACCACCGGGAACCGCGAAATGGTCGGCCGGCCATAGAGACGTTTCTTCATCCGGGAGGGCACTTCCGTAACCGTAAAACCAAGGCGCCGGGCTTTCACCAGGACCTCGACAAAAAAGAATATCCCGGGATGCTCGATCACAATCCCGCCCTCTGTAAAGATCCTGCGGCGATACGCCTGGATCCAGTTAACGTCCTTCAAGTTCAACTGAAAAAGGAGCGGGATAAAAACCCGGTTATAAGCATACGACAAGAACGCCAGCAGCGGCGTATACCCCTCCCGCCGCTCCCTGACGCCGGCGATAATATCAAACTTTCCCATCGGCCCGATGAAAGGCGCCAGGTCTTCCGGCATCGGCGGATTATCCGCCGGGATCAAAATGACATACTCCAGCGTCGCACTCTCAACACCGGTCCGGAAAGCCCGGCCAATCCCCTGATTGACGTGATGATGCACCAGCCTGACCTGGCGGTATTCACGCGTCAACGCTTG
>PEAR01000125.1 GCA_002753745.1 Candidatus Omnitrophota bacterium | reverse complement strand
TAAAGACGGCAAGTTTGACGGTGTTTGTATGCTTTGGCATGAGAACGGTAAAAAGCGGCGCGAAGAAACTTTTGTAAACGGCCAGCTTAACGGTCTTGCGCGCACTTGGTATGAGAACGGAAGCAAGAAAACTATTAAGCGCATCAAGCGAGGAGAACTTGCCGGGATGTTTCGAGAGTGGGATCAGACAGGAAAGCTTGCCAGGGTCCGAATATATATTCCCGGAAGGCTTCGTCTTACGAGAATGGATTTAGTGGAACTTAAGATTCGCGACTCTAAGCTTACGGCACTGGATGTCATTACTGAAAGGAATTTAACACTCCGTAGGATCCTCATGGAATATTTTGGTAACGAGCGCCTGGTTCAGGAGCTTGGCGGCGATGTTGTCGAGAAAGACGGAGAGCGGGAATTGATACGCGTTAATTTGCCAAAGGATGTTGACCCTTTGATGGTTGTTAAAGTGCGTTGCCCTTCAACCGGCACGTATTACATGCTTCGGGTTCCGCCTACCATGAAGACGGCGCGGGAGGCGGTAGCCTGGACTTTTGGGATTGACGAGGATTTGTATGAGCTTGACGAAGAGACATGATGAAATAAGAGTGAACGGAGAAGCATGATAAACAAAGGATTTATAAACGAAGATCCTCTCGCATTAGCGGTCGCGAATGAAATTGGCGGCCAAGATTGCCCGGTTTTATATTTGACATTAAATGATTCAAAAGAAACGATTGTATTGCGCTTGTTGGCACTTCAGGCCCAGCTGAACTCTTCAAAGATTAAACAGGGTTTGTTAGACAAGAATGATTGGGTCAAACTTGCAGCAGGGGCTGTTACAGCTACTAAAATGTTTATCTATATTGAGGACGCAGCAAAAACTCTTGATCAAATTGAACAGGTAGTTCAGGAGAGCATACTGTTGAAGGCATAAAGGTGATAGTTATCGATTCGTTGGAGTGGATAACTGGTTTATCGTCAGAAACTGTAACAACTAAAATGGACATGTTAAGTTGCGCTCGACGTTTCCTTAAGCAAATTGCAGTTCGTAATGATGTTTCGTTTTTCTTGACAATCAGCGAAGGTCGGGTGGTTAAAATTAGAGCCAAAATATGATTTTATCCAAAACCTTTCGTCACCAGATGATGGGGATATATAATAGAAAAAATTAAGGAGAAGTATGGTGCTTTATTCACACTCAAGATTATCCACTTTTGAAACCTGCCCGTTAAAGTACAAATTCACTTACATCGACAAGATCCGTAGCGACGAAGAAGAAAGCATTGAGACCTTTATGGGCACTCATTACCACGACACTATGGAAAAGTTGTACGGGGAGCTGCGTTATCAGGTTATGACGCTCGATAAGGTTTTGGCTTATTTTAACGCTGAGTGGGACAAGGAATATTCACCTGCAATCAAGGTCACGAAGAAAGGGCGTACTGCTGAAGATTATCGTGCCCTTGCCCGCAAATGCATTGAAGAGTATTACAAAACCTACCATCCTTTCAATCAGTCTAAAACATTGGGCATTGAGCAGCGGGTAAAAATAGATCTTAAGGGTGATGGGAAATACTTGGTTCAGGGGTTTATTGACCGCCTTTCTCAGGCACCAGACGGAACATATGAGATTCATGACTACAAGACTAATGCGCATCTACCTGAGCAAAAGAAGCAGGACGAGGACCGGCAGCTTGCCTTGTATCAGATAGGCGTCCAGGGAATGTGGGCTGATGTTAAGAAAGTCCGTCTCGTTTGGCACTTCGTTGTTTTCAATAAAGAGATTGTTTCGACGCGAACACCAGAAGTTTTACAGAAGCTAAAAGATCAAACGGTGGCATTGATTGATAAGATTGAAGGCACAAGGGAATTTAATCCATGTGAGAGCTCTCTTTGCGGGTGGTGTGAACACCAGGGGATTTGTCCGCTTTTTGCTCATCCTTGCAAAGTCGAGGAACTTCCGCCTAGTAAATATCTTAAAGATGGGGGCGTTAAACTTGTTAACACCCTTCGTGACTTGAATCTGAAGAAGAAAGTGCTTAATGACGAGATCTGTGGCATTGAGGCTGAGCAGGATCTGGTTAAAGAGGCTTTGGTTAAATTCAGCGTCAGAGAAGGGGTTCAGGTCGTTCAGGGGAGTGGTTATAAGGCCAAGGTGGTTGAGAAAACCAAGTGGTGTTTTCCGTCCAAGTCGAGCCCTGAGCGTGAAACGATGGATGCTATTTTGAGAAAGGCAGATCTGTGGGATGGCCTTTCAGAGCTCGATACCCATGCGCTTCAGGAAATGATAGAGGAAAACAAAGTGCCAAAAGACGTCGCGAAGATGCTCAAGCCTCTTTATAAGACCGAAGACGTAACCAGCGTCAGCCTTTCCAAGTTAAAGTCGGAGGAAGAATGAAAAAGATCGTTATAAAAGTCCCGGAACCGGGTGAAGAAAAAAGGGATGTTGATCAGGAGTATATGAGTACGGTTGAGCGTCTCATTCGTATCCTTTCTCTCTTTGATAAGAACAAGACAAGGACATATTCCACTTTAGAACTGGCCGAATTGCTTAGTGTCTCCCAACGAGCTATTCAAAGGGATCTCCGTATCTTGCGTGGTGCTGAGTATCCCGTCGAAGAGAGGGAACGCGGTCGGTATGCATTTAGCGATACCTACTCTTTACGGCGCGCTCCTTTAACACGAGAGCAGGAATCGCTTTTATCCTTTATGTCTGAGATCGCCGCAAGTCTTGGTGGTAAATTCAAGGAAGCTTTTGCGGATTTGTTCAAACGATTACTGGCCGAGGACCTTTACACGCCGTTCTTTGCCAAAGTGGTGAGTGGGAAGATGGCGTTTGCAGACAGTTCTGTTGTGCGCGATCTTGAAATAGCTATTGATGAAAGCCAGCGCATTAAGATGCAATATGATAAGTCTGGTGAAGGGACGAAGGAATACACAGCCCAGCCGGTAAAGATTGCGTTCTTTGACGGCTTTTGGTATCTAATCGTACAGAATAAGACAGGGGATGATGTTATTAAGTTTCGTCTCGAGCGGATCAAGAAAGTCGATATTTTAGATGAAACGTTTGTTCAATCTTCTCAGATCGACAAGATGCTCAAAGAGAGTGTAAATATTTGGTTTGGCAACAAGCGCGGCGAGCGGGTTTTGATCAGCGTTAGTGCAGAAGTGGCCAGGTATTACAAGGAAAAGGCTTATTTCCCCCTTCAGAAGGTCGTTAAGGAGAACAAGGACGGTTCGCTTGTCATCGAGACCTTCCCGGCGCATCCTGAGGAGATCATCCATTTGATCATGCATTGGTTGCCGCATCTTGTGGTTCTTGAGCCGGACTCGTTTAAGGAAAAAGTGCGGGGAATGGTGGCGGAGTATTTGGGGAAGACATGAAACTTACATTCTATCGGGGGGGCCTGGGATGCAGGAATTAATCAATATTGATACGATCTTTAAAAAGAAGTTATTTCGAATTCCTGATTATCAGCGTGGGTATGCTTGGCAATTACGCCAATTGATCGATTTCTGGGAAGATATCATCACTTTAGAAGAAGGGAAAAGTCATTATACCGGAGTGCTTACTTTAGAGGCTGTTTCGGAGTTAAAGTGGAGAACTTGGGATGAGGATATGTGGATTATCAATAACAAAGGGTATACACCATACTTTGTTGTTGATGGGCAGCAGCGCCTTACTACATGCGTCATCCTTATTCAGGCGATTATTGAAGCTGCGTTACAACTTCCACAAAATTCTCTTGAGAACAAGGAAGATTTTGAATTATGTGATACCAAAATCAGTGATATTAGGAAAGACTATATTTTTCTTCAGAGAACCAGCAGTATTTTGAGATCTTATATTTTTGGGTATGAAAAGGATAATCCAAGTTACGAATTCCTTAAAACTAAGGTTTTTAATGAGGTGTCATCCACAAACCAGAGCCAGGAGACCCTCTACACTCAAAACTTGGAGAATGCTAAGAAGTTCTTTAATGATAACTTGAATGCATTTGAAGATACGGAAAGACAAAACAAGCTTGAGATTATTTTTAAGAAGTTAACACGGCATTTGCTTTTTAATGAATATGTAATTCAGAGCGATGTTGATGTTTTTATCGCATTTGAGACTATGAATAACCGAGGCAAGAAATTAAGTGATCTTGAGCTTTTGAAGAACAGACTAATTTATCTTACGACGTTGTATCAAGAAGATGATCCTGAGAAGGCGGAATTGCGTAGGCGGATCAATAATGCATGGAAAGACATCTACTTTCAGTTAGGGAAAAGTAAAGAAAACCCCCTTAAGGATGATGATTTTCTAAAAGCGCATTGGATAATGTTCTTTAAGTACAGTAGAAAAGCTGGACGTGACTATATTCGGTTCTTGCTCGATGAGCAGTTTTCGCCCAAGAAGGTTCTAGAACAAGTTCCTGTTACTGTTGGGATTAGTGATGCCACAGAAGTGGGTATTGATTCAGCCTCCGATCACGTTATTGATGATGAAGATTTGACAGATGTTCAGGATCAAGAGCTTCAATCGCGGCTGACGATATCGCAGATTTCAGATTATGCCGAAAGTATTCAGCAGGCTTCTGGCAAGTGGGCGGATTCATTCGATCCTTGGCCAACAAATCTTTTACTAGAAGAGAAGAAATGGCTTGATAGGTTAAATAGGATCGAGATTGGATATTTTAGGCCCCTAGTTATGAGCTCGTATTTGAATGAAACCATAACTTCTAATGATCGACTAAAGTTATTCAAAGCCATTGAGCGATTTATTTTTATAGCGTTTCGTTTGTCGCAGGTTCGGGGAAGTTACAGGAATAGTGAGTTTTACAACGCCAGTCGGAATCTATATTACGGCGATATGAATGTTGACGAGATTATTGAAACATTGAATGAAAGGCTCAAGATTACATTGAATGATGACGGCAGTTTTAAACTTACAGGGTTCCAAGATTTTATTTTAACCAAGTTCAAACATGGCAAGCAAGAGGGTTTTTATGGCTGGGGGGGCTTGCGGTATTTTCTTTTTGAATATGAGCAATATTTATTTAGTGTCTCTCAATCAGAAACGCAAAAAATAAAATGGGATGTGTTTGCCAAGAATTCAGAGGAAATGGTGAGCATTGAGCACATCCTTCCGCAAACACCTGATTTACCATGCTGGAAGAATGTATTCGGTCAATATTCAGAATCACAGCTGAATTCGCTTACACATTCGTTGGGCAATTTGCTTGCATTGTCTCAGCCCAAGAATAGCAGCCTGCAGAACTTTTGCTATCTTGAGAAACGCGCTGACAATAATACAGTCCGTGGATATTTCAACGGATCGTACTCTGAAAACAGAGTAGCAGAAAATTATCCTGAGTGGACGGCAGAGATCATAAAAGAGCGAGGATTGGAAATGTTTTCTTTTATGGAAAGCAGGTGGCAGATATCCTTGGGCGATGAATCAGCTAAGATCAAATTGCTGAATCTAGAGTTCTTACAGGAGAACGCATAGTGTCTCAACGCGTCAAGTCAGAATCATATAATGAATATGCGAAAGATATTGTTCGCCAATTCATGTGTTACAGGGCTAGTTTCTTTAAAGAAAACCAGCGGGTTTTTGATCGTCCTGATGGAGACTTAATGAGACCGCCTGTTTTTTTACCCGAGTATGCTGATATGAACATCTTGTTTCATGAAAATATGCCGCTTGAAGTTAAGCACCATCTATTATGTTTGATCTCGGATGATGCGCGACATGAATGGTTTCGTAGCATGAACAGTTCTCAAGCGTTAGCACAGAGCGTATTTGGGAATTTGAGCGTCATTGGGAATTTAAATTGTTTAAATGTTCTGCATGGGGATGACGGCAAACCTCTATTTATTTCGGGTAGTAAGAAGAGTCCTTTACAAATGGAATATCCGGTGGATTCTCTCGGCGAATCAAAGAGAACTAGTTTAGATGTGTTTATTGATGGTGATTATAAAGTAGCTGTGGAGTGCAAGTTTATTGAGGATGGTGTTGGTCCTTGCTCTAGACCCGATGTTAAGAAAGACGATAAAAAATACTTAATGAAACATTGTGATGGTCGCTATATCCGTCAGCATGGTAGGCAAGAGCGGTGCAGTCTGACTGATGCTAAAATTAAATATTGGGAATATGTCCCTTATGTATTTAAATGGGATGTCACCATGGATCATGCGCCATGTCCTTTGTTAGATACGTATCAGATTGTGCGTAATATTCTTGCGGTATGTGTTACTTCTGATAAGAAAGTAAATCTTAAAGGCGGGCATGTCGTTTTATTGTACGATGCGAGAAATCCTTTGTTTGAAGATGGGGGTATAGCCTGGCAAAAGGTTAAAGAGGCTTTAAGGGAGCGAGATCTGCTTCAGAAATGCACTTGGCAGGAAGTTGTTGCGGCCATGCGGAATGATAAGGAGATTTCTTGGTTGACGGATCTTTTAAAGGCTAAGTATGGTTTCTAGAAATGGTCGATATGCCATTTATTTTGTGTTTTCTAGCATCCCACCACTCCAATTATCCGAATACTGTAACAGCCGCGTGAGCTTCGTTTCACGGCGTGTTACATGAGGTCAATTTTATAAAAAGTAGCAGATAAAAGATTGGGAGGTCAGAATGAAAATTTTAATTAACGATGATCTTAGAGAATATTTGAAGACGAACGATTATAAGAAGGTTGTTCTGACGCGAGGGAAGACCAGATGCGTTTATATGTTTACGGTTCAAGAGTGGAAAAGGTTGGAGGATAAATTTACCGGAGCTTTTAAGAATAGCGAAGAACTCTTGCAGAAGTTTAACGATATGTT
>PEAR01000124.1 GCA_002753745.1 Candidatus Omnitrophota bacterium | reverse complement strand
CCGTTTTATTTTAAGCAGGGCCTGTTGTGAGATTCGAATGGAGCCCCGCTGGATGCGACGAATAGGAGCATCCTAAAGGCGGGGCGGATGGCCGACCCGAAGGGAGCGAAGCGACCGGAGGGCGCCGAATCTCACCTTCTCCGTTTTATTTTAAGCAGGGCCTGTTGTGAGAATCGAATGGAGACTCTTGTTGGCGGGTGGCATTGGACGTAACGCAAAGGAGCCGTTGATGGCGATGATAACCTGGTCTGACAGTTTAAAGGTCGACATTAAAGTGATCGACGAGCAGCACAAGATCTGGATCGGGTTGATTAACAAATTGCATGAAGCGATGCTGCAGGGTAAAGGGAAAGAGATCCTGGGTGAGGTTTATACCGAGCTGATTAATTATACGATCTATCATTTTGATTTTGAAGAAAAGCTTTTTCAGCAATATGGTTACAAGGAGTCCTTGAGTCATATACAGATGCATGCGAATTTAACGCAGCGGGTGAAGGATCTGAAGACGGAGTTCGAAAAGGGCACGTTTCTGATTACCATTGACACCATGGATTTCTTGAATGACTGGCTTTATAATCACATTATGAAGCCGGATAAGCAGTACGCTTCTTTTTTAAAAAGCAAGGGTGTCGTTTAGTCTGATCCTCGGGGAAAGAATTTTTCGTTTTGATCTTAACAAAAACCATCGCCGACACAGCGATGGTTTTTGTTTTTATTCGACAAGAAAACAATAAATAATTGGGACTCTTTGAATAAATCTCGTAGAATATATTGAACCGTTGAAAACTAATGAAAGCAGGAAATTTTAATGTCCGAACATCCACGAACGAAAACATCATCTGGATCTGCATCGCCTGATAAAACGGAGGCGCTTGAAGCACTGGTGGGGACGTGTGATTTTTTAAAGGTAGCGTCCGTTATTGAAAGCGGGGCTTTTTTGTATTGTGGTCTGGCCAAAGACTTGTTTGTGCCCATCGGCGAACAGCTAAAACTGATGAAAGAAGGTGAGTCGCATATTGTTTTTGTTTATCGGGACGAAAAAACAGGGCGCATTGCCGGATCGTCGCGGCTGAATAAATATTTGTATGACGATGCTCCCGATGGAATGCTGGAGGGTGATGCTGTTGATCTGTTGATCTATCATCAGACCGACCTTGGATATAAGGCGGTCATTAACGGTGATTGCTGGGGAGTTCTGTACAAGAACGAAATATTTCAGGATTTGCGTTACGGCCAAAAGATCACCGGGTATATAAAAAAGATCAGGCCGGACGGACGGATAGATCTTTCATTGCAGAAGGCCGGTTATCAGCGGGTGGCCGATCTAACCGAAAAGATCTTGAGCCATCTTGCCGCCGCTGGCGGCAGTTGTCCGCTGACGGACAAAACTCCGCCTGACGAGATTTATCGTCTTTTCGGCGTCAGTAAGAAACAATTCAAGATGGCTGTCGGCAGCCTTTATAAAGAGCGCAAGCTGGTCATTGAACCGGACGGCCTAAAATTGATCCAAGGTCACAAGGGCGGAAAAACATGATCACCAATAACGATATCATGAAGAAGCTGCGGGTAGCCCTGCATTTAAGGGACAAAGATATCATTGAGATCCTGAAACTCGCCGATTTTGATATTTCCGAGACTGAACTTTCGGCTTTTTTTCGCCGTGAAGACCATCCTAATTATCGCCCTTGCGGAGATCAGCTGCTCAGGCGGTTTCTCGACGGCCTTATTGTTCAATATCGCGGAAAACGGGACCCGGATGAAAAAGTTTAAACAAGGGACTGTTGAAAAATGCCCAGATGCAAGGCATTGGTGAGTGAGCGCGGAGGCGTACGCGTCGGTACGCCGCACAAGCGAACGAGCCAATAACGCCGCAGATGGGCGTTTTGCAACAGTCCCAACAAAGCTGGGAGGGGGTGAGCAGCGATGGGGAACAAGGACAAGGGCAAGGAAAAGAACAAAAAGAAGCCAAAAGCTAACAAGAAGTGATTTCATCTGACCGGCGGCTGAGGCAAGGGGTGCTATCAGCCGTCGGTTAAATTTCTCCGCATTTTCATTTTCCTCAAGTTTTTCTTTTCGATTGGTGATTCGTTTAGTAAACTGATTTTACGATCCATCATCAACCATTTCCAAGGGAATCTGGTCATGAAAAAGATCCTGTTTGTTGAAGATTCAAATGTCCAAAGAAAAATGATGATCCATCTTATTCGTGAAGCCGGTTTTACGAATGAAATCCTTGAGGCTGCTGACTGTATGCTGGCCATGGAGATCCTGATCGCCAATTGCAAGGATATCGGGATCATATTATGCGACTGGCATTTGCCTAACATGTCGGGATTGGAATTTATCGAAGCGATTGCCAGCGCGGCGGCAACGAAAGATGTCCCGGTGATCATGGTAACGACTGAATGCAGTCCCGAGAAACTTGCGGAAGCCAAAAAAGCCAACCCGCGCATGGTCGATTATATCCCTAAACCTTATACGATCGGTCTTTTGAAAGAAAAGCTCGCGCCCTATCTGACAACAGAGAGCCCTATGGACCAGGAGATGATTCGACGGCTCTTGTCCGGCGCTTTAACAGAGTCCCTGGCGAATACGTTCGGTGTTACCTTATCGTTAACAACCAGTTTGCAGGATAAAGAGATGTTTCCCGACCATGAACCTCTGGTGGTCAGTACCATCGGCTTTATCGGTGAGCTGGAAGGTAATATTTCCATGTGCATGCCGGAGCATTGCGCCTGCAAGCTTGTTTCCCGGATGCTGGGAACGAAGCTGGTGAAAGTGGATAATGATGTTTGTGACGGTCTTGGTGAGATGGTCAACATGGTCATCGGCGGGGTTAAGCTTAAGACTGTTCAGTCAAAGCTCACTTTTGAGATCGGCGTTCCAAATGCGGTGACGGGTTTAAGTTTGCGTGTTATCTCAAAATCGACTCAGGCGCTGCAGATCGTTCAGCATTTTCTGGTTAAGGAAGATGATATTAAGGGAACATTGTTCTTAACGTATCAGTTGAAAAAAGGACAGACGGCGCATTAGGTTAACCTTGGATTATTTGCTTATAAATGGTGCGCTGCAGTTTCGGTATTATTATGGCTAAAGAATTCGACAAACAGGTGTTGAGCACAACGATCATTCGCGTCGTTGAAGATACGTTCAAGAAAATGCTGCGCATTGAGCCGACGGCGAGTCCGGTTGCGGCCGAGAAGGATATTATCGAGTTCGACGGGCGGATGCGCGTGTTCCCGATGGAGAAATTCAACGGGCCGGTTTACGTGGCGTTCACAAACTTTTATTTGTCCGACAATGACCTTAAAAACGATCAGGCGCTGGGAGCTTTTGTTTTATTTGTCAAAGAAGAAGTAGTTGAAAAACTATTTAAAGCGTTCGGCCGTTCCTCGAAGGACGCCGAAGATGAAGAGAATCTGATGGATATCGTGGGCGAGTTCTGCAATATCCTTTCCGGTAATTTTAAAAATGAACTGGTTGCGCTGGGGTATAAGGATCTTTTGATGTCAACGCCGTTTAAGAGCCGGAATTCTGTTCCTGATGGCGTGGCGTTCGATTATGAGCTTTTTCAGAAGCAGGAGTTTTCATTCACCTTCTGGAATCAGAAGTGCATTGTGGTGGAAGCTTGTATCGGGGATGTTCCCCTGAAGTCATGATCAGCATTTCAAGGTTGCGGTGAATTAAAGGGGGTTGGCGTATGTCTTTTCTTTGGGATCCTAAATCGCGTCGGCCGCAAACGTGGGTATTTCCATTCTTTATTCTTATCGCGATCATCATCGTTTTGAGCTTCTATTTTTACGGGATGTCTAAAACGAGCGATAAGGACATTGACTCAACAAAGACAGTCAGTGATTTCAAATAGATTTTTAAAGGTTTTTTTGTAACCTTCAACAAACAGGAGAACAGGCATGGGGAAAATCTTAAAAACGGTGATAGCAGGAATGATGGTCGTGGTACTTTCGTGCACGTTGGCGCTGCCGGCCTCAGCTCAAGTTACCCTGGATGATGTTCTCAAGCGTGTTGAAGCACTGGAAAAAGAAAATGCCTCTTTAAAGGCGGAAGTCTTGACGCTCAAGGACAAGCAGTCGGCGCAGGAAACAAAGATCGCGGAAGTGCAAGTTAAACCGACCGTTCCAGCCGTTCCGGCAGCGCCAGCTGGAAATTTTCTTAAGACCGGGATGGATATTTCTTTGTACGGCTTCTTGAAGGCGGATGCTATTTTTTCAAGCCGTGACATGGGTACCAGCAACCTGACGGTGACCCAAACCAATGCCCAGCGTCCGACAGCGACAAATGGTGATGATCCGCAGGCGCGTATTACCGGCCAGGACACCCGTTTGGGATTGAAACTTAAGGCTCCGGATCTTGATAATGGCGGTAAAGTAACAGGTCAGTTTGAGATGGATTTCGGCAATTCGAATACCTCTCAAGGAAATTATACGCCTCGTTTGCGTTTGGCCTTTGCCCAGCTTGATTTTGACAAATGGGGCGTTAATGCTGGTCAGAACTGGGATATGTTCGCTCCGCTTGGACCCAATACGATCACTCCCGGTGTTTTATATCGTGCCGGTAATCTTGGCACTCGTCATCCTCAGGCCCATATAATTAATAAATGGGGAGAATTCTTTGGCGGCAAGGTAACAACCAAGCTCGGGATCATTGATTCTGAAGATACGGCGCAGGAAGATTCCGGCATGCCGGTCGCGGCGGCCTATGCCGGGTATGAAAAAAATATCCTCGGGGTGTTATCAACTTTTGGGGTGGGCGGGATTTACGGCAGATCGAATTTGGTTGGTAAAGGGACAAATAATGAGGGTATTTACGCCACCACCGTTGGCATGACTTTAAAGTTTACCGACTGGTTAGCGTTTAAAACAGAAGGTTTTGGCGGCGCGGGGTTAAACAAGTTTTACGGCGGTCCGGCGCAGACGTATGACCGGTATACCTATTCCGGTACTACTGGGACCGCGTCTACTGTTGTCGACAACCCTGGAAAGCCGATTCCTGTTAAGGGCGGGTTCGCGGAATTGACTTTGAATCCTACTAAAAAACTAGAATCGAACTTTGGTATTGGGCTGGATGATGTCAGTAAGAATTTGGCGTATACAACCACTGAGCAGGCGTATGTGTGGGATTACAATAAGACCTACTACACCAATTTGAAATATAGTTTAAGTAAAGATCTTCTGGTCGGAATTGAGTACCAGAAATTTTATACGAAATGGATGGATGGGGCCAGAGCGAGCGACAATCGCGTTGAATCATCGATCTGTTATAAGTTCTAATGAGCAATCGCGCCATCCTTCTCATATCCTGTCCTGATCAAAAAGGGATCACGGCGGCGGTGACAGAGCTGGTCTTCCGGCACGGGGGGAACATCCTTCATGCCGCCCAGCATACCGATGCCCAGGCGGGCGCTTTTTTCATGCGCATTGAGTGGGATATGGACGGGTTTACGGTTCCGCGCCAAGGGGTCGGAGAGGTTTTCCGACCCCTGGCGGAACGTTTTAAGATGAACTGGCGGCTACATTTCTCTGATGAGAAAATACGGCTGGCCATTTTTGTTTCCAGGCATTTACACTGTTTGTATGATCTTTGGTTCCGTTATCAGGCCGGGCAGCTGCCGAATGCCGAAATCAAGCTGGTGGTGAGCAATCACCTTGATGTTGAGCCTCTGGCACGTCAGTGGGGACTTGATTTTTTGCATACGCCGTTAACTCCCGAGACCAAGGCTCAGGAGGAGGGCCGCCAGCTGGCAGCCTTAAGTGCGGCTCAGGTTGACCTGGTGATTTTGGCCAGGTATCATCAGATTCTTTCAAGCGACTTTCTTCGGAATTATCCCGATCGCGTTATAAATATTCATCATTCATTTCTTCCAGCTTTTGTTGGCGGCAGTCCTTATGCCCAGGCTTATGAAAAGGGCGTTAAGATCATCGGCGCCACCAGTCATTATGTGATTGAGGCACTTGACCAGGGGCCGATCATTGAACAGGATACAGCCCGGATCGACCATCGCTATTCGGTGGCCGACATGATAGATGAAGGTCAGGACCTGGAACGCATGGTCCTGTACCGAGCTGTCCGCTGGCATCTGGAACATAAAATTTTGTGTTATGGGAATAAAACCGTTATCTTCGACTGAGCCTATGAATAAAATGCGCATGAATTCCCTGGAAAATTCTTCGGTCATCGTGAAATTCCAGGTTTTCTTTGTCGTTCTTGCCATGGTCCCTTTAGCGATCCTGATGCTTCTTTATTATCAGCTGAAGGTGGAGGGGGAGGTGAGTCTTTCTGTTGATGATCTTAACACGATCATCATGTTTGCGGTGGTGGGGATCGCTGCCGGTTATTGGGCCATGCGGGTCATGTTGACGAATCTGGTGGATGTTACCCAGACTAGTGCAAATAAGTTGCGCGAGATCATGGGGACGGAGAAGATCCAGGATTTGCTTAAGGGCGAAGAGAATGAGATCACTGTTCTGACGCGGACATTCCGCGAGATCACTTCCCGCCTTGAGGAGAATGTGGCCAGTCTGATGGCGGCAAAAAAGACGTTGCAATCAGTTCTTACCCGTGTAGGTCATGGCATATCCAATATCAGGAATATAGATTCTTTTCTTGATCTAATTCTGGAGACAATGACCGAGGCTTTATCCGGTAAACAGGGCTTTTTGCTTTTGGTAGATAAGGAAAAAAAGGTTTTGACGGTTAATGCCGTTTTTGGGGTGTCAATGAGTTCTTTTGATAAAACCTGTTTTTCTCTGGAGACCAGTCCTTTTTCTCCGGCGATAACGTCGCGTACC
>PEAR01000123.1 GCA_002753745.1 Candidatus Omnitrophota bacterium | reverse complement strand
TCCTTCAAGTTCAACTGAAAAAGGAGCGGGATAAAAACCCGGTTATAAGCATACGACAAGAACGCCAGCAGCGGCGTATACCCCTCCCGCCGCTCCCTGACGCCGGCGATAATATCAAACGTTCCCATCGGCCCGATGAAAGGCGCCAGGTCTTCCGGCATCGGCGGATTATCCGCCGGAATCAAAATGACATACTCCAGCGTCGCACTCTCAACACCGGTCCGGAAAGCCCGGCCAATCCCCTGATTGACGTGATGATGCACCAGCCTGACCTGGCGGTATTCACGCGTCAACGCCTGGGCGACTGCCGCTGTATTATCGCGGCTGGCGTCGTTAACGATCACGATCTCATGATGGATCCCCAGCGCCTTCAATGAAGCCACGGTACGTGCCAGGGTCGCCGAAAGAGACTTCTCCTCGTTAAAAACCGGCATCACAACGGAAAGCGAAGCTTTCAAGGGATCATTTGTCATTCGGCACCCACACCGTTAACGGGAAACTGGCACAAATCGCCGGCGTAGATAACATGATCTTGCCGACAGGACGATAAAATTGGGTTAACTCGCCGGGAACCAACGGGGCATAATCTTGAACGATCAGGACCAGGTCAAACTCCCGGCGTTTGATCTTTTCCCTGACCTCGTTCATAAAATAGTAATACCTCATGATGATCCGCGGGTCGCCTTTGGAGAAAATTTTGACCAGATCATTATCCCGGTAACCGCCCTGTTTAAAATATTCCGAAAGACCATTGTCATACACCGGTTTGTTCTGCTGAACAAGGAGTGGTGCGATCAGCGGTGAATTAAGAATATCCTTGTGCGTGGAAATAAGATCCCTGACACTGCGCCAACCCTCATCGGCAGGATTAAGCTTAATATTCATATCCGATTGAACGATGCTCCAGCAGCTCAATAAAAGCCATGGCATGAAGATCAGTGTCCAGGGCTGTTGACGGCTTAAGGTTACGGCCATGCAGATCAGTAAAAGCGGTGACAGCAAATGAAAGTAATACCACAAAAAAGCCTCTTCATGCTTGCCCAGCCAGAACACCAGAACGACCGAGCAAATAATCGTGCAATATAAAATGAACGGCAGCGGGCGCTTGAAACAAACGACCTTAAACCAGTCCTTCGGCGTCAATAGCGCCTGAACCGCCAGAACGATCGCCGAATAAAGCAGCACTTTATGGTTAAGCCCGACAAAAGCATTGAACTGATTAACCGACTGTCTCCAGGATAAATGTCCCGGATTCGAATGCAAAAAGAAACAATTTGAAAAATAACAATTCCACTGGCGATGCACACAAATAATACTCAACAGCGCCAGCAGCGCGAACACCCCGGAAAACGCGATTGACCGACGTTTTGAAACAAAAAGGAAAAGATATAAAGCCATCATCGGCACACACAGCAGGAAATACGGCTTGGTGTAGTAGGCCAGGATACCGAGAACGACGCTGATCAAAAGAGAAGGATAAGAAAATCCGCGTGCCCAGGGGATAAACAATGCCAGAAGAAAGATGAATAAACCCAGTGACGAGGGGTTGGCCATCGGGGTCGTCGTTCCCGGATAAAGGCAAACCGCGTAAAACGACACCATCGCCAGGCCGCAGAACACCAGGTCCGCCCGGCGCCGGCGCATGATCCAGAACATCACCCCGCAGCAGGCAAAAATAAAGAAAGCGGTCACCAGCCGGTGAACCAGCATGGTCACCCCGAAGATCTTCGCGAACGGCCAGGTCACGATCGAATAGAAGATCCCGTAATCATTCATGTACTGCGGCTGGTTCTGCAAATCATACGGATTGACGCCCCTGACCAAACCGGCCGTCGTGGTCAGCATCGCCCCTTCGCGATACTCGTTAGGAAACGGATAAACAATGAAATGATAGTGGTAAACCGCCAGCTTGACGGCAAAAAAGACCAGAAAGAACCCGCACACAATCCTGGCCGCAAAACTCACGTTCTTGATCATGTCCCAAGCCTTTCGCCGACAGCCAATTTATGCCCGGCAAGAAAACTGCGGGCGTCCATTGCCCTGCCGCCGGCCGGATGAACGCGCTTGATCAAGACCGGCCCGTCGCCGGCCTGCACATAAAAACCGTCTTTATGCAGCTCAACGATCTCTCCCGGGCCGCGCCCGGAAACAGCAATATCACCCGCTTCGGCCTGAAGGATCTTAAGCATGCTGCCTCTTAAGAACGTATACGCCCCTGGCCAGGGCTGCGTCCCCCGCACCAGATCATGGATCCGGCGGGCCGTATCCGTCCATTGAATAGCCCCCAATTCTTTATGCAATTTGGGCGCGCGTGTGGCAAACGCGCTGTCCTGTGTCAACAACTCAAACTTACCCGACGGAATACCCGGCAGCGTACGCGAAAGCATCTGTGCACCGAAGACCGCCAGCCGCTCACGCAGCACGGCAGAGGTAATATCCGGCGGCAATGGATACTTCTCCTGGGCCAGGATATCCCCGCCGTCCATGGAGGCATTGACCCGGATCAACGTCACTCCGGTCTCGGCATCACCGTTGATCACCGCCCAGTTAATAGGCGCGGCGCCGCGATAACGCGGCAACAGGGATGGATGCACATTCACGCAAAAATATTTCGGAATCTGCAGGATCACTTCGGGAAGAAATTTCCCGTAAGCGACGACAACAAAAACATCCGCGCCGTAACGCTTAAGCTGTTCGATGATCGCCGGCGCTTTAAGGTCCTGGGGCTGAAGAACCTCGATCGCACGGCTGACCGCAAGCTCTTTAGTGGGAGAGAATGCCGTATGCATCCCGCGGCCTTTAGGCTTATCGGGCTGTGTTACCAAAGCGGCCAGCTGATGCCCGTCGTCCAGCAGGCGCTTGAGATTAACTGCCGCGAAATCATCACAACCAAAGAATACAATTCTCATGGGTCGATATTCACCGTTACAATAGTGTCTTTTTTACCACGGAACCTGAGCGCGGTATCACGGGCTGTTTTTACCACCGCCGCCCGGTCGCGGCCCTGCAGCATGACACACCAGCGGAATTTTCCGCGCAGGATGGCGCTCCGGTCCTGCTGAGGCTCCATCGTACTTACCTCAGGAATCTCCGCCGCCGCTAATATATCATAAAGCCTTTTGGCTTCCGCGCAAGCAAGTTCAGGATCACCGGACCGAACAACTAAAGCAACCAGCGTGCCAAAAGGAGGGAAACCCATTTCCTCACGGGCAGCCAGTTCCTGGACATAAAACTTCTCATGGCCGTCATCGGCGATCGCATGAAGCTGGGGGCTTCTGGACTCCCGCGTCTGCAGCAATACGCCGGTCTTCGCCATTTGCCGCAAATATTGCACCAGCGCGTACGCCAGATGCGCCGCCCGGTGATCAGCCTTGTGGAATTCGTAATCAATGTCCAGCGCCGCGGCGAAATCATAAACTACCCGGCCGCGGAACCGGAAGATCGCCTGGGTCGCAACCAGGATATCCACGCTTGGTCGCGGCCCGGAAGAACGCTCGTAACCCGCCGCCCGGGCCGAGGGCATATATTTGGCGATCTCCTCAAGCACATACCCGACACCTTTGGCCGCCGGCACATAAAGCAGGGCTTTCCCGCCGCCTTTCAGGACCTTCTCCAAATGCAGGCGCAGCCCCGGAGACAGCAAACTGCCTTTTTTCATTTTGAAATTCGAGATATCAAGAAACCGTACCGGCGGCAGCGTTTCGTTGATCTTTTCCAGCGCCACCCGCCCGGCGACGACTTCGCACCAGCACTCGACCGAAGGCGCGCTCGAGACGCAAACGACCGAAGCGCCTTCCTTTTCCGCACGCAAAAATGCCGCTTCCCGGGCATGATAGAACGGCGTCTGGTCATTCTTGTAATGACGGTTCTCCTCGTCGATCACAACGATCAGCCCCAATGACTGCACCGGCGCAAAAACCGCCGATAGAAACCCGACCACCAATTTAACGTCACCCCGCCGCACTTTCGACCAGCGCGCATGTTCTTCTTTCTCTGTGTCCTGACGCAACAGCACCCGGCCTTCAGGGCCAACCAAAGGCCCCAGACGAGGCAGCACTTCCTCAAGATATGAACTTTCCGGAACCAGCACCAGCACCCCGCGCCCGGCGTCCAGTTCGGCCTTCATCAGCGGCAGCAGGATCTCCCAGCGTTGATTAAAAGCCGGGTCGAAGATCAGCTTCAAAGTCGGCATACCCGCCTTCCCCTGAGGTAAAACAACCGGCGCTGCCGGGCTGCCCGCACCTGGCGTTTTTTTTCTCCTCATCCCCGCCTTACGTAAATAAGCCGGTAAAAAAAGAAAAAGCGCCTCACCCAAAGAACAGGAATTCTGTCTGGCGAACCCCCGGGCGAACGCCAGCATCGGCGCCGTGAACAACGGCGCCTCATCCAGCACGTTAATGATCGTAATAAGATTTTGATATTCAGAATGCGGCGCGAGGCCAATCACCACCCCCACCGTCTTCTTGCGGGCAAACACCGCCTCTACCCGCACACCAACGGAGACATAACCGATCAACTGATCAGGGACAAGATAGTCAAAGTGGCTATCAACAGGAACCGGAAAAACAACATGAGCAATTTTCATAACACATCACGACCAGCGCGTCATCCCAGAATATGCCTGATGATCTCGGCTACGGAATTGGGGCGGGCCAAAGCACTTGAGGCCTCACGCGCCGCAACGAGCCTGGCCGGGTCAGCGGCGAAAGCCCTGATCGCAGCGGCGATCTCGGGCAGCGATTTATCGCTCATTCCGATCCCGTGAGCGGCCAGCACCCGCACATTGCCGGCTTCCTGGCCGGGAATAGCGCTGAAAAAGATCAGCGGCAGGCGATTAGCCAATGCTTCGGTGATCGAAAGCCCGCCGGGCTTGGTAAGCATCACATCAGCCGCGGCCATCAGCTCTTCCATGTTGTCAACAAACCCGTAAACCTTATGCAGCGGATTTGCCTTGGCCTTAAGCCGGCCTAAAAGCGTTTTATTATTGCCCGTAATAATGATCAGTTGCTGATCTTTCAATAGTTCGGCCAGTTCTTCAATCGGCCCGAACCCGAAAGAACTCGTCGACAAGAGCACCGTGAAGGCGTTCTGTTTAAGGCCAAGCTTCGCCTCAATCGCGGCCCGGTCGCGGGCTACTGTAAATTTCTCATCAAGCGGGATGCCGGTCACCGCGATCTTATCCGGCAAAACTCCCATCGCCGCCAGGCGTGATTTGGTGTAATCCGATGCTACCAGATACAGGTCGACCCCCTTGGAAAGCCATATCTTGTGAACATCATAATCTGTTACGATGGTAACCAACCGCGTCTTCGGCAGCTGTCCCTTGGCGCGCATATTTCCTACGACCTCAGTCGAGAGAAAATGCGCGGTCACCACCACATCATACCCGCCGTTCTTTAACAGCTTGACCAGCGGCCCGGCATTAACCCCGTTATAAATGCGCCGACCCCCCTGGAAAAAAGGCTGAGCCCAGTCTGTATCGGTCATTTCGAAGAAAATCTGCCAAAGTTTTGGTAATTTCCCGACCATGAATTCGTAACCGGCAGGGTACGCTTTCTTGAAGAACGGGTTGGTGTGTTCAAGAGCATCAACAACGGAAGCATTCGCGGCGCCGCGCGTTTTCAGGCCGTTATAAACAGCCTCAGCCGCCTTGCGATGGCCGGCGCCCGCGTTCGCGTGCAGGATCAGGATTTTCTTCGAGGATAAGCTGGACAGCGTCATATAAGTCCTCCACAACAAAGTCAGGACGAACATCCCAACGGTTCATGTACTCCTGGTCTTCACGGCCCGAGAGGGTAAAGATCGTTTTGCATCCGGCATTCTTGCCGGTCTTGATATCGCCTTCAGTGTCCCCCACGAAAAACGCGTTACGGGCGGCATCAATAGGCTTGTCGAGCAGCTTAAGCGCTTTGATAATATTACCGATACGGGGTTTGCGGCAATGGCATCCGGCGGAAGACTTGCAGGTACAGTAAAAAACCTCATCAATCTTCGCCCCCGCCGCGTTCACGCCAGCCAGCATGTGCGCGGTGATCTTATCAAGCTTGTCTTTTGAAAAAACACCCTTACCCACACCGGCCTGGTTTGAGATCACAAAAATGTGATAACCCGCATCCGTCAGCAGTTTCAGGGCTTTGAGTGTCCGGGGCAAGAAATGAAAATTCTTGACCTTGGTAACATAAAGCCCGTTGCCGGGGAATTCATTAATCACGCCGTCACGGTCAAGAAAAACCACCTTCACTTTTTCAAAGCCTCAGCATTCTTTTTATTGTTAAGCATTTCGATGTATTTCGCATAACTGATAATCTGGTAAAAAGAAGCGAAGACGCCCATCATAAATCCGTAAAATCCGTCCTTATACCCCTTCTTCCCGATAAAAGATCTGAAAAAACGATCGATCGAACGCCAAAGAGCAACGCCAAAAGACATTTGACGATTGGAGTCAACCCATTTGCCTGCTTCCAGCGTTGTCTGGCCGTTCATCTTGCTGACAAAATGCGCGAAATCCCGGTAACTGTAATGGATGATATCCCCTTTGAGCGAGAAAACCTTGCCGGTCATAAAAGCCCGGGGATGGACACCGGCCTCCTCGTATTTAAAACAATCTTTCTTGAACAGCCGCAGTTGCGCCGCCGGGTACTGCCCGCCGTGGCGCAGCCAATACGACCCGATATAATTCCGACGGGGAATATTATACCCGTCACCCTCGATGGAGCCGGCAAACAATGCCGTGATCTCGGCACGCAATTCAGGCGTGACACGCTCATCCGCGTCCAGGCTCAATACCCACGGCGTTGATGCCTTGGCATATGCCCAATTGCGATGGCGACCCTCA
>PEAR01000122.1 GCA_002753745.1 Candidatus Omnitrophota bacterium | reverse complement strand
GCTGCGGTTGTACCGATAAAGAAATGGGGAATTTCAAGGAAAACATTTTTTCGACAATTTGGTTTGGCACAAAGTTTGATGAATTCAGGCAAAGAAGCAGGCATATTAACACGGACCCTTTCTTCTCGGAATGTTCTTGTTCGAAGATCTGTCCGCATTATATGGCGATGATGCCTTTGAGAGATGTTCTTTAACAGGTTCAATACAAGGTGTTTTGATGGGACTTTTCATTGGGATCACGATCTTAACTGCGGATAAAATAATAAAGAGGCATGTCAGGAAGACCGTCCGGGAGAGCGAGAGCCTGAATGACGACGCCGATATCGATGGTAATTCGTGTCCTGATAAGTGTTGTGGTTCATCTCTTATGCAGTCTTGAAGATACGGCTTCAGGCATTCGAAGTTTATCATTGTATCATTTATGCAAGGATTGTTCTGATTTATGTTTTTTGGGACGACACTTATAGCTTGTTTTTGGGTTGCGGCTCTTCTGGCGGCATTCGTCGGGTGGGGGCGGTTGATTAATGGAGTGATCTACACTGAGCAGGAATTCTCCTGGGGTGAATTGGCGGCCTGGGGTGTGGCGTTCTCAACGGTAATCGGGGGGGTCCTTAATCTTTCGCAGGCCATTTCCCGGCAAACAGCGATCATGTTCGTTATCCTGGGATTCGTGTATTTCTGTATGTATTTCTGGCGGCGAGTTGCGGATGTTTTAATTAATTTTCCAAGAAAAGTGTTTTTATTATGGCGGGGTGTTTTTATTTTGTTGTTTGGTTTGTGTAGTGTGGGGGGGCTGCTTATATTTCAGCTGGCGCTCTCGATTGCGGGCATTCGTCCCAATATTTATGATGATTATCAGGCATACTTTGTATTTCCGCAGAAGATGCTGCTGCAGGGATGTCTTGGCAATGATCCATTTTGCGACCGCAGGTTTGGATTTCTCGGCGGGGGTGCTTTTTTACAGGTATTGTTGTTGAGCGTTTTACCGATTAAGAATATTTTTGTTATGGATTATGGTCTTGGCTGCGTCATCGCCATCGGGCTTTTATTCCGTCTAGGGCATAAAATGACCGGGAACAGGCGGATGTGTATACTGTTGGCTATTTTGTTTTTGCTATTGCCGATGCCGGTCTTAAATATTTCTTCTGCCATCATGGGTTTGGCGATAATTCTTTCAATTTATTCTTTTGTTGTAGATGATCGCAAGGTTGGCTTCAGCGCATCAGTCCGCAGAGCTATTGTGATCGCTTTGCTGGTGGCGGGTGTCGCAACGTTAAAATCAAATCTTATTGTTTTTATCACTATCTTCTATCTCGCTATGTACGCGTTTAAAATATTTTATTCGTCAGATAAATTATATCTTGGTTTGGAATTTTTGATGTCGTTCTTTCTTATCATCCTTTTTCTTTTGCCTTGGATGCTGGCATCGTATCATTCGACAGGTACGATGCTGTATCCCCTTTTGGGAAGAGGGTTCCATTCATCTGCATATGGGTTCTTTGAATTCCCGCCGATACGCATTAACGATTTTTTTGATGTGTTTTCCTGGAAAATGGCTTCCTGGCCTGACCTGGCGTTGATGGCACTGCTATCTTGTGCGGCTTATCAACAAGCGGGGATCAGAAAGGCGTTCTGTGGTGCTGCAGGCTTGAGTACTTTCGCGGGCATTATTGCTATTATTGTTCTGACGCATACACCAAGGTATTATGCTTTTGTTTTTTACGCCGGTGTGCTTGTGATGTATTGCTTAGTTTTCTCATCTTTTATTTCTCTGAGCGGAGCATCTTTTACAAAAAAGGTTTTATATGCCTTGATCTGCTGTTTTACCTTATTTATATTCAGGGGATTTGCGGATCAACCTCCCGGCAGCTTTTTATTATATCCTCACCGCGTTAGTGAGAATTTCGGCTTGGAAATTGATAATAATATCGAGCGGGAGATATATTTTCACGCCCAGGCTGCTGTTCCTCCGGCTGAAACAATCCTGGCTCAGACAAAGATGCCTTTTTTGTTTGATTTTAAGCGAAATAACATATACATCGTTGATTGGATTGGTTTTGGCCCGAAGCCGGGGATGCCCATTTTGAAAGGTTCGGAGGCTATTAGTGATTATTTGCTGAGCCAAGGGATAAAGTACGTCATTTTCAGTGATAATATGTCTTTCAAGTTTAACCCTCCTGTATTTCCCAATAATACCTGGACGTATCAGCAAGTGAATTTAACTGATATTTTTTACCGTTCGATTTATGAGTTGAGCAAGAAACGACGAGTGATATCTATTTACGGGAATCTTGTTGTTCTTGATTTGAGTGCGCGGTTATGATGATTCTGGGGTACGGCAGTTAAGATGCCGCATGTTGAGAATTGGCACACGGGACTGTTAATAATGATTCCGATCTGGAGAACATTCTTAAAACGAAATCTGCGCCGTATTTTTCTTTTGGCTGACGCTGCTTTTCTGGTCTTACTGCTTGCTTGCTACAGCAACTACAGTTATTTACTGAAGAACACATGGTATTTGTTCTCATCATCGTTGGCTCACCGGTTGCAAACGAATGCTTTTTTAGAAGGAAGGCTTTCTTTAAGTCATTATCCGTTTGGCTTGCCGCTTGATTACATTTGGACTGGTAAGGCTATGTACCAGAATTGGGGTCTGGGAGTGCCTTTGCTTAGATTGCCTTTTGAATGGGGGGCAAGACTTTGCGGTCATTTTGGTTTTCCGGATAGATTGATACTGGCCTTTTATCTGCTTGTGATGCTCGCGGTTTTAAATTCGGCGACAAAAAGAATATTGGGTGTGATGGGTATTGGCGGTTGCTGGGGATTAGGTTTTCTAATTCGCTGGTTCATTCTGGCATGGGTTCTTTTTGCTCCGGGAATGACAGAACTGTTAAAGACCCGATTTACATGTTATGACGAAACAGTTTTCTATGGATGTCTCTATGCTTATGTTTTATTGTCTTTGCTGTGGATTTTTATGCACAGGCAAAGCAATCGTTTATTGTTTGGCATTTGTCTGGCAAGTGGATTGGCCTGGTTAATACGGCCGACGCTTATTTTTTATGGGTTATCGACAGCGTGTTTAGCGGTAGTCCTATCATATTTACAAGATCGCAATTTGCGTTTAGTTCTTTGGAGTAGCGTGTTTTTTGCCTTGGGTGTTCTTATGGAGGCGGTTTTTAATTATTTGCGATTTGGATCTTGTCTGGAATTTGGTTACGCAGCAACGGTTAACGGCTGGCCGTTTACTGAGTACCCTCTGCGTTTTTCTAATCCTGTTAAATTGGCTCATCTTGCAACGGTAGTCAAAGAATTGGCGGGGGCGCTCTTTTTTAATTTCAGTTGGCCATCTCATCTGAACCGTAAAATTGAGAATTACTGTGTGGTCTTTAATTATGTTCAGCTATGGATCATGATCGCCGGTGCAGGTTGTTTTAGTATATTTGTTTTCCTTGAGAGATCAAAACTGTTTTCTGGCGTAAGACAGGCAATCCCTTTAAGAGTTATTGTGTACACTCTTTTCTGGGGAATTGCTAATTTTGGGTTTCTTTTTCTTTTCTATTTGTATCTTCCAACGCTTACTTCAAGATATATGATTGAATTTAGCATTGCCATTAATGCTGTTTTTTTTGCGTTGATATTTTTAGTGGTATTATTGATATTCCAGCTTCGCAGAAGAATAGGGATATTTCTTATCTGTTATTTTTTTCTTTTAACAGCTATTTATTATCTTAAGCATGATTACTTTTTGGATGGTAAGAGACAGTTGATTTCTGCTGTCACTCAAAAAGAAGCACAGAGATTGGTGGCTGATTTTAACAAAAACACTTCCGCTCGACCGTTCATGCCAGACACGTTGTATTGTGGCAGTAAGGTTTCTGTTGACGGTTTGCGTTTTCAGTCTAGTGGCTGGAGAATGACAGGGGATTGTCAGGTAGGCGTTTTAACCGATATTTTCTTGCCTGCAAAACGGTGTTTGTCATTTAACTTCTCGCTTCTTAATAATTTTTCTAATGCGGAAATATTGGTTAAGCGTGATTTTACTTTTCTCAAGATGAGCCCAACACAGGTGATTAAAAGTCCATCGATCAAGGATCTAAGTTTTACGGAGACTTTTTGTTCCGAGCTTCAGGAGAATTCAGGTATAAGTTTGTATAGTATTGCTTGGGTATCGGGGGAACATTTTACCCAGGATAAGCTGCCTGTTAAATTAAATTGGGTTAGTTCTTTAGATCATTAGAGGGATCTATTTAAATGTGTAACGGCGGCTTAACTTTGGATTATTGCTGACATATGAGCAGATCCGGGATTCAAACAACATTGACTCAAAAGGTGCTACTGATAGCTTTTGGCACTATTTTGGCATTTTTTTTATTGGAAGCAGGGCTTCAGATTGCGAGTTTCATTCTTTATTCCTTTCAGGATAGTGAAAACTCCCGTGCGTTAACGGATAAGAATGCGTATCGGGTTATGTGTATTGGAGAATCGACGACCCAGGGGCAATATCCGGTGTATTTGGAGGAGATCCTTAACCGCAATTCCAGAGGGATTCATTTTAGTGTTGTGGATAAAGGCGTGGGCGGTACAGACAGCCGGTTTATTTTGGCGGCGTTGGAGGATAATATCCGGCGGTATAGGCCACAAATGGTGGTGGCTATGATCGGGGTAAATGATGGCGGGATACATATGCCTTCGCAAGTGCCGGCATCTTCTGGATCTATGGCGGGTGTGAAGGCGTTTAGATTATATAAATTATTCAGGCTGTTATGTTTGCATTTAAAGTGTAAATGGGGAGAATCGGTACAGAATAAAATGACATTAGTGCAGGACAGGTCTGACTGGGAGTGGTACTTTGAATTAGGGCGTTTATTATCAAATTTCGGTGAGAAATCATTGTCAACGGAGGCGTTTAGAAAAGCCTGTACGCCGGATGTGAGGAGTTTCTCTGCTTGTTTCTCACTGGTTCTCAGACAGGGCAGTCATTCGAAGGAAAGCCTGGCTTTTATTGAAAATGCAGGCAAGATTTTAACAAAGCGCCTTAAAGCCAGTCCTTATGATCATGATATTCGAGAGAATTACTTTGATTTTGGCAGAAGGCGCCTGACCTTTTATCGAGCTTACGATGACGCGGCTCAGGTTTTCAAAAACATTATTGTTTTAGATCCTCGTCGAGTTGAGGCGTATTTGCTTCTCGGGAAGTGTTACGAGCTTCAGGGAAAATTTACGCTGGCTAAAACAATGTTCAATAAAGCCTTGAGGCTTGATGGGAGGAATGTTTGGGTCTTGAATTATCTCTCAATATACTATCACGAGATCGGGAAGCATGATCTGGCAGAGAAATATGCCCAGGTGGCGCGTGAATCGGTCCCTTTATCGTATTTACCGATGACAGTTCAAAATTACAGAAGGATTAAGGATGTTCTTGAGCGCCATAAGATACGGTTATTGTGTGTTCAGTATCCATTGCGTTCAGTCAGTCCGCTTAAGAAGATATTTCCTGAAATGAAAGACATGGTTTTTGTAGATAATGAACAGGTCTTTAAAAAGGCCCTTATGAGTAAGAAGTATAGCGTCCTGTTTACGGACGTTTTTGCGGGAGATTTTGGGCATTGTACACCGTTGGGCAATAGATTGCTTGCCGAGAATATCGCAGAGAATATTCTGAATAATGTGCCTGACATTCAGGTAAAATCAACTGGTTCGACGATTAAACGTGAAGGAACACAATAAAATGCCGGTCTATATTCTGGGCATCTCCGCATTTTATCACGATAGCGCTGCTTGCCTGCTCAGGGATGGTGATATCGTTGCGGCTGCTCAGGAAGAACGGTTCACCCGTAAGAAGCATGATGCGTCATTTCCGACGAATGCTGTGGCGTATTGTCTTAAAGAGGCCGGGATTTCTATTAAAGATGTAAGTTTTATCAGTTTCTATGAGAAACCATTCTTGAAGTTTGAACGGTTGCTGCTGACCTATTTGAGTTACGCTCCCCGGGGGCTGATGTCTTTTCTCAAAGCGATGCCGTCATGGTTGAAAGAAAAGATATTTATAAAAGATCTTATTCTTAAAGAACTTGGTTATCCGGTCGAGATTCTTTTTCCTGAGCATCATGAGTCGCATGCCGCGTCGGCTTTCTTCCCGTCTCCATTTAATACGGCAGCGATCTTAACCATGGATGGTGTCGGTGAATGGGCTACGACCAGTTTTGGCGTCGGCGAAGCCAACGCGATCCGCCTTGATGCGGAGATCCGTTTTCCGCATTCTTTAGGGCTTTTATATTCAGCGTTCACTTACTACGCAGGTTTTCGGGTGAATTCCGGGGAGTATAAGCTGATGGGGTTGGCTCCTTATGGTGAGCCGAAATATGCTGATATTATTCAAAGAGAATTGGTGGATATTAAGCCCGACGGGTCATTCCGATTGAATATGGCGTATTTCAATTATTGTGCGGGTTTGACGATGACCAATGGGCGGTTTCACCGCCTTTTTGGCCGCGGCCCCAGGAGGCCTGAAACGCGGTTGACACAATTTGATATGGATATTGCACGCTCCATTCAGGAAGTGACCGAGACGATCATGGTCAAGTCCGCCAATCATGTGCATGATGTGACGGGGCAGGAAAACTTGTGTCTTGCCGGAGGTGTGGCACTTAACTGTGTAGGAAATGGTCAGATCGTACAAAAGACGAAATTTAAAAACGTTTGGATACAGCCTGCCGCCGGGGATGCTGGCGGGGCATTGGGATCGGCCTTGTTTGTCTGGTATCAGGTCTTTAAAAATCGCCGCTGCGTTGATGGCGGAAAAGATCTTCAGGGCGGATCTTTGTTGGGGCCGGGTTATTCCGATGAAGAAGTTGAGGCGTTCTTGAACGCCAAACAGCTGCCGGCAAGA
>PEAR01000121.1 GCA_002753745.1 Candidatus Omnitrophota bacterium | reverse complement strand
GCTTACTGTTACAGGCTTGCAAACATAACCTGGCCACCCTGTTGCGGGGGGGGGCGGCGTTTTAAAAAAGGACCAAAGGCATGAAGACACGAAAAGTTTTGATCGTTGACGACGACCAGCTCACCCGGGAGCAGATCGCCAAAGAATTGAAGCGTCATTATTGCGAGCCGTTTCTGGGCGCGACCGGCAAGGAGGGGCTCGAGATTCTCGCCCGCGAGGACATCAGCATTTTGCTGCTCGACGTTAAACTTCCGGATGTTGACGGGCTGGAATGCCTGAGGACCGCCAAGGACCTGCGGCCGAACTGCGAGGTGATCATGATCACCGGGTTCGGCAGCGAGGAGATCGCGATTCAGTCCCTGCGCCGGGGCGCGATCGATTACCTGGAAAAACCTATCAATTTCGACGAGCTGGCCGCCTCCCTCGGCCGGGCCCAGGAAAAACTGGCCGAAAAAGAGGAGCTGGTCTACAAGAACACCATCCTTATCATTGACGACGAAGAAAGCGTGCTGTTGCCGCTCAAGCGGTTTTTACAGAAGGAAGATTATGAGGTCTTTACCGCGCCCAGTGGCAAGGAAGGCTTGTCGATCATCGAGAACAGCAAGATCGATATTCTGATCACTGATATCCATCTCGGCGACATGAGCGGGATCGAAGTTTTGCAGAACGCGAAGAAATTTTACAAGGATATCGAGGGGATCGTGGTCACCGGCCAGAAGGACGAGGCGCTGGCGATCGAATCCCTGCGGGCCGGGGCGGGGGATTACCTCACCAAGCCGGTGAACCTCGACGAGCTGTTACTGTCGATCCAGAGAGCCGTGCAGACTATTAATCTTAACCGTGATAAATTATACCGCGGCCGCGAGATCAAGATCACTTCCGAGATTATCGCCAAGATGAACCAGGAGCTTGAGCGGCGTATCGACGACCGCACCAAGGAGCTCAGCCAGACCCAGGCGCAGTTGTTCCAGACCTCGAAGCTGGCAACCCTTGGCGAGATGTCGGCGGGCATGGCTCACGAGATCAACCAGCCGCTCGGCGGGATCGCGCTGGTGTGCGCGAACATCAAGAAAGCCATGGAGCGCGGCAAGTTCACCGAGCAGATGCTGGTCAAAGACATCGCGGACATCGAGAAATCCATCCAGCGCATCACGCGCGTCATCAATCATATTCGCACCTTTGCACGTCAAGACACGATGAAGTTCTTAGACGTGGATATTGTTTCGACCATCAATTCCGCGTTGACCCTGCTGGAAGAGCAGCTGCGGTTGCATGAGATCGAGATCGTCCTCGATTTCCAGAAAGACTTGCCTGTGATTCTCGGCGAGCCGTTCCAGCTGGAACAGGTGTGGATCAATTTCATGTCCAATGCCCGTGATTCAATGGATGAGAAGGGCGCCAAAATCAAGGACGGCCGGATCCCTTTTGAGGGCCCGTATTATAAAAAGCTCACGATCACGGTAACCCATGATGTCGAGAATAAGTGTATCCGGGCCGCTTTCGCCGACAACGGCATGGGCGTTTCGGAGGAGAACAAGAAAAAGATCTTTGAGCCGTTCTTTACCACCAAGGAGGTCGGTAAAGGTTCCGGTTTGGGGTTGTCCATTACCTACGGCATTGTGGAAAGCCATCACGGCAAGCTCGGTGTCGAGGGCAAAGAGGGAGAAGGGGCCACCATGTATGTGCTGTTGCCCGCAGGAGGCGCCAATGTCAGCGGAAAATAATGTCAAGATCCTGGTTATCGACGACGAGGAGATCCTGCGGGAACGCTTGCAGAAGCTGCTTGAGCTCGATGATTATATTGTAACAACGGCCGAGAATGGCCCCAAGGGGCTCGAAGAGTTCGCCCGCAGCTGTCCCGATGTGGTGCTGCTGGATATCAAGATGCCCGGAATGGATGGGATTGAAGTGCTCGGCCGGCTTAAGCAATTGCCGCATCAGGCTGAGGTCTTTATTCTGACCGGCCACGGCGGTTTGGAGACGGCTATTGAGGCGCTGCGCAAAGGCGCCTTCGATTACATGACCAAACCCATTGATTTTGATGAGTTGGAAATCAACCTGAAAAGAGCGCTTGAGAAACGCACCATGAAGCGTCAGCTCGACCAGTATGTTGCCGATCTTGAGGCCGCGAATAGTAAATTGAAAGTCCAGGCCGACCAGTTATCTGCGGTCGGCAAGCTAAGCGCGGGCGTGGCTGTTGAAATGAACAAGGCGTTGACAGCGATCGCTTCCCGCCTGGAAACCCTGTCGGCCAATTCGGTGATCGCGGGTGACACGGCCAGCATGGAGGAGATCCGTCAGATGAAAGAACAGCTCGCCCTGTTGGGCACGATCGGCAAATAAGGAGAAACATGTATTATTTCGCCTACGGCGTTCACATGAATCATCGTCAATTATTTGCGCTGTGCCCGGGAGCGAGGTTTGTTTCTGAAGGGGAACTCTCAGGCTATATGCTGATCTTCGACGGGTACTGCCCCGACACCCGGGGGGCGATCGTGAATCTCGAGCGTTCTTTTGATGATGCGATCTGCGGCGGATTGTTTGAGATCGACGACAAGAATCTCAAAAGCCTTGATGAAAACATGGGTTATCCACGATACTCCGAGCGTTCGCTGATGCAAGTTAGAAAGCTGGGCAAGAGTGAGACTGTCCAGGCCTGGGTGTACTTCCACGAGCCGCTGGTTGACGGCATGCCGTCCCACGAATATATTAATGCCATGGTCCAGGGCGCCCGCGACTGCCGCCTCCCCGAAGGTTACATCTTCAGCTCCATCGAACCCTACCGCCGCGTTTCGGACAAGAATAAATAACATCTATCCAGGTCATTTTCCCTTGACAAGTTTATTTTTGGTGCTATATTTACCACTAAGTTAGTAGTTAATATGGAGAATAAAGATGAAGCTTTCAACCAAGGTAAGATATAGTGTTCGGCTCATGATTGATCTGGCTATTCATGGAGCTAAAGGTCCTGTGCTGCTTAGGGATATAGCTTATCGCCAGGATATTTCCGAAAAATACCTTGGTCATCTGGTGCCATTGTTAAAAAGTGCGGGATTGATTAATGCTACCCGCGGTTCCAAGGGGGGATTCATTCTGCTGCGCCTTCCTTCTGTGATTACGCTCAAAGATATTATAGAAGCCGTTGAAGGGCCTATTTGCCTGGTCGGGTGTACATCGGACCCTGATCAGTGTAAACGGTCCGGGTCCTGTTCCTCGCGGGATTTTTGGGGCGAGGCCACCAACGGGATGTCGAAGATCTTCGCATCTTTTACATTGGCAGGCATTGCGGAGCGGCAAAAGGTGAAGGATGAAGGATTGAACTACGTCATTTAAGGGGAAAAATGAAACCTGTTCAGGATGGTTCAGAAATGTTGTTAAATGATGCGATCATCAAGGATGTGCGCAACGCGGTAGCGGGGTTGCGTTTCGGCGAGGTCCTGATCAAGATCCATGATGCCAGGATCGTGCAGATCGAAGTGACGTCGCGCAAGCGTTTTGACGAGGCCTGGAAGCTGGAAGGCGGGGCAGGTATTTAGCGCGGTTAGCGTTTAGCAGACATCTGCGGCGCGGTAAAAGAATATAACAATATTTGAGTGATCAACTGGACAACCAGAGGTTTTCAAGGGGAGAAAAAGGGCAGGAATACATGAAAACATTAGGACATGTTTTACTGGCGCTGGCTATTCTGGTTGGCGGCAGCGGGGTGAGGGTTTTCGCGGACACAGAATTATCGACGGAAGAACGGTTGAAACTGCTGGAGCAGGAAGTGGCTGTTTTAAAGCGTCAGATCGAGGTTGATAAAGAGGCGTCTTCCCAGAAGGCGGCCAGCGCCGCGATTGTCACGGCGAATGTCAAGGATGGCTTTCAGATCAAGTCCCCGGATGACAGTTACAAGCTGAAGGTCGGCGGATATGTTCAGGCCGATGCCCGGTTTTTTTCGGGCAACAAGAAGGATCCGACGAGCCCCATTGATACGTTTACGACGCGCACGGTCCGTCTGGCTGTCAGCGGGACGGTAGCCAATGTTTTTGATTATTTCATTGCACCGGAGTTCGCGGGATCAACGGTCAACCTCCCGGATGCCTACATTGACTGGCGGGTGGCGGATCCTGCGTTCAAGATCCGTGCGGGTAAGTTCAAGGCGCCGTTCGGGTATGAGCGCCTGCAGTCAACGCCGGCGTCAACATTTGCCGAGCCTTCGCTGGCCGAAAACCTCGCGCCGAACCGTGATTCAGGCGTGCAGTTCTTCGGGGATATTTTGTCGAATACGGTCAGTTATGCGATCGCCGCGACCAATGGTGTGTCGGACGGGGGCACGAGCATTACGGACACGAATAACGACAAGGAACTGGGGGCGCGTTTATTTGCCCAGCCGTTCAGGAATTCCGACCTGCTGGCTTTGAGGGGGGTGGGTTTCGGCGGCGCCTTGTCTTATGGACATCGGGAGGATGCGGCGACATCAACGTATCCTGCTTACAAGACCGCGGGGCAGACTACGTTTTACTCGCTGCCGGCCACGACCTATTTTGACGGGCCGCAGATCCGTTATTCTCCCCAGGTGGCTTACTATTACAATTCGCTCGGTGTTTACGGGGAGTATATTGTGTCCGAGGAAAAGCTGACCAAGACTACTCGTCGGCAGGACATCAGGAACGAAGGCTGGACGGCCGCGGCATCCTATTTACTTACCGGTGAGGATGCTTCTTACAAGGGCGTTGTTCCGCTGCACCCGTTCAGCCTGAAAAACGGCGGCTGGGGCGCCTTCGAGGTGACCGGACGGTACAGCACCCTTGATATTGATAACAAGTTGTTCGATTCCACGTTGACGTCATCAACGTTGGGTAATACAGTACCAACGCAAGCCCGTGCGGTCACGGCGGGATTAAACTGGTATCTGAACGCCAGTGCCAAGCTGGTGCTTAACTGGGAGCAGACCCGTTTCAAGGGCGGCGCTGCCAACGGCAGTCGTTTAACAGAAAATCTTGTGTTGAGCCGCCTGCAGTTGGCGTTTTGACCTGGATTTCCGGAAGATAATTTCAATGTCAGCGATCAATGTAAAGAAAGGAACATGATATGAGAAAGTTATGGCAGTTGATGATGGTGGCTGTTTTAGGCCTGGCGCTGTCGGCGCCGGCGTTCGCCCAGGAGAAGTTAACGTTGTTGAATGTGTCCTATGATCCGACGCGGGAATTGTACCAGGCGTTCAACAAGTCTTTTGGCGATTACTATCTGGCTAAAACGGGCAAGGCCGTTGAGGTCAATCAGTCCCACGGCGGCAGCGGCAAGCAGGCGCGTGCCGTTATCGACGGGCTGGAAGCTGACGTGGTGACCCTGGCGCTGGCCTATGATATTGACGCGATCGCGGAGAAGACCAGCCTGCTGCCGAAGAACTGGCAGACGCGGCTTCCGAATAACAGTTCACCCTATACTTCGACGATCGTGTTCGTGGTGCGCAAAGGGAATCCCAAGGGAATCAAGGATTGGGACGACCTGGCCAAGCCGGGGATCGCGGTCATCACGCCGAATCCGAAGACTTCCGGCGGTGCCCGCTGGAATTTCCTGGGTGCCTGGGGATATGCGCTGGCCAAGCGGGATAACAATGAAGACAAGGCGCTGGATTTCCTGAAAGCGATCTTCAAAAATGTGCCGGTGCTGGATTCCGGCGCCCGCGGGGCGACGACTACTTTTGTGGAGCGGGGGATCGGGGATGTCCTGATCGCCTGGGAGAACGAAGCCTATCTGGTGGTTAATGGTTTGGGCAAGGGGCAATATGATATTGTTACCCCGTCGCTCAGTATTTTGGCCGAGCCGCCGGTCGCGTTGGTTGACCGCAATGTGGACCGTCACGGTACGCGTCAAGTGGCCGAGGAGTACCTGAAGTATCTTTACACCGAAGAAGGCCAGGAGATCGCGGCAAAGAATTATTACCGGCCGCGGCTGGAACGCGTGGCGCAGAAATATGCCGGTCAGTTTGCACCGGTCAAACTGTTCACGATCGACGAAGTGTTCGGCGGCTGGCAGAAAGCGCAGAAGAAATTCTTCGCTGATAAAGGCGTGTTCGACCAGATTTACGCGAATTAACATCGAAGGAATAGATTGCCGTGAGCATCGCTGTCAGGAATATCAATAAAGCGTTCGGCGCTTTCAATGCGCTGCGCGGGGTGGATCTCAAGATCGATACCGGCGAGCTGGTGGCGCTTCTGGGACCGTCGGGTTCCGGCAAGACCACGTTGCTGCGCATCATCGCGGGGCTCGAGAATGCGGACAGCGGCGAGATCCTGTTCCATGGTGAGGATGCCCGGCAAAAGAAGGTCAAGGATCGCAGTGTGGGGTTTGTGTTCCAGCATTATGCCCTGTTTCGGCACATGACGGTGTTTGACAATGTCGCTTTCGGCCTGCGGGTCAAGCCGCGGCCGTTGCGCCCGGATACGGGGAAGATCAATAACCGGGTGCATGAGTTGCTGAAGCTCGTCCAGCTTGACTGGGTGGCGGACCGGTTCCCCGCCCAGTTGTCCGGCGGCCAGCGCCAGCGGATCGCGCTGGCCCGTGCGCTGGCGATCGAGCCCCGGGTGCTGCTGCTGGATGAGCCGTTCGGATCTCTGGATGCCAAGGTGCGAAAAGAACTGCGCCAGTGGCTGCGGCGTTTCCACGACGACCTGCATATCACGACGTTGTTTGTTACCCACGACCAGGAGGAGGCGCTTGAAGTTGCCGACCGGGTGGTGGTGATGAATGAAGGAAAGGTTGAACAGATCGGGACGCCGGGCGATGTTTATCATCGTCCCGCCTCCGCGTTTGTTCTGAATTTTTTGGGTAATGTGAATTTGTTTCATCAGCGGGTCGAGGGCGGCCGGCAGGAAAAAATTTATGTGCGGCCGCATCAATTGTTGGTAAGCCGTAAGCCCCGGGGGGAAAGCTCGGTCGCGACCGTGATCTCGTTCATCAATCCCGCCGGATCAGTGGTCAGGATTGAGGC
>PEAR01000120.1 GCA_002753745.1 Candidatus Omnitrophota bacterium | reverse complement strand
CAAAAAGAGAGAATATTGGCGCCACGCTTTCCGGGTAACGATCGTGCCGCTGGCGTTGTGCCTGGCGTATTATTTTCTGGCCAGGAAGACGTATCCGGGGCTGTCGCAGGCTTCCGGCGGGCTTGCCGCGGTGGTTAAAAGCGGGTTAGCTCAGCTTTCACCGGGGATGTTCGTTGCCAGACAGGATCTTCTGCTGACCAATATTCCACCGTACTGGCTGGTTTATATGGCTGCGGGAATTGTTGCGATCGGTGTCGTCAGCGCGGGCATAAAGTCCGCTGCCCGGTGTGAAGGGGAAGCGGCAATATTCAAGGGGTTGCTGACGGCTTTAGTGCTGATGCTGCTGGCGTCAGCGGCCGTGATCGTGTGGTTCCTGGGCTGGCAGGCGAACGGGAATTTTGCGGTGGCCGAGCGGTATTTTCTTTACCTGACGCCGTTTTCCATTTTGCTGATCCTTGCGATCGTTCGCAATTTGTGGGCGCTGGCGGCCGATGACCGGTGGTGGCGGCTTTCGGTGATCGCGAGTATTACGGGGATGCTGGCCCTGACTTCTTTGTGGACGTATATCCATTTGATGAAATGGGGGCCGTTTTGGTCGCTCTAATGCCGCTTTCACGTGTCCTCGTCAGGGCGGGTGTTCTGCTGGTTATTATCGTTGCGGTCGTTTTGGCCTGGCGGTCGTTATGGCAGGAATATCCCAAGGCGCAGGAGGGGTTGTTTTCCCGGCGGATCGACAGTTACCAGCCCAGCCTGGGCAGCCTGGGGCCCGAACTGTTAAAGAGTCATAAAGAGGCCGAACGTTTTTTGGCGTATTATGACCTGATCGAACGTGATTTTCCCGGCAGCACGGGAATCGGCGAGATGCGGGGGTACTGTCATTACTATTCGGGAGATTTCGCGGCAGCGCTGGCAGATTATGAAAAAGCCCTGCGGGCCAACCCGGATTCGTTCGTGGCCCGGTATGATCTGGGCGTGATCTATTTTAAGAGAGCCAGGTTTGACAAGGCATTGGGATATTTTCAGCAGGCGGTGGCTGTGCCGGAAGCCAGGGCATTGAGTTATGTGATGGGTGCAAGGGTGCTGGCCCAGTTTCGGATTGTCAAAGGGTATCAGGTCCCGGATATGCTCCTCAGGTCCCGGGTGCACTATGGTGATGCGAAGCGTTTTATCAAGTTGTGCATGGTGAATCTTGACCAGACCCGCGAACTGCGCGTTCTGGCGGAGCAGTACAAGGATCTGTTCAAGATATGGCTGGAGAATGGCGGCCAGCCGACAACAAAAGAGCTGATTATTTTCTAAAGAAAGGTCCGCGATGATCATTTCAAGAACGCCGTTCCGTATTTCATTTTTTGGCGGAGGCACCGATTATCCGGCCTGGTTCAAGGACAGCCCTGGCGCGGTCCTGGCCACGACAATCGATAAGTACTGTTATCTGACGGTGCGTTACCTGCCGCCGTTCTTTGAACATCGCTCCCGGATCATTTATTCGCAGATGGAGCATGTTCACCGGATCGACGAGATCGACCACCCCTCGGTGCGGGAAACATTGCGTTTTATGGATATCCAGGAAGGGCTCGAGGTCCATCATGACGGCGATCTTCCGGCACGTACGGGACTGGGCTCCAGCTCGGCGTTTACGGTTGGTTTGTTGAATGTCCTTTACGCGTTAAAAGGTGTGATGACGACCAAGGATCGGTTGGCCCGGGAGGCGATCCATATTGAGCAGGACCTGATCAAGGAGAATGTCGGTTGCCAGGACCAGGCGCTGGCGGCGTATGGCGGGTTTAACCATATTGAATTCGGCGGGGCCGGGCACTTGAACGTGCGACAGGTGACGCTGCCTAATGAGCGGCTGCGCGACCTGCAGGACCATATGATGCTTTTTTTCACCGGCTTTTCCCGGACCGCGTCCCAGATCGCGGCACACCAGATCCAGAATATTCCCAATCGCCGTGCCGAGTTGAAAGAAATGTTTGGTTTTGTTCAGGCGGCATTAACATGTTTGAAAGATGATGATCTCAAGGGGTTCGGGACACTGCTGAATGAAAGCTGGAAACTGAAGCGCACCCTGTCCGACAAGATCACGACGGATGCGATCGACGATATGTATGCGCGGGCCATGAAGGCCGGCGCTCTCGGCGGTAAACTGCTGGGCGCGGGCGGCGGCGGGTTTGTTCTTATTTACGCGGAGCCGGACAAGAAGCCTGCGGTGCGCCAGGCGTTGAAGGGCTTTCTTGAGATCCCTTTTAAATTTGAAGGGCTTGGAAGCCAGATCATTTTTTATCAACCCAATTCGGGGGTAGTGGCGTGAATGCTGATTTCATGATCCTGTGCGGCGGGCTTGGAACCCGTCTGCGGTCGGTGACGGGCGATGCACCCAAAGTGATGGCCGAGGTCCAGGGGGAGCCGTTCCTGGATTTCCTGATTCGTTACCTGGTAAAACAAGGCGCGCGCCGGGTGATCCTGTGCGCCGGCTATAAGGCCGAATCGCTGGCGGCGCATTATAAGGAAAAATTCAGGGATATCTCGATCGAGATGTCCATTGAGCCGTCGCCGCTGGGGACCGGGGGAGCGTTTAAGAATGCCGAGAAGTTCATCAAGAGCGATGTGGTGTTCGGCCTGAACGGCGATTGTTTTACGCCGGTGAAGTACGCGCTGATGCTGGGTTTTCATCAGCAGCAGAAAGCTCTGATGACGCTGGCCGGCGTGCGCGTGGAGGGCAATAAGGATTTCGGGACGATCCAGATGAATGATCGCGATGAGGTCCTGGCGTTCAAGGAAAAGTTTGCCACGGCCGATGTCCAGTACATCAGCGCGGGGATCTATTGTTTCCGCCGGGAGCTGTTCAATGAAATGCCGGCGGGGAAGTTTTCGATCGAGTATGATCTTTTTCCGAAGCTGATCGGAAAGGGATTCTTCGGGTATAAAGTGGATGCGCCGTTCATTGATATCGGGACGCCGGAGCGTTTTGAATGGGCCAAAAAGCATTTGCAGGAGATGTTGTCATGAAGATCGAGGCAGGACAGGAATCAAAAAAAGCGGGGTATAAAGTTCCGTTCGGAACAGTGTCTATTACAGATAAGGCGCGCAAGCTCATTGACGAGGCGCTGGAAACAAAGTGGGTCACGAAGGGTAAATATGTTAAGGAATTCGAGGAAAAGTTCGCGGCGCTGTTCGGTGTAAAATACGGCGTGGCGGTCTCCAGCGGGACGGACGCCGATGCGCTGGCCTGCGCGGCGCTTTATGACGACGGCGCCAGCCGCGGGGATGAAGTGATCGTCCCGGCATTGTCGTTTGTGGCGACAGGAAACGCGGTCTTCCAGGCCGGCCTGACACCGGTCTTTGTGGATGTAAAGCGCGAAACGCTCAATATCGATCCCGACAAGATCGAGGCGAAGATCACCAGGCGCACCCGGGCTATCATGCCGGTGCATTTAATGGGAAAACCCGCCGAGATGGATCGGATCATCGCGATCGCGCAGAAACACAACCTCAAGATCATTGAAGATGCCGCCGAGGCTCACGGCGCCGAGTATCGCGGGAAGAAAATCGGCGCGATCGGGCATATGGCCTGTTTCAGCCTGTATGCCGCCCATATCGTGACGACGATCGAAGGCGGGATCATTATTACCGATTCCGAGGCCACGGCGGAGGCGCTGCGAAGTTTGCGCAACCATGGCATGACCGGAAAGTTTACGTTCCAGCGGATCGGGTTTTCGGCTAAAATGAACGAGATTGAAGCCGCGGTCGGGTTGGGCAATATTGATATTTTTCATCAGATTCTCGAGAAGCGCCGGCGGAATATGTTGTATCTGATCGAAAAATTTGCCCGGTTTGACAGGATATTTATCACGTTAAAAGAAGAACCGCATGAAAAGCTTGGGCCGCATGCGTTTTCGATCATTCTGCGTGAGGGCCTGCCGTTCACCAAGGATGAATTCGTGGCGTTTATCGAGTCTAAGGGTGTTGATTCCCGCAATCTGTTCTATTCGATGCCGACCCAGTGCCCCAGCTATGCGTTCTTAGGACATAAGCTCGGTGATTTTCCCGACGCTGAATATTGCAGCGACCATGGCACGCATATCGGGATCCACCAGGATATCGAGATCGGTCAGCTGGATTATTGTGTCGATGTTGTTGAATCTTTCCTGAAAAACAAAGGGGTGCGTTATTAACGAATATCTGAAGATGTTATATCTGGCGCGGCGGAACTGGCGCTACCTCGTTTGGGGGATCCTGTCGATGATCGCCTGCGCCGGGTTTGAGGGGGTTCAGTTTGGCGCGATCGTTCCGCTGGCCGACAGGATTTTTACCAACAAGCCGATCATTCTCCCGACGGGCTTGCCGCCTTTTCTGGTGAAGTACGCGGACCAGCTTAACGGCATGGACCGCAATACGCTTTTTTACGGCGTGATCATTATCATTCCTCTTTTTTATGTTATCAAAGGCGGCTTCGGGTATTTGAAGGGGTTGTTCATGAACACGCTGGCCCAGCGTTCGGTCATGGACGTGCGCGGCGATCTGTTCCGCAAGTACCAGGCGCTTTCGATGGACTTTTACAGCCAGAAACGCCAGGGAGAGTTGATGAGCCGCATTACGAATGATGCCGGTTTCATCGGCCATGCGATCTCTTTCGGGTTGACCGATATTTTCTATCAGACGATCCTGGCGGTGATGTTTGCGGGGATCGCGCTCACGATCAGCTGGAAAATGGTGTTGATTATCCTGGTGGTTTTTCCGCTGAACGGCTGGTTGATCCATGTGATCGGCAAGACGGTGAAAAAGCAGTCGATCCAGTCCCAGGAATCGATGGCGGATCTGAACTCCATTCTGGTGGAGACCAATCAGGGGGTCGCCATTGTTAAGGCGTTTTCGCGCGAACAGCATGAGATCGACCGGTTCGATGTTCTGAATAAAAAGTTTTACCGGGCCTTCATCAAAAGTATCCGCCGCAGCCTGGTGCTTTCTCCGGTGACGGAGGTGTTGGCGGCGCTGGCGGTCGTGGTGGTGTTCTGGATCGGCGGGAAATATGTACTTGAAGGGAAAATGTCATTTGGCGTTTTCGCACTTTTCTTAAGTTCACTGATCAGTATCCAGCGCCCCATCAAGAAACTGGCAGAGGTTTACAGCATTAACCAGCAGGCCCTGGCGTCTTCAAAGCGCGTGTATGATTTCCTGGACTGGAAGCCGCTGATCACCGACGCGTCGGGCGCCCAGGAATGCCGGCCGCCGGATAAGGCGATTATTTTTAATGATGTATCGTTCCGATATGAAAAAGATCAGCCGAACCAGATTATCAGGAATTTCAGTCATCAGTTCGAGATCGGGAAAGTGACGGCGTTGGTGGGGCCGACCGGTTGCGGCAAAACGACCGTGATGAATCTGATCCTGCGGTTTTATGATGCCGATGCCGGCGTGGTGAGTTTTGACGATCAGGACATCAAGAATGTGACGGTAGCGTCGCTGCGCAGTCATGTCGGCCTGGTTACCCAGGATATGATCCTTTTTAATGAGTCGATCCGTGAAAACCTGCGTTACGGGAAACTTGACGCTACCGACAGTGAGCTCCTGGAGGCGGCGCGCCAGGCGTTGGCGCTGGAGTTTATTGAACGCATGCCGGAAGGGCTCGATACGATCGTCGGCGACCGGGGGATGAAGCTTTCCGGCGGACAGAAACAACGTTTGTGTATCGCGCGGGCGATCCTGAAGAATCCGCGGATCCTGCTGCTGGATGAGGCGACATCGGCTCTTGACCCGCAGTCCGAACATATGGTCCAGCAGGCACTGGATAACCTGATGAAGGGCCGTACGGTTATCGTGATCGCGCATCGCCTCTCCACGATCCGTCACGCGGATTGTATCCTGGTGATGGAACGCGGACAGATCCTGCAAAAAGGGGTCCATGACGATCTTTTGACATCATCCGCGCTGTACGCCAAACTGGCGAGTTATCACTTTAATCAATGATCGCCGTTATCCCGAGGCCGCCCCTTTTGGGGGTTAACCGGGGGATCGCAGGATTTTATGCAGAAGATCCTTGTTATAAGAAATGACCGTTTCGGCGAGTTTCTGCTGAATATTCCGGCTTTGCGCGCGGTTAAAGAGTCTTTTCCGCGGGCCAAGGTGCATGTTGCCGTGGCGGCAGGTGTCAAAGAGCTTGCCGCAGCCGTGCCGTTCGTTGATAAGGTTATTGTCCTGTTGGCGGAAGGGCAATCGCCCGCCGACCTGGTCAAGATTGTTTTCCAGCTGCGTCGGGAGCGGTATGATGCTGCGGTTGTCCTGAATCCCGCCGCCCGGGCGCATCAGCTGCTGTGGTGGGCCGGTATTCCGCTGCGCGTCGGCTATGCCCGCAAGCATCCGTTCTTTCTGACCCATACCGTTGATGACGTCAAGGCTCTCGGCCGCAAGCATGAGGTTGAGAATAATCTCGATTTGATCGCGCTGCTTGGGTGCCGGACAAAAGACACATCTCTGGTGATCGATGTCCCTGCGGCAGTTGAGGCTGAGGTCGTCAGAAAATGGGGCCTTGATCCGGCGGCGCTTTATGTGGCGGTACATCCCTGGACCAGCGATCCCGTCAAGCAGTGGCTGTTAGGAAATTTCGAACACCTGGTGACCCGCCTGGCCGAAAATTCTTCGCGGCGGGTCATTATTATCGGACGGCCGGAATCCTGGCATCTGTCGTTTTCGGTTCCTGCGCTGCCGGGCATCATTGACCTGCGTGGCCAAACGACGCTGATCGAAGCGGCCGCGATCTTAAAGCATTGCGCTGTGCTGGTGTCTTGCGACAGCGGTCCGGTGCATCTGGCGGCCAGTGTCGGCACGCCGGTCGTGGCCTTGTTCCGCAACGATATGCCCGGCAAGAGCCCCGAACGCTGGGGCCCCTGGCCAGCGGCAAAGCATCAGGTCATTCAAAAGCTGCGGATAGAAGATATTACGGTTGACGATGTCCTGGATAAATTGCGAGTGTTTTTTGAATGACACAAAAACACTCGCGAGTTTTTTTGACATTGACTGAAAATAGTAGTATCCTTTCAATATGAAGACTGAGCGGTATCTTACAGATCAAATTATCAAAGACCTTGAAGCAAAAATGGTTTTTGTGGCTGGTCCCAGGCAGGTGGGCAAGACCACGCTGGCGCGCAACATCATCACGGAT
>PEAR01000119.1 GCA_002753745.1 Candidatus Omnitrophota bacterium | reverse complement strand
CCGCCGACCCCTGACACCAGCGGAATAGCGCCATAACGTAGTGCGATCATCTGGGTTAGCCCGCAGGGCTCATACACCGACGGCATCAAAAAAAAGTCCGACCCCGCATATACGAGATGCGCAATATCCTCGTCATATTTAACCTGGACCGAAAACTGATGAGGATTCTGCCGGGAAAGCTTTTTTAAAAGGTTCTGGTACTTCTTTTCACCAACACCCAGCAGAGCGATCTGGATCGGCCGATGCATTAATTCTTCAAAAGCGCTCTCAATAAGATCAAACCCCTTCTGATAGCACAAACGCCCTACAAAACCAAAAACAGGGATATCCGGGATGACCGCAAGACCGGCGATCTTCTGTAATTTCTCCTTATGGATCTTCCTCGCCAACTGATCCTGCGAAGAATAGGATGGATCGATATACTCATCGTGCTCCGGATCCCACATATGGTAATCAAGCCCGTTCAGGATCCCGGTCAACCGGCTTCGACGGGATTGCAATACCCCTTCCAACCCGCAGCCCCAATCCTTGGTCAGGATCTCTTTGGCATATTGCGGGCTCACCGTCGTTACGTAATCGCTGAAAACAATGCCGGTCTTGAGCAAATTCACTTTGCCGTAATATTCAACCTGGTCCTCATTGAAATACCCGGCAGCAACGCCCAACGTCCCAAATTCTTCCCCAGGAAAAATGCCCTGATACGCCAGATTATGAATCGTGAAGACCGTCCTGGTTGCAGCAAAAAACGGATCCTGACTGAAAGAACTTTTTAATAACAAAGGCACGATCGCCGTCGGCCAATCATGGCAGTGGATAATATCCGCCGGCAAGCCAACTTCCTTAAGGAGGTTAAGCGCCTCGCGGCAGAAAAAAGTAAACCGTTCAAGATTATCGGGATAATCCGACATATTCTCGCCGTAAATACTGGATCGTCCGAAATACGGCTTGTTCCTGATAAAATAAACCTTAATGTTTTTTCCGACCGTATCAATACAAGCCCGATCATTGAACACCGGCTTGGCCCCGACCTCTTTGTACAGGGGCATGATAATAATCACCTCGTGCCCCGCCGCTTCGATCTCCAGAGGCAGTGTTCCACACACATCGGCCAGACCGCCGGTCTTGGCAAAAGGAACTACTTCTGATGCAATGAAAACAATTCTCATAACTTGGTCATTTCCGCCCAGTTCGGTCCGTATTTAACAGTGACGTCGATAGGCACCGAAAGAGCAACCGCCTTTTCCATCGTTGTTTTAACGATTTGCGCCATCGTGTTTAATTCGGACTGAGGCACATCGAAAACAAGTTCATCGTGCACCGTAATGATCATGCGCGTAATTAAGGATCGCGTCTTGATCTCCCGAACCATGTGGATCATGGCGATCTTAATGATATCGGCAGCCGTCCCCTGAACCGGCGTATTGATCGCCTGGCGCTCGGCGAATTGCCGCACCGCCTGATTCTTACTGTTGATCTCGGGCAAATACCGACGGCGATGAAACATGGTGGATACATAGCCGTTTTTCCTGGCCTGCCCTTTCTCTCGCTCCATGAAAGACAGGATGCCGGGATAACGCAAAAAATAGCGGTCAATGAATCCCTGGGCTTCCTTCTGTCCAACGGACAAGTCCTTGGCCAAGCCAAAAGCGCTCATGCCGTAGATAATGCCAAAATTGATCCGCTTCGCCCGATAACGCATATCCGACGTGACGTCCTGCTGGGCCACATCAAAAATCAGCGCTGCCGTGTACGTATGAATATCTTCACCGTTCAAAAAAGCCTTCTTAAGTTCCGGTTCATCCGCCATATGGGCGAGCACCCGAAGTTCGATCTGCGAATAATCCGCGGCCAGCAACACATGGTCGCGGCCGGAAGGGATAAACGCCCGGCGGATCATCCGGCCTTCTTCTGTCCGGATCGGAATATTCTGCAGATTCGGATGGCTGGAGCTCAAACGGCCGGTCTCGGCGCCGGTTTGATTAAAAGAACAATGCACCCTGCCGGTGACCGGAGAGATCATTTTCGGCAAAGCATCGATATACGTTGATTTAAGTTTCGCCAGCTGGCGATAGTCCAACAGCAGCGCCGGCAGCTCATGGAGCGGCGCCAGACGCGTTAAGACTTCCTCGTCTGTTGACGGCCCGGTCTTGGTTTTCTTGATCACCGGCAGCTTTAATTTCTCAAATAAAATAACGCCCAGTTGTTTCGGCGAATTGCAGTTAAATTCTTCGCCCGCCAGAGCATGCAGACGGCCCGTCATGTCCAGGATCTTCTTCCCGCTCGCAACGCTCAGCTGTTCCAAAAGAGCCGTATCAAGCGAAACGCCCTCCTTCTCCATGTCAAAAAGCACGCCGCTTAGCGGCAATTCAATATCCTGATAAAGCTCCCAGGCCCCCTGCTCTTTCAACGCAGTCAACAAAGGGTTGTATAATGCGATCAACATCCGCGCCAGTGTTTCCGGGCGGCTGTCCGCATCCAGGTGCATTTTCAAAAAATGCCAGGCCAGAGCCTCAATACTGTACGCCGATAAACCGGCATTGGCGCAATAACCGGCCAGCAGAACATCAAAAACATTCCCGTCGATAAAAAGGCCGGATTTTTGTATTTCCTTGCGCACGGACTTCGCATCATACATGACCTTCATGACGCCGTTTGCCGCCAGAACATCGCCAATAACGTTCAAGCCGCTGACATGGCATTGAAAAAAAACATCCCCCGCCACCGCGGAAACATTACCGGCATCATCAATGAATAATGCCATGCGGCCGCTGGAAGAAGCTTCTTTGCGCAACGCCGCTGCATCGCCGATAGCCATGAACTCGAACGTTTCGGCCACCACCGGCGTTTTTTCGACCGGATCGACAATCGGCTCGGCTGTCACCAGTGAATGAGACAACCCCTCTAATTGAACACGAAACTCCAATCCCGTAAATATTTGCTTTAACCTTACCGTATCCGGACCAGGCCACTGAATATCCGCCAACTCGCAGTCTAGCGGCATATCCGCGTCTAAAGTCGCCAGTTCCCGGCTTAGTAGCGCAGCATCACGGCCAAGCAGCATCTTTTCTTTAAGCTTTCCCTTTAACTCTTCGACATGGGCATAAACATTATCCAGCGAACCATATTGACTGATCAGTTTCTGAGCGGTCACCTCGCCCACACCATCAACCCCGGGAATATTGTCACTGGTGTCGCCGGCCAAAGCCAGATAATCGACCATCTGCCCCGGCATTACACCAAAGCGCTCTTTTGTGTCATCGGGACCCAGCAGCGCATCCCGGCGGCTGTTATAGATCCGTATTTCCGGCGTCAACAGCTGATGCAGATCCTTGTCATCGGAAACAATAATAACCTCGCGCTCCGGAGAACTCAACCGGCGGGCAAGCACCGCAATGATATCATCCGCCTCATAACCTTCTTCGGCGAAAAGCGGAATCCGAAATCCAGCCACGACCTCTTTAATGATCGGGATCTGCGAAACCAGATCTTCCGGCATCGCTGAGCGATGGGCCTTATAATCCGCGAACTTTTCCGTGCGACGAGTATGACGGCCGACATCGAAACAAGCAGCCGCATAAGAAGGCTGATACCGCGCTAAAATCTTCTTTAAAATATTAACAAAGCCAAAAACGGCATTCGTTGGCTGCCCCCGGGAATTCCGCAAATCCTTAACGGCAAAGAAAGCGCGATAACAAAGCGCATTGGCGTCGATCAAAAGGATCCTGGAGGTCGTTACGGTCATGAGCTAAAGAACCTAGGGTGAAGAGATCTTGTCGAGGGTCGTCGTAACAGTGCTTCCCTTAACCTGCTTTTGTTCGGCTCCAGCCTGGGTTTCCAATAAAGACTTATCCCTGCCGAATTCAGCACGCTTGAGCGCCTGGCGGGCATTTACACTCCGGGGATTGATCACCACCGCCGAATTCAGCATATCAACCGCCTGATCAAACTGCCTGGCCTCAAGATATTGAATGCCTTTTAAATAAACCGCCTCAAAATCCATCGTCTGATTCCGCTCGGCGGTTCGTTTCATTTTCTCTTTAGCCTCAACGATCTTCTGCGCAAAGTCATCGGCCTGGACCCGAATTCCTTCGGCACGCAACGCGGGGGCCTGACGATAAACCTTGTTCAATTCTTCCTGGGCCGCCAGCGTCCATGGATCATCGGATTTTCCCAACTCCACGCGACGGCGCAAATATCTTGCCGCCATGGCATATTGCCCCTGCTTGGAATAAAATACGCCCAGATTGGAATAGGCTGGCAAATATTTAGGATCGAGCGAGATTGATTTCCGGTAACTCTCCTCCGCTTCTTTCTTCATGTTACTGTATTCATACATCAAACCAGCGTCATTAAAAAGCACGGCACTGTCTGGCTGAAACATCTGCGCCCGTTGATAATAGAAAAGAGCTTTACGATACTCCCCCTGGTTTTGAAAGACAATTCCCTGCCGGCGAGACTCCTGCGCCAGGCTTTCATTGGATTGAGCCTGAACACTAGCAGCTGACAGCACTGATAAGAGAATAATGCTTACACAAAAGGCATTTTTCATTTAAACCTCCGGAGAAAGGGCTTCAATGGGAAAAACAGACTCGAATCCTTTCATCAGGTTCGGCGCTTTATATTGAAAATGTTCTTCCCGTCCAAGGACGGCAGAAGCGGCGCATTCCCCCTGACTTAACGCGTTCGCGGTATCTCCATCATAAGATCCGATAACCTTTGGTTCCACCAATTCCATCACGGCATCAACCGCGTAGACATCAGCCATATTAGTCTTCATCGTCGTATGGACGCAGATCCTCTCCTGCATTAAAAGGCCGCTATCAGCGAGGAATCGAAGGTCAGGAACCACCTCTTCCACAATGACCATCTCACAGGCCATCACTTTCCCGGACTTAAGTCGAACCGCCTGCGCTTCGCCCTCACCCAGAATATCCTCAATCGGATTATTTAAAATGACCCTCAAAGCGCTTTTATCCATCAGCTTAAGCAATGTTGCTGAAGCCTCGACGTCCTCCGGAAAAGGCTTGTCCTGAGCAAACACCAGCACAACTTCTTTACCGGCAGCCTTAAGGGCCAGGGCTGTTAAAATCCCCCGAAGGGAATGCGGAACGACCACCGCGGTTTCAACAAAAATAAGGTGTTTCCCTATACGACGAGCAGAATCCAGACGCGTAATATGAAAAACCCCCTGCCGCCGCAAACCTTTGATCTCAGGAAAACGAACTTGCGGAGCATCCGTGATCAGCAGCACGTCATAATCAACCTGAAGCCGGTCGGCTAAATAAACCTTGTGGCGATTAAAATTGATACGGGACAGTTCTTTATCGCGAATGATTTCAATATTATTATCTTTGTAGAAATCCTCCGGCGCGCAAAAGACATCCTTATCTTTCACGCTACGGGCAATAAGTCCCGGTAAAAGATCACGATCGTACGGCAAATGCCCGTCAGTTGGAATGAGCGTGATATCCCACGCCGCCCCGCTGGCGCGCAGTGTCTTGATAGCCGAATAAGCCGCAGGAGATTGTCCGATAATAACAAGTTTTGACATTAGGGATGCTGAAGCTGGATCTTAAAGGTTTCAATACCGTTCTTCATTAACATGACCGCCGTCACAGGGCCAACGCCGCCGGGAACAGGCGTTATAAATGAGGCGCGCGCGGCGGCCCCGTCGAATTCAACATCTCCGACAATCTTTCCATCCACCGCATTAATACCCACATCGATCACGATCGCGCCGTCGCGAACCCATTCTCCCTTGATAAACCCGGGCTTGCCCATGGCCACCACCAGAACTTCGGCTTTCTTGACCTGATCGGCAAGCCTGCCGGCCTTACTGGTGCCGCTATGACATACCGTGACCGTAGCATTCTTTTCCAGCAGCAACAGCATGATTGGCTTCCCGACAATCTCGCTACGGCCCACCACCACTGCATCTTTACCCGAAATATCCACACCGCTGGATACCAAAAGAGCCATCGCCGCGGCCGGTGTTGCCGGGATGATATTCGTCTTGCCCAGCATCAGGCGGCCGAGATTGGCAATATTCATCCCTTCAATATCTTTCTTCGGCGTGATGGCATTGACCGCCTGCTGAAAATCGATCCCGTCCGGAACCGGTTTGTGGATCATGATGCCATGAACATTCACATCATCATTTAGAAAATGGATATGATCGATCAATTCTTTTTGCGAGACATGCGCCGATAAATTGGAGAACTGATAATCGATGCCGATAAACTCGGCAGCGCGTTTCTGCGACTTGCCATATGACCCGGCAGAGGGATCCTGCCCGATCGTGATATTCATGAACCGCGGCACCTTACCGGTCCGCGCGCGCGACATGTCAACTTCGGCTTTCAATTCAACCTGAAGCTTCTGCGCTAAAACTTTTCCATCGAGGATCTGAGCACTCATTGATTGGCTTCAACCATGGCTTGGGCGGCATTGATCGCCGCATTTAAGAAAATTTCGGCCGCGATGACATCGCTGACCAAATACCTGTTTGCTTCTTTCTTCAAGAACGGGACTCCGGCCAAAAGTTTCCGGCAGACCTTAACCATGTCTCGCGGAACCTGGGCGGCTTCCCGATTTGCCAGCTTCAAAGCCTTTTTATCCGCCGACTTTCTGGCAGCTACCACATTCAAATATGCCTGCGCATCCTGGCTGACAACTGCCGTCAGCACGTCACGCGCCGTATCAGCCTCAGCGATCAAACGCTCAAAGCGCGCCTCAATCGCTTTCGCCTTGCCTTTGCCCAGCGAGTAACGCGCCGACATAGCTAATAAGGAAGCCCCCATTGCGCCAGCCAATGCCGCCGCCGAACCGCCACCCGGCACAGGTTCACGCGCGGCCAGACGTTCCAGATACTCAGACAAACTGTTTTTTGCGTAACAGATCATTAGGATTGAATATGTGTGAAAGGATATCAGATGTTAAAAAAATGTACTGCGAGAACTTCTTTCCCCTTAAAGCATATTAATAATAGCGAAAAATAATAATTTTGGCAATATTTGATTATTATTTAATATTTTTATCTGGAAAACGCATTTTTTAGCAGGTCTGCACGAAATGAACCGTCGAGGACGGCGTAGACAGCCAGGACATCGAAGCGGCCGTTGATATCGACTGTATTATAATGTTTTAATAAAAAATGTTCGGCGGTGCGGTAAAGTTTTTGCTGTTTCTTGGGATGTACGGCTTCAAAGGCGTCC
>PEAR01000118.1 GCA_002753745.1 Candidatus Omnitrophota bacterium | reverse complement strand
CTGCCCGCCAGGTCGGCAATGGTCCGGGAAAGTTTCAGTAATTTGTCATGAACTCTTGCTGATAGTCCCAATGTATCGATGGCTTCGTGGAGCAGTTTTCGGGTTTCTTTGTCGAGCTGGCAAAATTCTTTAATTTGCCTGGAGGTCATTTGGGCGTTGGCGAAGACTTTGCTCGTGCCAGATGCAGGCTTGAAGCGTTCGGACTGCCGCGCACGGGCGTGGATGGTGCGTTCACGAACAGCCGCCGATGATTCGCCATCGGAGGCGCTGCCAAGTTCTCGTGCGGTCAGAGATGGGACTTGTAAGTGCAAGTCAATCCTTTCAAGCAATGGGCCGGAGATTCTTCCCATGTATCGAGTAATGTCGGCCGGCGCGCAGCGGCATTTTCGCCGGGAGTCCATCAGGTGCCCACAAGGGCAGGGGTTCATGGCGGCGATCAGCATAAAGCGGGCTGGAAAGCACAGGGTCCGGGCGGCGCGGGCGACTGTCACAAAATGGTCTTCCATCGGCTGGCGCAGGCTTTCGAGCGTGGCCCGTGAGAATTCCGGGAACTCATCGAGAAAAAGAATGCCGTTATGGGCGAGGGTCACTTCGCCAGGTTTTGGGTCTGTGCCGCCGCCGACGAGAGCGATATGCGAGGCCGTATGGTGTGGCGAGCGCAGCGGACGTGCCCGGATCAGGCCGTCTGCGCTGCGGCCGCCGAGCCGGGAGACGGAGTGGATCTTGGTGACTTCAAGCGACTCTTCCCGGGTCATGGGAGGCATGATGGTCGTCATGCGCCGGGCCAGCATGGTTTTTCCGCCGCCGGGAGGTCCAATCAAAAGAATATTATGGCCGCCGGCGGCTGCTACTTCCAGGCCGCGTTTGGCATGCGTCTGGCCTTTGACATCGGCCAGGTCCGCGGCTTCCGGCATAGCCGCTGGAGTTGCCCCGTTGGCAGGCTGAAAAGCGGCTGCTTGATCCGGCTTGTTAAGGAAATCGACAACGGCGGAAAGATTGCTGAACGGGAAAACAGGTACCGTGCCGGCCAGGGCGGTCTCCGCGGCATTGAGCGGGGGGACAATGATCCCTTTGAGATTCCTTCCCCCGCAGGCGATGGCCGAGGGGAGTGCGCCCGCGACCGGCAGGATCCGGCCGCTAAGGGACAATTCACCCAGGAATGCAAAATCGTTGAGGAGTTCGGCTGATATTTCCTCTGAAGCGGCCAGGATGCCGAAAGCGATCGCCAGGTCAAATGCCGGGCCTTCCTTCTTCATATCGGCCGGGGCCAGGTTGATGGTGATGCGGCCTGATGGAAAATCAAAGCCCGCGTTTTTGATGGCTGAGCGAACGCGTTCCTTGCTTTCTTTGACCGCGCTGTCCGGCAGGCCGACAATATGCATGGCCGGCAACCCCCGGGCCACATCAACTTCAATGGTGACCGGATAAGCGTCAATCCCGTTGATCCCGAAACTGTGAATTTTCGCAAGCATGGAGAACCCCCTTGGTGGTCGGAAATCAGGGGGGCGTGTAGCAAGGCAGCTTCAAAACTTATTTGATAAATCTAACATATTTTGTTTTTTTGTCAAATAGAAAGGGAAGACTTGCTTTTTTTATTTTGATTAATATAATGATGTAACTTTTATGTACAACGGTGATCTCTCAACAGTTTTTATCCAGTTGGCCCATAACCGCATTCTCTGGATCACGGTGATCGTGTGGATCACAGGCCAGGGGGTCAAAATTATAGCTAACCTGTTGCGCGGCCGAAGGTTTAATTTCCGCTGGATCATCAGGACCGGGGGGATGCCTTCCAGTCATGCGGCCGGCGTGACAGCATTGTCAGTTTGCTGCGGGCTGGAATACGGTTTTCAATCGGGAATGTTCGCCCTGGCGTCAATTTTTGCCATGGTAACAATGTTCGATGCCCAGGGCGTTCGCCGTTCCGCGGGTGAGCAGGCCGAAGTTCTTAACAAAGTCATTGATGATATGTATTGGCACAAGAAGATCGATATGGGTCGTATCCGTGAGTTTGTGGGCCATTCGCCGATGCAGGTGCTGGCGGGACTGGTCCTGGGACTGGGGATGGCGATCTTTTTATATTGAGGATTTTTTGCGACAGGGTCTTTAAGGAGAATTTATGAAAAAAACAGCATGGATGAGTTTTATACTGGTTTTCGGGCTTTTGTTGACCGGATGCGGACAGGCTGTCGGCAAAGCGGTCAAGGCGCCGGCGACACCGGTTGACGAGGCCGTTAAGCAGGCGCAAACACTCTCGTCCGAGGGTAAACTGCTTGACGCCAAAGCGGCTTATGAAAAGTTGACCGAGGCCAGTCCGGATTACAAGAATATCGAGCAGGTACAAAAAGAACTTTACGACATCAATATGAAGTTGCTCTTCTCTGATGTGCCGACGCCGCAAACGGTTATTCATGAAGTCAGGGTCGGCGATACCCTGGGCAAGATCTGCAAGCAATACAATGTGACGATGGACCTGGTCAAGGAATCCAATGGCTTGAAGAATGACGTGGTACGTATCGGCCAGAAGCTGCGCATCTGGACGCCGAAGTTCACGGTGCATGTGAATAAATCTCAGAACACCCTGATGCTTAAGAGCGGGGAAGATGTGATTAAAGTCTACAACGTGTCAACGGGGTCCAATAATTCGACGCCGGTTGGTGTTTTTAAGATTACGACCAAGCTTGAAAATCCGGTATGGTTCAAGGCCGGCGCCGTGATCCCGCCGGAAAGTCCGGATAATGTCCTGGGGACGCGCTGGATGGGGTTTGACAAGGAAGGTTACGGGATCCATGGGACGGTGGCCCCTGACAAGATCGGCCAGCAGGTTACGGCCGGCTGCATCCGGATGCGCAATGAAGAGGTGGAAGAACTTTATAAGATCCTGCCGCGCGGCACGGAAGTCACGATTGTCGACTAATTGGAGAAATCATGAGTTCATTGCAATTTGAAAAGCCTATTATCGATATTCAAAACAAAATCGCGGAATTGCGTAAATTATCTAACGGGCATGCGGATTTTACAGCGGAGATCCAGAAGCTTGAACAGAAAATGGGCTCGGTTCGCGCCAAAGTTTATGGCAATCTTTCTTCCTGGCAGCGTATTCAGATCGCGCGCCATCCCAAGAGACCTTACACACTTGATTATATTAGTGCAATGATGACTGATTTTGTTGAGATCCACGGTGACCGTCTGTTTGCGGATGATTTTGCCATGATCACGGGCTTTGCCAGGATCGACGACCAGATGGTGGTTGTTCTCGGCCATCAGAAAGGCCGCGATACTTCTGAAAATGTGAAACGGAATTTTGGCTGTGCGCATCCTGAAGGCTACCGCAAGGCGATGCGGGCTATGCGCCTGGCCGAGAAGTTCGGCCTGCCGGTTATTGTCTTCATTGATACGCCCGGCGCTTATCCGGGGATCGGCGCTGAGGAGCGCGGGCAGGCCCAGGCTATTGCCGAGAATCTGCGAGATATGGCGGGATTGAGGACGCCGATCATTGCCACGGTCATCGGCGAAGGCGGCAGCGGCGGCGCCTTGGGCGTTGGTGTTGCCGATTATGTGATGATCCTGGAGAATGCTTATTATTCGGTCATTTCCCCGGAAGGCTGCGCGTCGATCCTTTGGCGCAGCGCCACCAAGGCGCCCGAGGCCTCCGAGGCCCTGAAATTGACGGGTGAGCACCTGATCAAGTTCGGCATTGTAGATGAGATCATTCCTGAACCGCTGGGCGGCGCCCATCAGGATTCCGCGACGGTGATCGCGGCGCTGAAAGCCTCGATCTTAAAGCAGCTCGCCCGTCTCAACGGGCTTGCCAGGCAGGATCTCGTGGACAAGCGTTATGCCAAATTCCGCGCGATCGGGCAGTTCACGACGCAAAAGTAGGCGTCTTAACGGGTTCTTTTATGACGAAGCCTCCGGCAGACATGTGTTCATTATCGTTGGAGGAACTGTCCCGGCATCTTGTTTCTGTCGGCGAACCGGCTTTCCGCGCCAAACAGGTCTTCAACTGGCTTTACGTCAAGAAAGCCACGTCATTTGATGCCATGTCGTCCCTGCCGAAATCCCTGCGGGATAAGCTGTCGGCTGGCCTTCCTTTTCCCGCGCTCAGCGAACATTCACGCCACAGATCTGATGATGGGACGGTAAAATTCCTTTTTGAACTTCATGACGGCCAGCGCATCGAAACGGTTTTTATCCCTACGTCGAAACGCGGAACGCTTTGCGTGTCATCCCAGGCGGGCTGCAAGTTCGGCTGTCGTTTCTGCGCCAGCGGGATCGGCGGGTTCAAGCGTAACCTTTCCACCGGCGAGATCATCGGCCAGGTTTTACATGCCATGAGGACGGCAGCCCCAAAACCCATCACGCATATTGTTTTTATGGGGACCGGCGAGCCGTTCGATAATTACGATCAGGTCTTTAAGGCCGTTCGCCTGTTGAATCATCCTGACGGGCTGAATATCGCGGCCCGGCGGATTACGATCTCGACTTGCGGTATTATTCCGGGGATCGAACGCATGGCACAGGAAGGTTTGCAAGTTGAGTTGTGCGTATCGCTGCACGCACCGGATGATGCGGTGCGCGCCCGGTTAATGCCGGTAAATGCCAAATATCCGCTAAAAGAGCTTCTGGCGGTTTGCCGTCGTTATGCCGAGACGACCAACCGGCAGGTGACGTTTGAATATATCCTGATCAAGGACCTTACCTGCACTAAAACAGCGGCGGCGGCATTGGCGCGACTGATGAAGGGCTGGTTGTCAAAGGTAAATCTTATCCGGTATAATCCGGTCAGTGAATTTACCTGTCAGGCGCCTTCAATGGATGAAGCGCGCGTCTTCCAGGCGGCGCTGGAATCGGCAGGGGTCGTATGCACCCTGCGCAGCGCACGGGGGGACGATGTGTCGGCCGCCTGCGGGCAGTTGAGGAATAAGAGGTCATAATAACCTTTAACGACTGGCTTAATGATGAATGGTAAGAAATGGTTGATCGGTCTGCTGATCGCGGCGGTTTTCGCGGTGCTCCTGGTGCGGTATCTGGATCGTGTGCCGAAAAGGCATTATTGTGATTTTCGTGTTTATCATCACGCGGCGCAAAATGTCCTGGCCGGAAACGATATTTATTATCGCGACACGATGGCGATCACGCCGTTCAAGTACTCGCCGTTTTTTGCCTTTTTCTTTTGTCCTCTCGGTGTATTGCCGATCAAGGCCGCGGCAGCGGTTTATTTCACGCTGAATGTTTTGATGGCTGTACTCCTGTTTCGTTTATCCGTCGACATCATGGGCGTCAGCGACCGCTGGCGGGCCGCGTTGCCGGGGCCCTCGCAATCCCGGGCGCCGTTACTGCTTTATGGATTATGCGCTTTGTTCATGTCCCGCTTTGTCCTGCTGGTTTGGGATTCCGGGCAGGTCACGATACTTATGGGTGTTCTGGTGTTGGCCGCGCTGATCCTTTTGGAGAAGAAAAAAGAACTGCCGGCCGGCGCTTTCCTTGCGGCTGCCATTCTTGTCAAATATACACCGGCTATTTTTATCCCTTATCTCCTCATTCGCCGGCAGTTCAAGGCGGTCGGCTGGACCCTGGCGTTTCTTGTTTTCTGGCTGATGCTGCCGGCACTGGCGGTCGGGTTTCACAAGGAGTTGTCTTATTTGTCGTCCTGGATCCCCTCGATCATCGAAACTTCCCTTGACCGATGGTCTTATATGGATACGAAGAACCAGTCGCTGTTTTCGTTTGCCATCCGTTTTTTCAGCGAATGCGGGTACGCGATCAATATCCTTCATTTAACGTTTGATCAGGGCAAGATGCTGGGGTACGGGCTGGCGGCATTCCTTTATAGCCTGGTACTGTTCCCGCCTTTCGGGAAGGCGCGGGACCCGCGGATCGACTATGCTTTGCTTTTTGCGTTCCTACCGCTTTTTAACCCGAACGGCTGGCTGTTGAACTTTGTATCGCTGGCGGTCCCGTATGTGTTTCTGGTCGCTTACCTGATCGATATTAAAGGAAAGGACTGGTTCATCGCCGCCTGCGTTGGTATCGCGTTCGCATCGACAACCTTAATGGCCCAGGACATCGTGGGCAATGCGCGGCAGAATCAGGGCGAGCTTTTTTCCAATGTGACGATCGGGGCTTTGCTTTTGGTCACCGCCCTGTTGACGTTAAAATTCCGCCGGCCGCGGCCATTGGTTACGTGACGTTATTATTCAGGTGCCCCTTGAATTTGCCAATGTTTGTATGGTATATTTAAATTATATGAGAAACATTTTTCTGGCGTTATCAATGATCGTTATGTCTGCGTCGCTGGCTGTCGCCGATCTGCAGTTGCGGCAGATCACCCTTAATGACGGGACCACGATCTACGGCAAGCTTCTTGGCCTGGATCACGGAGAGTATATTGTAGAAAGCCCGAAGCTCGGGCAGCTGCGGTTAAAAGAGGGCGATGTCCGCACGATCGGACCTGGCGGCAATTCCGCACTCGGTGATGGGACAGGCACCCACCAGCCGGGAGATCCCGGCAATCATTCGCTGGATCTGCATGCTGCACAACAGGATATCATGTCTAATCCGGAGATGATCGAGCAGGTGCAGGCGCTTGCAGCCGATCCTGAGATTGTTGAACTGATTTCCGACCCTGCGTTTATGCAAGCGGTCAAGTCCAGGGACATGCGCGAGATCATGGGCAATCCGCGGATGGCCAAGCTGATGGGAAATCCCAAGATCAAAGCCCTGATCGAGAAGATCCAGGCTTCTCATCCCCAGGGTCTGCCGCATCCCTAGTCTTGAGCGAAATTAGTTGTCCATTTCCCTTTTTTTGCTATAATCCATCCCGAATTTAACTAGGAACAGGTCGCATGGGGGAAGGCGGCTTAATTCCGTTTATTTATATCCCATTTAACGAAGGAGAAGTATATGGTTAAGATTGGTATCAATGGTTTTGGCCGCATTGGCCGTCTGGTGTTCCAGGCGATCTGCGACCAGGGGCTCTTGGGTAAAGAGATCGACGTTGTGGCGGTTGTCGATATTTCGACGGACGCCGAGTATTTCGCTTATCAGCTTAAGTATGATTCTGTCCATGGCCGTTTCAAGCATGACGTTTCCGCTGTCAAGTCAGACGCGTCCAAGGAAGAGGCCGATACGATCGTGGTCAATGGCCACAAGACCAGGTGCGTGATGGCGACCAAGAATCCGGCGGAATTGCCGTGGAAGGCGCTGGGCGTTGACTTCGTTATTGAATCGACGGGTTTGTTTACGGATAGCGAGAAGGCCAAGGGTCATCTGGAAGCTGGTGCGAAAAAAGTTATTATTTCAGCGCCTG
>PEAR01000117.1 GCA_002753745.1 Candidatus Omnitrophota bacterium | reverse complement strand
GTAACGCATAACGCGCAAGCGAACGGGTGACGACGGAGGCGGGTCCCCTGTTTCTTTAAATGGGTAGGGTCCCATTTAAAAAACAGGGTGCCGCAGTCGGCAGGACCCGTGAGCAACTGCGTGTAAGTTGCAACGAGACCGACGCCAGAGCTTTCGTCCGGCCACGGACGGGCCGGCCGAGCGGTCGGCGAAAGAATACCAGTCACCTGGTCATAAGATGCGCCAACGTGCACCGTGAGCGATCTGCGCTTCAGATGCGCTCAAGAAAATTACTTAAATTCAAGAAATTCGGCGGGGTTGGTTAACGACGACGTGGTAAGGACGACCGGGATGAAGCTCGGGACGTCTTGATCGAGCGTCTTGATCTGCTCAGGGGTGAACTGATACTGAAGCGGTCCGCCCTGCCCCTGAATGTCCATATTGAGCCGTGAAGAATTGAGGTCGACACCGCCTACTTGAGACCGGTCACCGGATGCTTTTGCCATTTGAAAAGCAACAGGAAGAATATGAGGATTAAGCACTTCCTCCTTCATTGGCATCCGAATCTTTTGCCCTTTCAATTCATCAGCGCTTCTGAGGCCATTTAAAAGCAGCACCCTTCTCTCCATTTCATCTTGTGTTAATTTTCCATTCAGCTTCCAATGCCGCGAATTATAGAATGCTACAAATTTCTTAAATAGTCCTTTATTCAGATCATTAAACGAACCAAGCCATGCCTTGCTGTCAGGAACAATAAGCCTGGCCCCGATCTCGGGACGATCAAGGAACCTTATCTGGCCGGGAAAAACACCCAATTCATCTGCGATCTGATCCACTGTTTTATCATGAAGTCTCCATCCCAAAGGGATTGTCCTGAACCCTGGCGGAGGCGGAATAAAACCGGTCCGCTTAACGAGATCCGGCATCTCGATTTCCTGAAAATCAACACGACCTGCTGACAACATTTCCGCCTTCGTGGCATAATACCTCATGCGTTTCGATGAAGCGATCTCACAAGGCGTCATGAAACTTAGTCGTTCAAAGAATTTCTTATTCGTGCTCAGAATACCCTGAAGCATCAGCAAAGCCAAGTTTTTACGGCCGTTATCATGCAATTTGGAAACTGCCCGGATCCCAAAATTGTAAAGACCAAACACCAGAAGTCTCTTATCTCCGTCATGAGCAGACGAATAGAATTTCTGGATGACCTTGGCAAGAAAGGCCATATTCGCCAATGCAAAACGATAATCGGTAATTTCCAAACCTTTAAGATCCGGATAAACCATTCTCAGTTCATCGTAAGCTGGCGGCAAAATATGAAAGAGGCTGCCCTTCGCCTGGCCGATAGCGCTTTCATTGTAAGCAATGGCGAAAAATGCCCTTGCCAATCCTTTTTCATCACCAAATATCTTTAGTGCCGGTTCTCTTGCGAACCAACCCTTGATATCTTTCTCCAGAACTTGCAATCCGATCTGATGCTTGACGGTCTACTGTCGCTTGTTCTTCTCTGAAGTATTAATAGTCGAGTGTTCATAAGTATTGACCATCTGAGCGATCTCTTTAAGAAAATTATCGTCCAGAGTAAAAACGGGTTTATTGGCCTGTACCGGCGCGTTTGCGATTGGTTTAGACACGGGCATTGCTTTCTTTACCGGAAGTTCTTTCTGCTCTACTTTGCGATGACATCCGACAACAGCCACCCCCACCAGTAACGAAAGAGCTCCTAAAAAAGACCTTCGTGAGCGCTCTTCATCGAAGAAACCGGGTTTAGCAGGCGGTTTGATATCAACCATCGCAGTCACAAGATCCGTTTCCTGCGCCGGCGAATACCCCGCACCGGGACGAATATCCAGCGCCTGCGACGGGTCAAGCAAAAGACCGCCGGAGAAATACTTGCGGGGGATTAATTCCTGGGAATACAAATCGTATTCCTCTTTGACCAGATTATAGGCGCCTTTCTTGAAGGCCTCGACATAGGTATCGTAGATCGAGCCGATCTCGGCCTTGGGGTCATCGGTTTCATTACCGATGGTTTTCTGGCGGTCGATAAAGATGTCCGACAGGATGTGGCGGCCCTGCAGCTGTCCCTGGACAAGCTTCTTTTTAAACCATACGGCCAGCAGCATCGAATAATAGACCTGACGCAAAGATGCGAAATTGCGGCCTTCATTGACTTCTTTTTCGAGGACCGGGATGATGACCTCGCGAATGATCTGTTGAGTAAGCACGGCAGACTCATTAGGGGTCTGGCTTAAAACCTGTGTTGTTTTTGACGCCGCTAAATAGTCCGTCTCAAGCATGACTTTCAGGCGGGCATTATCGATATAGGCGGAAACGCCGGCATGTTGGGCATCGGCTTTCTCATACACGACAGCCCGGGACGGCACGATCCAGACCTTGTTGAAGGTGTCCATGGGAATATCGGTTGTGCCATACTTTTCAAAAGTCCGGCGGTAAACTTCAGCCCAGAATGTCTTGCCCAAAGGACTGTCGGGATACATCAGCGACGACGTAATCTGCTTGAGCAGATAATCGACCGCCAGGATGTCGCGTCCCATGGCGGTACGGCCAAAATTCTCTTCAATGATCCGCCCGCTTTCATACGGAGAAAGGTTGACCCACAGGTCTTTTTCGGGGATGGTCAGGGCGGTTAAAAAGTATCCTGCCAGGCGGCGCGTCTCTTCATTAAACGCCTCGCCGTGCAAAGGGGCATCACCCTGGTCGATAATAAAATTAAAACGGAATGGCTGTTGAGGATCAAGTTTGACCCCGCGCAGGATAAACGGATTAAATGGCGCCGACACATCAACCATTGATCCCGCTTTAGGCAAAATAATCCCCTGCGCCCCGGCCGGTAACATACTGCCCGAGGCGAATATAACTACAAAGATCAATGAAAGCACCCGTTTCAGCATACCTAAACCTCTCCCGCTGATAAGTATAAAATATTTTTAACGAAAAAACCAAGTCGTGGGCACTGTTTATCCCTGATTTTGCATTGGACATGGATGAAGAGAGTTAATGCTATTCGCCGCCACGGACTAATGCAAATTCCGGGTTTACAGGCGCTTTCGTATTTATTGGGCTGCGGTGCCTGCCAGGTGTTGTGAGGAGGCCTCAAATTCCGCTGCGTTATTGGCACGATTTACAATATGGTCGACGCCGATCCCGGTACGCGGATCGGCCAAAGACCATGTTGTAAATCGTTGCCAATAGCGAGGAATTTGCGGTCGACGAGCAACTCCTGACAGGCACAAGAGAGCGCCCGATAAATACGAAAGAACTTAGATATACTTGCTCGAGCGGATGTTTTTTTCGAGGTGGTAGAGCAGGAAATTATTGAGGATGTTTTTCAGTTCCTTGCGGATCGAGGGCTCCATGGTGAGCTTGAGGCAGGATGGCCAATCGTTTTTTTCGATGTAAAGCAGTGTTGCGACGGCGCCGGGTGATACGGCGATGCTGTCATTGTCCCGCGGGCCGCAGACGGCGCACATCAGCCCTCCTTTAAGGACGCTAAAGCGCGATCGGGGCCCGATATCTTTCCCGCAGCGCAGGCACGAATCCAGATGCGGGCGAAAACCGGACAACGCCAACACCTTGATCTGGAACATGTGAACCAGGCGGGAAACATCCCCCTCGGTTTTAAGGGCGCGCAGGAAATCGAGCAGTAACATATAGATCTTCGGATTCGGCTCTTCCAGGGGCATGACCTTGTTGAGCAGCTCGCACACATACTCGGCGGCGTTCATCTTCCTGATATTCTCGCGCAGAACCGGAAAGAACTCCCGCATATCGCACTGGCCGACGAGATGGATATCGCTGTTGGCATACTGATAAAAGACGATATCATTGACCGTGCATTTGTCGGCCGAAGAACCGAATTTCCGGGCGTCCTTGCGAATCCCCTTGAGCACCGCGATCACCTTGCCGCATTTTTTTGTGAAGAAAAAACACAGTTTACTGGTCTCGCGGTGGTCCATGGAACGCAGGACAATAGCTTCGGTGGTAATGATGGCCATATTGAAGACTTGAATAGTTTTAAATAAGAGGCGGCTGCAATCATGCCTGCGGGCCGGCACGGCCCCTACGCCTGCCTAACCTAACCCCAATGAATACGATGTGCGAAGCGTTGAGGTTTCTCGCGAAGGCATTTTGCCTTCGACCGGCGGCAAAACCTCCCCCACCTCTTCACCTTTTAAGGGCAACACCATTTAGGGCGTCATGGTCGAAGGCGCGCCGGAGCGAGAAGCCTCAACGCGAAGACAACCCCGTAACAGTCGATCCTCTTCCCGGCGCATGCGATCCCGCAGCCTGGGCGTAGCGTCATCATACCCTAATAAATGAAGAATGCCGTGAGCGATATAGCGCAATAGTTCGCGGTCATAGGGCTCGCCGTAGAGGCGCGCATTGCGCCTGGCTTCGGCGGGACAAATGTAAATCTCCCCCTCAATCCCACTTCCCACTTCCCTCTCCCCACGCCCCTCTTCCCTTAAATCAAAGGTAATCACGTCGGTAACATAGTCATGGCCTAAAGACGTGCGGTTCAGTTTTCGCATCTGAGCACCGCTCAGGAATACCACGGACAGGTCACAGGAATGCACGCCGGAAACAACCAGCATTTTATAGATATATTCTAACGGAAACCCCGTTGCCGTCGATGTGCGAAGCGTCGGGTTTTTGCGCGAAGGTATTTTGCCTTCGACCCGCAGCAAAAAATTGCCGGTGGTTTCACCGCTTAAGGGCTCCCCCGCCTGGGGCGTCATGGTCGAAGGCGCACCGGAGCGCGAAAGCCCGACGCGAAGACAACCCTGCCGGCACTTAGCCTTACTGGTCTTACTTCTGGGCGGCATCGGGATATTTGACGCGAACGTGGTACATCGCGCTGAGGACTTTGGTGAATGACTTGCTGACCGCATCGATCTCCCTCAGGGTCAGGCCGCACTCGTCGAGTTGACCGTCGATGAATTTATTATTAACGACACGCCGGACCACTTCATCAATTTTAGTCGGCGTGTGTTCATCGAGGGAGCGGGTTGCGCCTTCCACGGCATCGGAAAGCATCATGATAGCGGTTTCCCGGGTCTGGGGCTTGGGGCCGGGATAGCGGTAATTTTCTTCGACAACTTCGGCCCCGTCAGCAGCAGCCAACGCGCGCTGATAAAAGAAATGGATCAGGCTGGTGCCGTGGTGCTGGCGGATAAAATCAATGATCTTCTCGTTCATCCCGTTCGCACGCGCGATCTCCACCCCTTCCTTGACATGGTTTAAGATCACCAACCGGCTCATGGACGGTTCCAGATCGTCATGCTTGTTATCAGCCATCATCTGGTTCTCGGTGAAATAGTGTGGCTTGACCAGCTTGCCGATATCGTGATAATACGCGCCCACCCGAACCAAAAGAACATTTGCGCCGATTTCATCCGCCGCAGCACCCGCGAGATTGCTTAAGATCAGGCTGTGATGATACGTTCCCGGAGCTTCGAACGCGAGGCGCTTAAGCAGGGGCTGATTGATGGAATCCGAAAGCTCCAGCAGACTGAAATTCGTCAATTCACCGAAAAGATATTCAAATACCTTAAGCGCGCCAAGGACAGCCAGGGCCGACACCAAGCCATTGATGAACAAGGGCTTGAGCTCATGAACATAAACCAGTTTACTTAGGTAGGGGTGAAACAAAAGATAGCCGGCCACCTGCACCAGCCCGACCAGAAGACCGGCCCGTAAAAGTGTGCCGCGGGTACGCGCATCCTTGGCTGCGTACGCCGCGATCAGGCCGCCGATAAAGAAAGTCAGCATGAAATCGACGCCAGCTCCAACGATCAGCGCCACTACCGCGCTGGTGATGAAGGCCATGGAAAACGACAGCTGAAGATCATTGAACAGGAGGATTGTCAACATCGCGACCGCCGGGATTGGGATATAATACGGCGAAAACCGCGAAAACTCGGTCATGGCCGTGGCGGTAAAAATAATCGTCGACAGAAGCAACGCCAGATGCAGCAATCTCTTTCCTGTCGCGCGCTTGAAAACCTTCAGATGAAACGCATAGAACAACAGGAAGAACGGAATAAATAACGACAATCCCGCCACTGCACAATATCCCAGAAGCAGCAGAAAAAGAGCGGCCGCAGCGGCCAGATCACTTTTACTTATTCGGAACACGCTCATAGGCCTCAATGATCTTCTGCACCAGTTCGTGACGGACCGTATCTTCACCCGTCAGATGAACAAACTTGATCTCTTCAATATCTTTTAACACATGCGCCGCCTCGATCAAGCCGATGGACTGGCCTTCAGGCAGGTCGCTTTGCGTAACGTCGCCGGTAATAACCGTCTTGGAATCAAACCCCATGCGGGTCAGGAACATTTTCATCTGCTCGGGCGTGGTATTCTGGGCTTCGTCGAGAATAACGAAAGACTCGTTGAATGTGCGGCCGCGCATATAGGCCAGCGGCGCGATCTCAATGATCCCCTGCTCGGAATACTGCTCGACCATTTCGGGTTCAATCATCTCGTACAAGGCGTCATAAAGCGGACGCAGGTAAGGCATGATCTTTGATTCCAGTTCACCCGGAAGAAAGCCGAGATTCTCACCCGCTTCGACCGCCGGACGGGTCAGGATCACGCGGCGCACCAGGCCTTTTTTAAGCGCATTGACCGCCATGGCCATCGCCAGGTATGTTTTACCCGTTCCCGCCGGTCCGATACCGAAAACGATATCGTATTTCTTGATCGCCTCAAGATATTCGATCTGTCCCTTGGTCTTGGGTGTTACCAGACCGCCTTTGACAGGAAGTTCAATCTTTTCCTTGTTCAGGCGTTTTAACCCGCCTTCTTTTTCCTGTTCGGCCACGCGGGTGGCATAAAGGATATCGCGTTTCTTGACCACGCGCCCGCTTTTAACGATCCCCAGCAAATAATTGAACAATTCGCCGACCTGGTTGACCTTGTCTTCCGGTCCGTCGATCCGCAACCCTTCCGTCGTGCGGTAAATATGAACGCCAAACTCCTTCTCGATAACTTTCTGGTTCTCGTCGAATTTGCCAAAGATCTGCTGCAGAAGCTGGTTATTGTCGAATTTGAGATTTAGGACCATTTTTTCTCCCGTCTAATTGACACCGTTGATTTTTCATCAAATAATCTTTGACCCTTCCCCCTCCCGGGGAGGGAGGAGGGTCTTAAGGAATTTTAAGCGTGATGCCCGGCTTCAGGCGATTCGGATCCTTGATCACGTCCTTGTTCGCATCATATATCTTCGTCCATTTGCTGTAAGAACCGTAAACTTTCTTGGAAATCTTTTGCAGGGTGTCGTCTTTCTCGACTTTATATTCGACCGGCTTGTCGGCTGCTATCCCGTCCTTGGCCGGGTTATTCTCGGCCTCTTT
>PEAR01000116.1 GCA_002753745.1 Candidatus Omnitrophota bacterium | reverse complement strand
AAAGATAAGAAGCCCGACCTGGACCAACGCTTGCTGATGATCCCGCCGGTCGACCTTGATAAACTGCTCAACTGGAAAATGTCACTCATTCAAGGGGGTAACGATCTATTGACCGTTCCCTACAAGTGCAACCTACAAGTGCAACCGCCCATCTAATGATTTATTCCCAAGACTTCCGACAAATTGTTCAGCGGGTGGATTTCGATGCCCTTGATGTAGAGGCCGTTGATTTCGATGTTTTCGAGCGCCTTTAAGCCCATGGGCTGAGCCAGTGCGGCCTTGTCCGTGGCGACATCCACATTCATCCGGTTGGCGGTGAGGTCGATACCGCCGGGATTCATTGCTGGATTTGCATCTTTCTCAATTTCAGACAACCTGTGCGAATTAAAGAAAAATGAACCATATCTTGAATAGAGTCGTACAAAAGAATTTATCCATTTATTACCAACAGGATCTTCACCCCAATTCATTACCTCAGTTTCTTTTTTCGACAAATATGTAATCCCTAAGCCTCCATATTTCTGAAATTCCATATCCACCATAACGTTCTCATTTACAGCGAACCTTCCAACAACACCAACTCCAAACTCAATTTCCTCTTCTTCTGCCGGGTAATATAAGAATTCTTTCAAGTCAGCACCTAATTTTTTTCCCAATTCGAGTGCAAGATCAAAATCGCCAACATAGATAGTAAATACTTTGCCATCTTGAACTTCTCCTCCACTAAACATCTTATGATGATAATTATTTTCCATAAGGTATTTTGCTACATTCCATAAATATTCTTTTTTAACATTTAAGTGAAATTTAACTCCAAAATCATGCCCTTGAGAGAAATATTTATACCTTGCTGTATTAACACCACCAAATTCATATCCACCATTATCATCAAAATAAAATTCTCTTGGAAATTCTTTGATCAGACCAGAAAAAATGGATTTAATACGTTCGACTGTTTTTATAGCGAAAGGCCTATACATCTCATCAACCCTTTTTCCAAAATCAGAGCCCGCAGTATTCGCTGATTTTATATAAGGACTCTTAGTCAAACTTTGTGAACGAGGCCATTTTGCCAATTTCTTAAACACCCTTAATATTCGTTTTAACGTATCTGGGTGTGTCATATCCAACGTTGCCAAAGGCCTCTTGGAAATAGTTCTAAACTCTGACGCAGGCACTGTTTCAAGTAGTTTAAGTTTATCTCGATTAGCAACAAACACTACTAACGGATGATCACCACCCGATTTTTTAGTACGCCATGACACAACACCGTCGATCTGCTTGCTCGTCAAAAAGTCCCTAAATACATCCTCAAGGCCAATGATCCAATAATCATCCCATGCAAAAACATCATGAGGCTCCCGTGTTGATAAATTTAACGCCCAACGTATTCTTTTGGCAAGTGAGGACACCATTTTTCGCGCAGGATAATTTTCTTCCCACCGTTTTTCATGTTGAACAGCCCATTTTTTAAGAAAATCTTGCCACTCCTTTATTAATTCCTTACTCATTCTCATGTCAGGGAATGAAATCAAATTAAAATTATCTAGCTCAAACACATCAACAACAGACGGATAATTAATAGATCTCTTTTTCAAATTTTGCTCCCAATATTCTGTCTCACGAAGAGCATCAATCCCACTCATCAACATAGTCTGCCTGGATAAAGAACGCGCTTCTTCAGTATTTCTTGTATATAAATTAGGACTATCAGGGTCATAAATATCCGCATTGGATCTTCCCTGACACATAATCATTTTTGGACTCTTTGAAATATTAAGAACATCTGTCTTTGTAAATTTTTCTGGCTGAACAGCTCGTAAATCAATCGCCTCTGCCGCATCCATGCGGTTGGCGGTGAGGTCGATACCGCCATTCTGCGCATTAGTTTCCCTTGTCAGATCAATCTCTATTCCGGGATCTGCCATTATTCGGTTGGACAGAGCCAACAACTCCTCTTGCGAAAGCGGCATTACCTGATGAATAAAATCTTTTGAAAGATATTTATATACATCAGGGGTTAAAACATCCTGATTATTAACAACAATTCTTTTAATCGCTTCCAATTTATATTTACTTGTATCCTGAAGATATATCTCCCGATAATTGGCATCATGTTTCGCCAATTCATGGGCAACAATAAGCAATGCTCGATATTTTGATCCATAATAAGCATCTGCCGCTATCGTCAGCTCCTGGCCTGATTCTCCAGCAAAGAAATTATCTAACGCAATTTTAAAGAAATACTGTGCATACCGATGATAGGGATCAAACAAAAACTCGACGACATGACTGCCAATTTCCTGAACAACAGTGGGCAAACTATCCGCATATGCTGAGTCAAGCTCCCCAGTTTCCGCTCTTTCCCGATGTGCCAAGTGATGAACCATCCTTGTGGCCAGCTCTTTTCGTATCGTTTCAATATGCCGGCTATTTTTTCGTTTAATCGCCCCCAAGAGCATTTTCGCTTGAGAAAAACCGACATGAAGTCCAACATCGTTGTCTGCTTGAAAGTTCCCTTCCTTGTCAATCACAATGCCGGCGGGAAACATCCCCCAAGGATAAAATTTGCGCACCTCACCCAACACTTCGGCCAAGATCTTGCTGGCTTCCTTTACCATCGGCTCTGCACCGCTCCAGGCAGACCATGATTCCTCATCAATCTTACCTTTAAACAATAGGTCATTAGACTCATAATTCCAAATTACATGAACATCTTTTGTTGCACCTTCGATCTCCGCCTTAAAAACGTATGATGCTTTTGAATTGCGTGTTAATAATTCAGCCGTTGCTCTTGCCCCATCAGGAGCATTCGCTAACAACATTTCAAAATGACTTCGATAGTCAGGATTACCCGGCTTAACCTCTTCCAGGCGGCTCTCAACCGGCGCGCTGACAAGAGCTTCTGCTTTTGTCGGAAACCTGGCTCCATGTAGAAAAAGCGTTCTTGATCGATTATTCTTTGTTAAATATTTTAAAATAGCCGCCTCCCAATCTGGGATCTTTACCTCATGATCCTGCGCAATCTTAAACTCTTTCTCATTTTCCACTCTTACCATTTTTCGTTTGAATTGCCGAGGCACTACGGCTTTTAACGAATCAAACATTCCTGTCGGAACAAAAACGGCTTCAATCATATCTGGAGCAAATTCTGTCGCCTCAATGGCCCCAGGGGTTGGCGTCCCAACAGAAGCAAGTTCTTTGTCTCCAAGCTCCTTTTTCATTAGAATAAGGATGCCTGTTCTCAAGAACTCTTCCATCTCCAGGTCAGAATAATCACGAATTTGTCCCAACAACGTCGATGCCGTTCTCTCCCCAAGAATCGTTACGGGATTATTCCCATTGTCATGTAAATTCACGAGATCATCGACCACTTTCTTTAAATATCCCTCTTCATACGGTACTGCCAGCACATCCACATTAAGTTTTTTATGGTCATCCGGACTCAGCAACTCTTGCGTCATTGCCATTGGTAAATGAAGCTCCTTGTCTCCTCCGGCAATATCGTTACTTGTAAAAAGATCCGTATTCAATTTCTTTGCCGCCGCTGGGCCAATTAAGCCATATTTAAGAATCGAGAGGAACTTATGATGAATTTGGGTCTGATATCGAAATTCATCAACATCTGCCGGCGGCTTCTTGTCAATCAAGTTCGCTATCAACTTAACCAATGTATTTCCCATTCCTAATAACGTCACCATCGACTTATCATTGCTATCCAGCGTTTCTGTAAAATCCGTATTCCTGCCAACAGCGCCCATTTCAACTCCGCCTGAGAAATATTTCCTGGGGAGAGTTTCCTGCGTCAGCGGGTCGGTTTCTTCTTTGACGTAGTTGTAGACGCCTTGTTTGAAGGCGGTGAGGTATTGTTGGTAAATAGCTTCTTTGGCGTTCTTGTCTTCGATGTCAATGCCTGTGACTTTGTTCTGATCCATATACTTGCGGCCAAGAAGGGTGTCCTTCATCCGCTTTTTAAACCAGACGGCCAGGATCAGTGAATAATAGACCTGGCGCAATGGCGCAAAGGTCTTTCCTTCGTTGACTTCATTTTCAAGAATCGGAATAACAACTTCACGAATGGCTTTTTCGGATAACTCTTGCGTCTCAGAAATATTATCGTTTAAGCGTCGGGCCGACACCAGGTCGTCCCCTACGCTTGAGGAGGCATTAACGGTTACATTATTCTCAAGGGCCAGATAGTCGCTTTCAAGCATGACTTTCATTCGAGCTTTTATGACGAACGCGGTATTCCCATGTTCGTAGACTTTGGCATATTCCGGGACGATCCAGACTTTGTTGAAGGTGTCGAAAGGGATGTCGGTTGTGCCGTATTTTTCATAGGCAGACTGGTAGACTTTGGCCCAGAATTTTTTGCCGGTTTCGCCTTCGGGGTACATCAGGCTCGAGGTGATTTGTTTTAGAATATAGTCCTGCGCCAGAATGTCGCGACCCATGTCGGTTTGGCCGAAGGATTCGGGGATGATGCGGTTGTGTTCGTAGGGGCTTAAGTTGACCCAGAGGTCTTTCTCGGGGGTGGTGACGGATGAGAGGAAATATTTGACGAGGCGGCGGGAGGTGTCTTCGAGTGTGTCGTTTGTCGTAACAGGGTTTCCCTTGTCGAGAATGAAATCAAATTTGAAAGGATTCTCGGGATAAACAGTAATCCCTTTAAACACCGGCGGATTGAAGGGCTGGCTTAAGCCCACCATTGTTCCCGGCACAGGCAACAGAACGCCTTGCGACAGGGCATTGGGAATCCCGAGCCCGGTCATCACAAAACAAATCAGCGTTATCATCGCGATAATCTTGCGCATCCCTGTTTCCCTCTCCATCAAATAGGCACACCACCAAACACACCTACATAAGTATGGAATATAAAAAGACTTATTTAAAGACCTGGAGGGTAAAAACGGGAAAACGGTATCTTCTCGTCGGAATGGTAAAATAATATGCAAAAAAATTAAATTTATACTGCCATTGGAACAAATTTGTGACACGAACAGGCATTTTTAGAGATCAATCAGGTGTCAGAACTTGCTAAGAGGATGATTATTATTTACCAACAAAGCTTCAGGTGTTCGGTTAGGGGGTAGACTGGGATGATGGAACTAAATCTGCATTTTAAGAGCCGCATTCGGCCACTCTGCCACCTCTCCAAATGCGAAAACTTATTTACTGTAAATCTTAAGCGGGAAGATAAAGATTATTTTACGTTGTAACTGTCGAAGAATGACACATACTTCTTGTCAATTTCCATAATATGATGGAAAAGCCATTCTTTTAAAAAAACCATCGTTTCAACGGAAATAAAAACATCATCATTCTCAAATTCTTTTTTCAGCTCTGCAACCTTCAAACACAACGCCGTATGTTCCTGGACATGCGCCAGAACATCTGGATATAAATATTTCCGAAACAACTCTTCTTCGGCGCCAAAATGATACTGTGTATAGCTGATAAGCTCGGTAAAGATCCCCCCCATAATCTCTTTACCGCTGCCATTGAGCATCCCGTCATGGAGCATATTAATGAGGTCGATTATACGTTTATGATGATTGTCAAACGCAGCCACCCCGACACTCATACTGCTGTTCCAACTCATGATCGCCATAAAAACCTTTCGACATCCGAAAAAGTGAAACCATCCATCAAGTAAGATCTATTTAACACCGCGGGCGTTCAAGAAAGGACCATACTTTTTATCAGTTTCCATAATATGATGATTCAGCCAGTCTTTTAAAAAATACATCGTTTCAACTGAAATGAGCATCTTGTCGCTCTCAAAACCCGCTTTAAGCTCTGTTGCCTTCTGCGTCAGTTGAGTATGTTCCAGAATATGACTTTGGGCTTCCGGATAATAATACTCCTGAAAGAATTTTTCTTCCGCCCCAAAATGATACACCGTGTAGGTAACTAATTCCGAGAAAATACCGCCCAGAACTTCTTTTTCGCTCTCCTTGAGCATCGCCTCGTGCAGCTGATTAATGATCTCGGCGATCTTCATGTGCTGACTGTCAAGAACAGCCACCCCGACAGACATGCTTTCATCCCAAGTTATGATGGCCATATAAACCCTTTACTTAACCTTTAGATTGTAACTAAGTCTGGAGGGACATTATCATAAAAAAACGGAGAAGGAGGGATTCGGCGCCCTTCGCGCCTTCGGCGCTCCGGGTCGGCCATCCGCCCCGCCTATAGGACGCTCCTATTTGTCGCATCCGGCGGGGCTCCTTCGAATCCCGCACTATTTATTTCAGAAAAAACGGAGAAGGAGGGATTCGAACCCTCGGACCAGGTTTCCCCAGTCAACTTCTTAGCAGGAAGCTCCAATCGGCCACTCTGGCACCTCTCCAAGAAACTTCTTTAAGAGGAAAATTCCTTACCTTTGGCGGAATTTTCCGACCTAATAGAAAAGTTTCGCCGGACACCCAAAAGAATTCTTTTGGGTGAACCTTAATAACATGCATAAAAAAAACTTAAACCTAAAACGAAATTTTCCAACCTAATAGAAAAGTTTCGCCGGACACCCAAAAGAATTCTTTTGGGTGAACCTTCATAACATGCATAAAAAAAACTTAAACCTAAAGCAAAATTTTCCGACCTATTAGAAAAGTATTGCCGAACGTATGAATAGCCCTGCCATTCATATGTACCACAACCTATTTCTGGCGCTTCTTCTTGAAAAATTCACTTATCAGCGCAGAACACTCTTCTTTAAGAACCCCTTCCACTACCTCGATCTGATGGTTGAGGCCCTTATTTCTGACGATATCAATGACCGACCCGCAGGCGCCGGTCTTGGTGTCGTGAGCTCCAAAGAGGATTTTATCAATGCGAGAAAGAACAAGCGCGCCTGAGCACATCGAACAAGGCTCGATTGTAACATACATCACACACTCATGCAACCATTTGGACCCAAGAAAATGGGTGGCCTGGGTGATCGCGATCATCTCGGCGTGCGCCGTCGGATCTTTAAGTGTTTCAACCTGATTGAAAGCGCGGGCAATGATCTCCCGGCCATGAACGATCACTGCTCCTACCGGAACTTCGTCGGTATCAGCCGCGCGATGGGCGAGTTTCAACGCTTCACGCATCATCAGGTCGTGGAACTTGAAATTATTGTCCATAAACAAAAAGACCGGCTGTCATGCCGGCGGATAACGTTTAAAAAAACGCGCCCAGTAGGAGTCGAACCTACAACCTTCTGATCCGTAGTCAAATGCTCTATCCAATTGAGCTATGGGCGCAAAAACTTTTAATCTGATATTAAGAGCGGTTTCTGACGGACGCAACACCCAAAAAGCTGTCGAACTCAACCCGTACTGTTTTCAAGTAACGCATTATACACAACAGAATAAAATTGTGTATTATTTTTTTTACTTACCTTGAACCCCGAACTCCGAATTAGAACTGCGACAAAGATAACTTTACGACAAAATTTTAGTTAGTCAGCTTTTTCAGATACTAATTTCGGGAATTTACGGCACTGATACGCTTTACAATTACCGGCAT
>PEAR01000010.1 GCA_002753745.1 Candidatus Omnitrophota bacterium | reverse complement strand
CGTGTCGGAGCCGGTATATGCCTGGGAGCAGTTTACGCAGTCAACACCTGATCAGTCGAAATGGGGAAAGCTAATTGAGCTTGAGAATGAGCAATTGTTTTCAATGGAAGGCTTGTATCAGGAAGAAGGTAGTCAATTTAATGCAGCTTTACGATTTCCGGGTGAGGCTAATAGTCAAGCGCGTAGTCTTCGTCTCGGAATGAGTATTACGAAACTTTATTGTGTAGCGATTCGTTATGATCAAACCGGGAATGCCATTGCATTCATATTTTCTGGAATGCATGCTCAGAATGGGAAGGTTTCTGCTGAATGGAGCAATGTTAACGGGACATGGGAGGGGCGTCTTTTAGATAAAGCCGCCGAGTGGGAAAATTTTGCTCGACCAGCCAAGGATAAATCCAAATGGGGGCAGAGGGTAGAACTGAAGGATGAACAGCGATTCTCTATGGATGGATTGTATCAAGAGCAAAAGGGAGTATTTCAGATAGCTTTCCGTTTCCCTGGGGAAGAAAGTGGTTTTATCCGAGGGGTTGGGTTAGGGGTAAATGTTAAGAATATTCATTGTGTGGCAATTGGCTATGATCTTAAGGGGCATGCGGTTGCTTTTCGTTTTGAAGGGTTACATCCTGACAAGGGTGAGGTATTGGTTGAGTGGAGATTGCATAATGGTAAATGGGAAGTTGAGAAGTTTGATCAATTTTATTATTGGGAACAATTTACGCGGTCAAGTACTGATAGATCAAAATGGGGAAAGACAATAGAGCTTAAGAATGAGCAACGGTTTCTTATGGATGGATTATACAATGAGGAGTATGGTTATTTTCAGCAATCATTTCGTTTTCCTGGTGAAGAAGTTGTCAGTATACGACCTATTGGATTAAGGAGGAATGTAAAGAATATTCAATGTGTGGCGATTCGCTATGATCAACAGGGAAATGCGATTGCTTTTATTTTCGAGGGTATACATTCTCAAAATGGTTCAGTTTTGGTTGAGTGGAGTTTAAATAATGGGGAATGGATAGGGAAAGAAATTGATAAGGCGTATTCTTGGGATCAATTTACGCAGCCGACGAATGATAGATCCAAGTGGGGAAAGACAATAGAGCTTAAAGGTGATCAGCGATTTTCAATGGAAGGATTATATAACGAGGAAAAAGGTTTCATTCAGAGGACGATGCGGTTTCCTGGTGAAGAAGACAATAAGCAGCGTTCTATTGGCTTAGGGGGGAATGTAAAGAGTTTTCAATGTGTGGCAATCCGATACGACCAGGAAGGTAACCCGGTAATGTTTCGGTTTACGGGCGAGAAGGATGGGGCGACTGTTGATATTGATTGGATTCGCGCCTTTGACGGCGTTTGGCGATCTGAGAGGCATGATGGCTATGTTGACGGTTTGATCAGTGGTGATGTTAATATTGCCAAAGCCGTGGAGGCGCTGGGCGATCATCCGGATGCGTTGATGGCGTATTTGTTGACCACCACCAAGCTTTCACCGTCGGTCGTTCGCCAGATTACGCGGCAGGCTTTCAAGGGGCTAGCTAATAAGCGAGGGCTTTGGGTAGACATTACAGATTTTAAATTGGAGCAGAACGTTTTCTTTTCAATTAAGGCCCCTGAGAGAACAGATCAGTTATTTGTAGTGGTTTCGGGAAGAGTCCGGCCGCAATTTCTGAAGGATGGTTTTCAAGAAATACACGTGAGCGGCAGTCGGGAACGGGTTATTTCTGTTTATCCGGATGGGAAATTCAAGGCCAGTTTTCATTTAAAAAAGAGTGAGATCCTGGAGCTTGAGATGGCGCTGTTTGATCGCAAGGAGGAAAGAAAAGGCAGCTCATATTCTGTAGTGATTGAGCAAACGAGTGATCCGGATGATTCTATTGAAAAGCTGGTTGAGTTATTGAACGGTTTGTCTGATGAAATGATGGGGGAGATCGTCAAAGATAAAGTTCGTCTGGCGTTGATCAGCCGTCGAATTGAGCGCGGCATTCTGGGTCAGTTTACGGAAAGTGAAGCGGCGGGGTTCGCGGATCTTGATGAAAGAATTGCTAAAGCAGGTAATGTGCATGTGAAAAAGATTTTTGAAGATATTCGTACAAAGTTCAGGATGATCGCCCGGATCGGCCAGAAAGGCAGTAAATTTGAAGGTCTTGTGCCCGGTGAGCGATTGTATTTTTATCAGAAATATGCGATTTTCTTACTGGAAGAGGCGGTGAAAAAAGGCAATAAGGGCATGATTTTGGCGCTTGAACAGGGGCTCGGAAAAACCCTGGTTGCGTTAGCCCTGGGGCGCATGAGTGAGCAGGGGGCTGTTATTATTACACCAAATTCGGTGGTTAGCTCCTGGGGTGAAATGTACGGTCATTTCTTTGGCGATGGGCGTCTGGCGTTAGTAACGGGCAGTGGTAAGGAAAAGATGGAAGCGATGCTGGAGCATGCGGATAAATTGCGGGTAGTCAACCGGGAATATCTCCAGAAGAAAACAACCGATGAGCGGTTTAGGGCAATGAACAGGAAAGGGCAGTGGGTCCTTATTGATGAAAGCCAGTTTTTGAGCAGTTCGAAAAGTTTGCAGTCGCAGGGAGCATTGGCATTGGAGGGTGATTTTCGCCTTTTGATCAGTGCCACACCAATTACAAAGCCCGAGGCGTCCAGGGCCGTTCTTTATTATTTGACGCGAGATAAGGCGTTTTCAAATGTGAAGGCGTTCTCTGAATGGATGAAAGCCCAGGAGGCGGATGGGTATCGTAAATTGCATTTCTTGCTGGATCAATTTTTGGTTCGCATCAAGAAAGAGGATGTCTTCAAGCGTTTTGATCCGGCGGTTCCTTTATCCCAGCAGAAAGACCGTTTGCCGGCGAAGCGGACGATTAAGCCCTCAGAAATCGGGAGGTTTGAGTTATCAACCGCCCAGTGCGATTCGATTTTGAAGCTGTTTGTTGATTGGGAACGGTGGCAAAAAGAGAAATGGAAGATGACTAAAGAGAAAAGCGCGGTGGATACTGAGGATGACCGCGAGCGCCGTACTCCGGATTCGCTTTTTGCCAGGAAACATGCTTTAAGGCAGATCATGGACGATCCGATGTATATCGGCGTTCGGCAAGAATCTTCCAAACATGCCCAAATGGATGTGATCGTTAAGAAAGAGGTCGAAAAACAAAATGGTAAGGTGGTTATTTTCGCGCAATATAAACATCAGGTTCGTGCTTATGCCGAGCGTTACGCGAAATATGGCGCCGTTACCTATTATGGCGATACCATGATGGATCGTGTGAGTACCGACGGTTATTTGGTGGGAGACAATGGACGCGTCTTGAAATTCAAGAAGAAGAATAATTTTGAGTTTGCCTGGGATGCCAAGAATCATCTGATCCCTGACGATGGGGGATCGCCGATCTCGGCGTTGGATTATTCGCGGCTAAAATTTCAAAATGATCCGGATACCAAGGTGATCATTGCCAGTTATAAGTCGGGCGCAGTGGGGGTGACCTTTACGGCGGCAGACGCGGTAATTTTTGACGATCTGGCTGATGATTATGTGACGCAATATCAGGCGGAAGATCGCGCCAATCGTATCGATAATGCGCGTAAAAGGTATGAAACACATTATTATTCGTTGCAGGCCCAATATCCGGCCGTCTTTCTGGAAAGAATGAAAGGATTAGCCGTCGTGTTAAATAAGAGTAAGCTTAAGGCCACGGTGGTTCCGGAGAAAGACATTTCTGGCGGAATGAGAGAAGATCCTAATTTGAAGATCGATAATGTTTATGAACGGTTTTTTGAGCAGGGAACGTTTGATGAGGTTTTGAGTGGAAACCTTAAGCGTCAGGAGCGTCTTTTTAGGTTGGTTATCGACGGAGTTGTTGAGGAGAATGATCTGGAGCGGGATGAAATGCGGCCGTTTACGATATCCCCGACGTCTAAACTTGATGAGACCGATGCCGAATCGGATTCGGCGATGAGTGAAGTTGTAAAGCCAACAACGGATGCGGCGATCCTGCCTAAACAGGAGGGTGGTATTGACCTGACTAATTCAGAGGCCGCGCTTCAGACGCAGAGTGTTGGCGGCGAGGTTAAGTTTGACTTTGATCCCGCGCAAGTGGAGCAAATGCAGAACGCTGCTGGCGTTTCTCCTGTAATCATTAACATCCAGCCCATGACCGATCTGGAGCTGTTCCTGGGGATGAAGGGTGCCAATGCGATGCGATCGGGATCTTCATAATGGTGTTTTCACGGGATAATCTTAGGGACAGGTTTTTGTCCTTGCAATTTACCAGCCCGGGCTTTATCTTAAACGTCATATGATTTGTGCCATCGACATTGGAAATTCTACTATTGGTTTCGCTTTCCTTAAAGAAGGGAAGGTGGGGCAGGTGGTTAAGGTTGAGAATGAGCCGAAAAGCGAGCTGGTGCGGGCCAAGCTGCAGAATTTTCTGGAGCATTCGGCGGAGCGCTATTCTATAAAGAAGGTGATCATTTGTAGTGTGGTTCCGGATGTATTGCGGGCATTGTCGGCCAAGATCGTTAAGGCCTGGGGCGTGAAGCCGATTGTCGTAGGGCGCGATGTGAAGATTCCGATCAGGAATCGGTACAAGAGTCCGCGTCAGGTAGGTAAAGATCGTCTTTTATGTGCCTATGCGGCCCGTGAATTATATGGTGCTCCGACGGTCGTGATCGACCTTGGTACCGCTATTACGTTTGACGGGGTTTCCCCGAAAGGTGATTATTTGGGTGGGGCGATCATTCCCGGCTTAAGATTATCAGTTGAGGCTTTGTTTGAGAAGACGGCATTATTGCCGCGGGTTCATATCGCCGAACCCAAAAAGGTTATTGGGGCTACAACTGAGGAGAGTATCCAGAGCGGCTTGTTTCATGGATACGGAGCTTTGTGCGACGGGATGGTTTTACGGCTGGGTGAAGAAATGAAATGTTCTCCCAGGGTAATTATGACCGGCGGCAATGCCGAAGTGATGCGGAGGTTTATGAAGCATCCGGTGGATGCGGTTGATGAGAATTTGATTTTTAAAGGGATGTCATTGTTAGTTAAATAGGCCAAATTTCTAAAAGTGAATTTTTGGTCTTTTTTTGTAAGGAATCGTTAGCACTCTCGACTAACGTCTGCTACAACTGGCGAAAACGAAAAAAAATTCTTGACAATTACATCGATTTCTTGATAATTAGCAATCTTAGGAATCAATTGCTAAGTGCAATTTCTAGAGTTGTGCATAGCAAAAAAGGATAAATCGGTTAAGTTAAAGTCTAACAAGGAGGTAAGTAATGAAGCTTCAACCATTAGCAGACAGGATTATCATTCAGCCTCTTTCTGCCGAAGAAGTCACCAAGGGCGGTATCGTCCTTCCTGATACGGCAAAAGAGAAGCCCCAGGAAGGCAAAGTTGTTGCCGCGGGGAAGGGAAAAGTTCTTGAGAATGGCCAGGTTCAGGCCCTTGAAGTTAAGGTCGGCGATGTTGTGCTTTACGGCAAATACAGCGGCACCGAGATCAAGGACAAGGATGGCTCCGCGTTACTGATCATCCGTGAAGAAGAAGTTTTGGCGATCGTGAAGTAATTAGAATTTAAAGGAACTCCTTTCGGCCCGTCAGCCTGTAGGGCTGTCGTGGCCTTCAGGAGTTAAAAATTTTATCGGTGAAAAATTTTTAAGGAGGTTTACCATGAGTGCGAAAGTACTGCAATTTGACGACGAAGCACGTCGTTCTATTCTTCGCGGTGTTGAACAGCTCGCGAGGGCGGTTAAAGTGACGCTCGGTCCCAAGGGCCGCAATGTCATTATCGACAAGAAGTTTGGGTCACCCACGGTCACCAAGGACGGTGTTACCGTTGCCAAGGAGATCGAGCTGGAAAATGCGTTTGAGAATATGGGCGCATCAATGGTGAAAGAAGTTGCTGAAAAGACGTCTGACAATGCCGGTGACGGTACCACGACCGCGACAGTGTTGGCGGAAGCGATCTACCGTGAAGGTCTCAAGAACGTAACAGCCGGTGCGAATCCGATGGCGCTCAAGCGCGGAATCGACAAGGCGGTCGACGCGGTCGTTGAGAAGATCTCCAAGTTGTCCAAGAAGGTTGACATGAAAGAGAACCGTGAAGTGGAGCAGGTTGCGACCATCGCAGCAAACTCTGACAGCGTTATCGGTAAAAAGATTGCCGAAGCGTTTGAAAAAGTTGGTAAAGATGGTGTCATCACGGTTGAAGAGTCCAAGACGATCAATACCGAGCTCAAGTTCGTTGAGGGGATGCAGTTTGACCAGGGTTATTTGTCGCCTTATTTCTCAACAGACATGGAAAAGATGGAATGTGAACTCGACAATCCGTTTATCCTGATCTATGAGAAAAAGGTTACGAATATCAAGGATATGCTGCCCGTGTTGGAGAAGGTGGCCAAGGCTGGCGCCCCGCTCCTGATTCTGGCGGAAGATGTTGAAGGTGAAGCGCTTGCGACCCTCGTAGTCAACAATCTGCGTAAGACATTGTCCTGCGCGGCTGTTAAGGCGCCGGGTTACGGCGATCGTCGCAAGGCGATGCTGGAGGATATCGCGGCATTGACCGGCGGTATGGCCATTACGGAAGACCGCGGGATGAAGCTGGAAAATATTCAGCTTTCCGACCTTGGTCGTGCCAAGAAGGTTAAGATCGACAAAGACAATACCACGATCGTTGAAGGCGCTGGTAAGACGGCGGATATCAAGGGTCGTATTGCCCAGATCAAGGCACAGATCGACAAGACTGATTCTTCCTACGATAAAGAGAAGCTTCAGGAGCGGTTGGCCAAGCTTTCCGGCGGTGTTGCCATCATTAACGTTGGCGCAGCGACCGAGAGCGAAATGAAAGAAAAGAAATCCCGTGTTGAGGATGCGCTCCATGCGACCCGCGCGGCGATCGAAGAAGGTATCGTTCCTGGCGGCGGCGTGGCTTTACTGCGCTGTCTCGAGGATGTAGCGGCCCTTCAGTTGACGGGTGATGAGAAGACCGGCGCGGAGATCATTTTGCGTGCGATTGAATCGCCTGTTCGTCAGTTGTGTTTCAACGCCGGGCTGGAAGGTTCCGTGATCGTTGAGCGCCTCAAGAAGGAAAAGAAGAACATTGGTTATGACATCAATAAAGACGCTTATGTTGATATGCTCGAAAGCGGCGTTATTGATCCGGCCAAAGTTACGCGTACAGCTCTGCAGAACGCTTCATCGATCGCCGGCTTGTTGCTGACGACCGAGTGCGTGATCACCGATGCTCCTGAAAAGGACAAAGGTGCCGGAATGCCTCCGATGGGTGGTGGTATGGGTGGCGGTATGGGTATGGGCGGCGGTATGGGGGGGATGATGTAAAACTGCTGCAAAACGCCCATCAGCGGTGTTATCAGCTTTTACTTCAAAACCCCGGGGTCTCGAAAGAGGCTCCGGGGTTTTGTTTTGTGATAAATCCCGCTTCAAGCCCTTGAAATACTTTAATTTATAGTACACACTTATATATGGAGGCAGGGAATTTCATATATGAAGGCTATTAAGGGCTGCGCTTTGTGGCGTAAAATGATGTGTATTTTAGTCCTGGTCAGTTTTCTGGCCACCGGACAGAATATTCCTTTGTCTTTTGCCCAGGCCAATCTTTCTCTTCCAGGTCAGATGGTCGCATTAAGTCAAGCCTTTAATCCGCCGGTCCTCGCAGGTATTAAAGTTTATTCCGATAATCCTTTTAAGATGGATTTCATTCTGGATAAAGGCGATGTTCTTTCTTCACCGGCTGATGCTCAGGCGTCTACTCGGTTGATCAAGTATTTTTTGGCTTCCCTGACGGTTCCCGAAAAAGATCTTTGGGTTAATTTGTCTCCTTACGAAAAAGACCGCATCGTTCCCGACGCCTTTGGTCAGACCGAAATGGGCCGTGACCTTCTGGCGCTGGATTATTTTTTAAAACAAATCACATCGTCCTTGCTTTATCCGGAAGGGGAAACGGGTAAAAAGTTTTGGGCCGAGGTTTATCGTCAAGCCGCCCGGCAGTTTGGTACGACCGATATCCCGGTTGATACGTTCAATAAAGTTTGGATCGTCCCCGAGAAAGCTGTGGTTTATGAAAACGCGCATGCCGGCACGGCCTATATTGTCGAAAGTCATCTCAAGGTAATGTTAGATGTCGATTATTATGCAAGCAACCTCCTCCCTCCCAGGGAGGAGGAAGAATTATTGACTTTAAATCAAAAATCATTTGAACCTTCCCCCTCCCGGGGAGGGAGGAGGTTTCCGCAAATTATGCGTGAAATCATTATCCCCGTCCTCGAAAAAGAAGTCAACGAAGGAAAGAATTTCGCCCAGCTTCGCCAGGTTTATCAATCTCTGGTCCTGGCGGCCTGGTATAAAAAGAAAATCAAGGATGGGTTACTTTCAAAAGTCTACGCTGATAAAAATAAGATCGCAGGCGTGAATATTAAAGACCCCAGGGAGGCGGAAAAGATCTGGGGGCAATACGTCGAAGCTTTCAAGAAAGGCGTGTATAACTTTGTTAAAGAAGAGCAGGACCCGTTGACCGCGGAAATGATCCCGCGTAAATATTTTTCCGGCGGCGCTTTTTTCGGGCGGGTCGATGAGGCGATGTCGATCGCGCCGCGTTTGCCGGATCATTCCATGAAGAATGTAAATGCCGATATTATCACGGTTCAGCTGGAGAAATTTTTGTCTACTCCCGTGTGGCCGACGCCGGAGGAGCGCGAGCGTTTTGCCGGTTCGCCGGAAGATCAGGTCCGGCATGTACATGATGTTAATCGTACCGACTGGCTGTATTTAACCGATCATATTGCGGTGCAGTTTGTGCCTCGTGAAAAGGCATTCGGTGATTTTCTGAGAAAAGTTGATGGTCAGTCTGATAACGATGAGCCTGTTTATTATTTTACGCTGCCGGAAGATATCAATGTCAGGGAAACTTTGATGTGGTTGAAAAAGCTCAGGTCGCTGCGTCTCAGCGATGGCGAGCCATCGTCGCCCGGCCTTGCGGAGCGGTTCAAGCAGGCAGCGGGGTATCTGGCGCGTCAGCGGAAAGATAAGAGCGAGGGATTCGCGATCCAGGTTATCTACGGTTTGGGTGATATTTTGTTTAAAGAGACGGATGCTTATGAAATTCCCGCGGTATCGGTCATTAAGCGGGCAAATGGATCTGTTTCCGAACAGGAAATCCTGGCCTGGATGGGAATAAAGAGCCAAGAGCTTAATAATCTCAATAACCTGATTCAGCGGGCCGTGGCATTAGCGGTGCAGAATGTTCAAATAAAAGTGGAGGATCTGACGTATTGGCGCGGTGTAAAGATGCTGAAGGAGGGCCTCAAGAAAGGGTTGGAAGGTCCTCGATCGGCATGGCGTACCAAATTTGAGATGCTTATGTACAAGGTGATGCATTTGGGTCGTCTGAAGATCTCAAAGCGCATGGTGGATGGTCTGGTTGATGGGATTGCTGCGATTAAAGATGAGTACGGGGAGAAATCACCCCAAGCGGGTAAGGCGCAGATCGCGGCGATCAAGTCTATTCTTGGTCCGGTGACGTCCATGCCGGGATGGGTAGATGACACCATCGTTGATTCTCCCAAGATGGCTCGGCTGACACAGGAGGTCAACTGTCTGGGGCGCAGCGCTTTGATGGCGCTGTATCTTAAAGATCTGGGACTTGAGTTTTGGAGCGTTTCTACGCGGGAGCATTCGTTTTTGTTGGCGCGTTTGGCGGATGGCCGGTATTTTTGGGTGGAGCCTTCCGGATGGCCGATGGATAGCAAAGAGGCGGTTTTATCCAGAACGCATGTTATTCCTCCGAGAGGTGAACGTATCAATATTAATGGGGAGTTGGGAAAGAAATGGATCGTCATCAGGCCCTGGCGTGAGGGTATCCTGGCTTCATTTTATAACAATATCGGGATTGAGCGCTGGCTTAGGAAAGATTATGATGGCGCCGTTGTGATGTCGGAGAAGGCAATTGCTATTGATCCGAATGATGCGGTTGCCTATGATTCACTAGGGACGGCAAGAATGAAGAAGAAGGATTACAAAGGAGCTGTCGCGGCGTATAAAAAAGCGATAGCCACTAATCCTCGTGATGCTTATGATTTCCATTACAACCTTGGCGTGGCTTATGCCATGAGGGGCAATCGTAATGCGGCAGTCCGGGAGCTGGAAACATCTATCGCTTTAAATCCGAAGTATCGTCGTGCGCACAAGCTTGTTCGACGGATCCTGAAAGGCTACAAGATCACACAGGCAGAAAATTCTGCTGATAAAGCCATGAATCCGAATTTAATGAAGGGCGGTGTTGACTTGACTTTGGGCCGTATGAACGTCGAGACGCGCGGCGACGGCGGCGCGATCACGCTTAAGCTTGATGCCGCGATGCTGGAACAACTTCAGAATGTTGCCGGTTTTGTGCCGGTGATCATCAATGTTCAGCCTTTAGGGGATCTGCGGATGTTTTTAGGAGCCAGGAACGTGTTATTGCCGGGTAAAGCGGAGGGGCATGGTTAAAAAGTTATTATCCTCAATGCTGATTTTTCTATTGATCTTGACGCTGGCGTTGCCATCGTCCGCAGCGGAGCTTTTTTCTCTGCCGGCGCCGGGGGTGATGGTCAACCCCGGGGCCGCTGTGCGTCCGGCTTTGTTCCGCGGCATTAAGGTGGATGGTCAGGATCCTTTCCGTTTTCAGTTTCTGGTGGAAGAAGGTCAGTCCGCTCTCACCGATGAAGAAGCTAATCGTAACCTGCGTTATTTCTTTACCGCCCTCACTGTTCCTGAAAAAGAAGTATGGGTTAACCTTTCGCCGCTGGAAAGCAACCGGATCGTGCCGGATGTGCTGGCCGATACCGAGATGGGCCGCGACCTGCTGGGTCAGGATTATGTGTTAAAACAGTTGTCATCGTCATTGTTGTATCCCGAAGAGGGGCTGGGTAAGGAGTTCTGGCGGCGGGTTTATGCCAGGGCTGAGAATGCGCTGGGGACGCTGGATGTGCCGATGGATTCAGTTAATCGTGTGTGGATCACGCCCGGTGAGATTGAGGTGCAGGAGCGGGGGGGTGTCGCGGTGATCGTTAAAGCGACTCTTAAAGTGATGACCGAAGACGATTACCTGTCGCGAGACGGTCAGGCATCCGGCGCGGTGACGCCGGAGAAAAATCTGATGACCCAGGTGTTCCGCGAGATCGTGATCCCGGAGCTGGAACGGGAAGTAAACAGCGGCGAACATTTTATTCAGGTGCGGCAGGTCTATAACGCGCTGATTCTGGCGGCCTGGTATAAACGCCGATTTAAAGACGGGACTCTGTCGAAGGGATATGTTGACCGGGGAAAAACATCCGGCATTGTACTGGCCGATAAAACGATCCGCGCTGCGATCTATGAACGGTATCTGGAGGCATATAAAAAAGGCGTGTTTAATTATGTGCGCGAAGAGACCGATGCTGCCGGCGAAGTGCTGCCGCGGAAATATTTTTCCGGCGGTTTGGATCTCGGACCCCAGATGGGGCCGGCCCTTAATTTCCGGCCGATGGAGAAATCCTTGCCGTCGATGCAAGGTTCTTTGGATTTGCTGGACGTCGGGGCCAGTCGTTCGGGCACGTCTGAGGCTGCTCAGAAAGTTGAAGATTTTATAACAGATAAGCCGGCAGAGGCGGGTAACAAAGGACGTAATTTATTGGAGACGGATGAGATCTTATCCAAGTTAAGAGAGTCTTTACCTGATGAAGAAAAGAAGTTTTTTGCTGAAATTCCGCCTTTCAAGATTTTATCGGGATATCTTTATCAGGCAAACAAGAAGGGTGACGTGTCTTTGGAAGAAGTGGCGGCGGCGTTAATTGCCCGGTTCCCTGAATCGTTAAGAAATGGCCCTTTTGCCGTGCGTTCGGCGGGCGCGATCAATATGCCTGGATTGCTGTCGACCGTCAAGGGGGTGACGAGTGTCGAGGGTATTGTTAATGCGATCAAGAAAATATACGCAGACTGGGAAGCAAAGGATGCGCGTGATTATTTAACGACGCCCACGGCTGTTTTTGATATCAATGAGTTAGGGTTGCGGGGTTTCCCGTCAGACATTGGGCCCTCTATTGTTGTCCAGCAGGAGGTTTTTGGTGATAAGGGGCCCGAAAGCGCCAGCGGGGTTTTTGTGTCGCGCAATCCGGATACGGGTGATTTCATTCTTTCAGGGACGCTTGGTTTGCAGACGCCTCCGGAGGACATTCGCAATGGCTCTGATCGGCCGATGATGGCGATCAGTCACGCTGTTAATGATCAGTTTTCTTCGTTTAACGGAGGGCTGTATCAGGTTCTGGAAAGACTGGCGCAGGCTTTTGAGCGGCACTATAACTACCCGGTCGAAGTGGAGTTTATTGTTGACAACGGGAGGCTTTTCGTGGTTCAGGTGAACAAGCAGGATATTCCGGAAGATCTTCAGATGATGACTTTGACCAAAATGGCCGATGATGGGGATATCTCAAGGACGGCCATCCCTTTGGCTATTCAACGGCGTATCCGCAAGGTTGGCAAGATCATTGAAGGATCCCGCTTTAGCGAAATATCAAAGATCAGTACGGGTTTATCCGCCGGAGCAGTCGACGGGGTCCTGGCTTTCAGTCCGCAAGATGTGGCCCGGTTTCGTGCTCAGGGGAAAGGCCCTGTGATCATGGTTTCCGATGATAATAATCAGAAAGGGCTTCAACAATTAGTTGTTGGCGGTGATATTGGTGGACTTGTAACTTTGTATGGTGATTATCACATGCATCTGGCGAGGATCGCCCGTCAGGGACTGATCCCGGGCGTTTCATTAGTAGGCTCCGGCGCGCAAATCAAAAAGATCGGCCGCGGCAAGATCCTTCAGATCAATGGCCACCAGTATCGTACGGGTGACCGCCTGGCGATATCTTCCGAAAGTCATATTAAAGACTCGCAGAAAAATGACAAGGAGATGGTGCATTCCGGCATTATTGTTGAGCCTCAGCAGGAAGAGACGATTGTTGAAACTAAAGAAGTTGTCATTCCTGATCTATATTTTGATTCGCCGAAACTTCAGGAAGAGATCCAGCAAAGATATCGGAATACAGATCCCATGGTTCTTACGGCTGTTCACGCTATTCTTAAGGCATTCCTGTTCAAGAACATTGTTAAAGGAAAAGAAGCTAACAAGCTTGAGTCGGCGACTAATGCCTTGCATTTGATCTTCGATGAGCCGCATTTTGTGTCGTTGCATAAGGGGGAGCGTGAGGGGGAGTTTGTGCCGATCATTGAGGGTTTTGGCAAAGATTTTGCTTTTCCGGATATCCGTACGGTTGACGATTTTCCCAGGGTTTTCGAGCAGATGGAGCGTTTGGTGGCGCAATATAAAGAGATGCCGCCGGCGTTGATCATGTACTCCAATTATCCCGCCGGGCGCGAGGTGGTGGTGCCGGCTGCGTCGACCTATCCCATTGAGTATTCTGTTATTTTTAGTCCGGGCCGGCGGGTTGACTGGCGTAAAGGAAATCCCGCTTTATGGCGTTATGTGCAACAGACAAAATCTCGTATCTATTTAAAAAATAATTTAACAAGTAAAGATCTGGGTGTGCCCGGGCCTCAGGTGGAAAATGAGAACTTTGTGGTTGACCCGATGGATCCGGAAAAGATCAGGGTAAAAGGGTATGCGGCGATTTTGGGGAACAGCCCGGAGAATATTTTTGGTCTTTCGGTCTCGGGATCGTTTGGCCGCAAGGACTTGACGGCGGATGAGATCGGAGAAACGCCGGCAGTAACATTGCTCAAGGCTAACAATTTCTCTGATTACATCCTTAACGTTGCGGCGCAATCGCGTGTTCGGTATAGATCCCGAGAGGAGGGCAAGCCCGTGGTTAATGGAAATGGTAATGGGATCGGGGAGCGGGTCATAAAATCGTTTTTGCCCCAGGGAGGGCTAAAGCCGTGGGTGATTATCCAGTCAAAGTCGGATTTCTTTCAACCGGAATTCGCCAGTCAGTCTAAAAAGGATGTTGTTGGTCCAAATGATTTTGTTTGGCGCTGGTTTGACCAGCAGCTAGGGTTTGAGGATAGTCAAATTTCCGAGCAAAGGATGCGGGTGGCTTTTTCGCACCAGAATCAAAACTGGACTAAAGAGTCTGTCGTATTAAAAAAGATTCTTGACCGTGTGCTTAATACTGAGGGAAAAGGGATATCTGTTCGCTCCGGATGGTTCCAGCAGGATGCGTATTCGCTGCATAATCAGAGAGTGATCTGGTATTTGTCATATTTGTCGATGATGGTGATCGGCCGTGAAGAAGCGAGTGCTCTCGCAGCGGCGATTAAGAAATTAAGTAAAAAATATGATCTTTCGCCTATGGTTACAATAGATGACCGCGGCCGTGAGACTGTTGACCTTGAAGGCGTTGTGTTCCTTTTGTATTTTGAACAGGGAGGGACTCCTGAGGAATTGCAAAAACTTTCGCAAGATGCTTCTCAGGTAGGTGGTATCGATCTTGATATTTCCGGCCGTTCTTTGGGTAATGACGCTTTATCAGGTGATCGCAGAAACGGATCGCCTGTCTTGGCGGCCGATAGCATCAAAGGCCTGGCGCCGGTGATCATTAAACAAACCCCGGATGTGAGCCTGGCTGATTTTGTGGGACCGTGATCAATGGCGCCGAACGTCTGACGTCTCTGAATCTTTTTGATCTTCGTTTGTAACAATCTGCAGTGTAATGCGATATACCTTTTGATATCGTATTATCGTCGAGCCTTTTCTTATTGACTTTTCTCTATAATAATATAATATAAGTGGCTATAACCATAGGTTAAAAACAGCAAAAACTGTTAAAATTACGTAAATTATTGAATGGCAATAGTTTAGGTTTCGAAGATCATTATCGCCCATTCCTTCCGGAGCGAAGGCAAGGTCTTCCAGATGATCCAAAAAGTGGGCATGGGAAAAAATAGGGGAGAAGTCAATGCCGAAAACAAGTAAGCCAGCAGAACCTCAAGCGGTAAAAAGCGCCAAGCCCAAGTTTAAGGCCAGGCCGAAATACCAGCTGAAGCTGAGGAAGCTTGCGCCGTCGACCAATATGGGTCATCGCGGCGAGACCAGGAAAGTCAGTCTGCTTAAGGGCAGCTCAAAGACCTTGAACATCAAGGTCAAGAAAGCCCGAAGCCGCGACATCATTCTGGTTCTTGATTTCGGTTCTCAATATACGCAGCTGATTGCGCGCCGTATCCGTGAAAGCAAGGTATTCAGCCAAATCGTTCCATTTAATATCACCCCTGAGAAGATCCGGGAGATGGGCGCCAAGGGTTTGGTTCTTTCCGGCGGGCCGATGAGCGTATACGACAAGGATGCTCCGCAGCCTGATAAGGAAATATTCAAGATGGGTTTACCGATCCTGGGGGTTTGTTACGGGATGCAGGTGATCACCCATATGATGGGCGGCAAGGTCAACAAGTGCAAGGACCGCGAATATGGCCGGGCCGAGCTTTTCGTTGACAGCAACAAGGATCTTTTTGCCAATTTACCGACTAATTTAACGGTCTGGATGAGCCATGGCGACGAGATTGTAACGGTCCCGCCGGGTTTTGAGAAGATCGCGCATACGCTCAATAATAATTGTGCAGCTATTGCCAACCGTTCAAAGAAGATCTTCGGCGTGCAGTTCCATCCGGAAGTGGTGCATACACAGCGGGGATTAAATATTCTGCAGAATTTCGTGCTGGGTGTTTGCAGTTGCCTGCCGCGCTGGACCATGGACCGTTTCATTGAGGCGGCTGTCAAGCGTATCCAGGAAACGGTGGGAAACAAGAAGGTGGTCCTTGGTCTTTCCGGCGGAGTGGATTCTTCCGTGGCCGCTATGCTGCTGCAGCGGGCGATCGGAAATAATCTTTATTGTATTTTCGTTGATAACGGCTTACTGCGCAAGAACGAGGGGCAGTCGGTCTACAAGAATTACAAAGTTAATTTCAAGATGAACGTGATGATGGTGGATGCCGCCGCGCGGTTCGTCAATGAACTTAAGGGCATTACCGATCCTGAAGAAAAGCGCAAGATCATCGGCCGCGTTTTCGTAGAAGTGTTCCAGGAGAATGCCCAGAAGATCAAGGGCGCGGAGTTCCTGGCCCAGGGTACACTGTATCCTGATGTCATTGAGTCCGTGTCGCCGACCGGCGGTCCTTCCCAGGTGATCAAGAGTCATCACAATGTCGGCGGTTTGCCGAAGTCTTTGCACTTGCAGTTGATCGAGCCGCTGCGCGATCTTTTTAAAGACGAAGTGCGCGCGATCGGAAAAGTTCTGGCTATGCCGGAAGTTTTGCTTAAACGCCAGCCGTTCCCGGGGCCGGGCCTCGCGATCCGTATTCTTGGCGATGTTACTGAAGAGCGTCTGACGATCCTTCGTGAAGCCGATGAGCGGGTGATGGAAGAGATCAAACGGTCGAATCTTTATAATGAGATCTGGCAGTCATTTGCGATCTTGTTACCGATCAAGACCGTGGGCGTGATGGGCGACCAGCGGACTTATGAGAATGTCATTGCGATCCGTTGTGTTTCCAGTGTGGACGGGATGACGGCCGACTGGGTGCATTTGCCGTATGAGCTGATGGGTAAAATGTCGAATCGCATTATTAATGAGGTTCGTGGCGTCAATCGCGTGGTGTACGATATCAGTTCCAAACCCCCGGCAACGATCGAGTGGGAATAGTTTAGTTTCTGGTAATTATTTAGCAGAAGGCGGCCTAAAACAGGCCGCTTTCTTTTTTCATCCATTTTCTCCGTTTATGCTCCCCGGTTGGCATTTCAATAATTTATATTCTATACTTCATCAACGATAAGAATTTTATGATAAAAAGTATCTATAGCAAGTCGGCCGGGAATGGCCGAACCGGTTTATTCTATTGGCTGCGGGGGGCAGGCAGGCGCGGTGTTGTGTCTTTGGTACTCGCAGCGTTTGTGTTGACCGGCACAGGGATGCCGTTGCCAGCGTATGGCCAGCAGGCAGGTTCGTTACCGGCGCCTGGCGCGCTCCTGGGGCTCAGCCCGTCTTTTGCGCCAGCATTGCTTATGGGTATAAAAGTTTGCCTTCATGACCCTTTTCGCTTCGACTTCATTCTGGATAAGGGCGATGTGAAAGCATCCCAGGTCTCTACCTTATCGACGACCAACGACGCTCTGCGCCTCATCAAATATTTCCTCGCCTCGCTCACCATTCCCGAGAAAGACCTGTGGGTCAATTTGTCGCCGTATGAAAAAGACCGCATCGTTCCCGACGCCTTTGGCCAAACCGAGATGGGCCGCGACCTCTTGGCACAGGATTATGTGTTAAAACAGCTCACAGCGTCGGTTCTTTATCCTGAAGGGGAGACCGGCAAAAAGTTCTGGGCAAAAGTTTATCAGGCTGCTTACGAAAAGTTTGGGACAACGGATATTCCGGTTGATACCTTTAACAAAGTATGGATCATGCCCGCCAAAGCTGTGGTTTACGAAAATGCAACCGCCGATACGGCGTATGTTGTTGAGAGCCGTCTGAAAGTCATGCTGGAGACAGATTATCTAGTAACAACAAACAACGCCACGCCTACCGGGGGACATGTAACCCCGCTAGCGGATCAACTTGAGCGGGGTTCCGTGTCCCCCAGCCGTTTGCCAACCTCTCAACCTTTGAATACGAGAGCACCCCAGGTCTCAACCTCAACGACGACCACCCAATCGCCCGATGTTTCACAAAATATAGCTAAAGACGTCATGCGTTCAATCGTCATCCCCATCCTTGAGAAAGAGGTTAATGAAGGCGCAAATTTCGCACCATTGCGTCAGGTTTATCAATCGCTGATTCTGGCGACCTGGTATAAAAAGAAAATCAAAGCCAGTCTTTTGTCACAAGTTTACGTCGATAAAAATAAAATTCTCGGAACCGAGTACACACAAAGTGTTATCGAAACCCCAATGCCCACCGGGGGACATGTCACCCCGCCAGTGGATCAAGGTGAGCAGGGTGCCGTGTCCCCCAGCCAATGGCCAACCCTTCAACCAACGAATACGAAAGCACCCCAGGGAAACTCCCTATTGCCAAACCAAAGCCGCGACCCGGAACTGATCTGGCGGCGTTACGTCGAGGCCTTCAAAAAAGGCGTTTACAATTACGTCAAGGAAGAACAAGACCCGCTGACGCAGGAAATGATTCCGCGAAAATACTTCTCCGGCGGTATGGATATGGCGGCCACAGTGGCGCCGGTCATGATCGTGATCCATTCGCTCGACCGCGCCGGACTTACAACGCCGGCAAACCGGTTCATGGCCTTAACCGTCCGGGCCCGGCTGGTGGATGCTTCAGAAAAAGTCGAGCTGCGTAAAAGGATCCAGGCTGAGATCCATGCTGTTCTGAATGATCCTTTTTGGGTCAATGGCGGGCGGGAGTTGGCGCTTTCTTTTAAGGGATGGGGGGGAGATACGGTGCTGACTCTCGGTCGTTTTCCTTTCGGGCTTGTGATCGCGGATTTCAAGAATGGTGATCGGAGTGTCGGCGTTGGATTGGATTTGCAAGATCTTTTGTTAACTCGAATGGAAAAGAACAATGGCTTGTTAACGATGCTTGTCTTTAAGGGAGTAAATATGGATGGCACATCTGAATCGGCGGAATGGATCCGTAATGATGCGGGTGTTTGGGTAAAAAATGATATCTATCGAAAAACGCTGGATCAGATAAAGGTCATCACCGAGAACCCGGCGTGGAAAGTAACCAATCCCGGGATCTCTCTTGGGCCGATGATGGGAAAGAGAGCCCTTGATCGGGGATGTTTCTCTGCCGTTTTATCTATTGCCGATTTTAGACCAGGGAATGTCCGGGTTGGTGTCGGCGAAGATCTGGATGATATTATTCTTGCCGCGATGGAACGGGAAGATGGGGTAATAAGGCGGCTTGTTTTTATGGGAAAAGGGCGTGATGGCACAACAAGTACTGCGGCCTGGTTGAGGAATAGCGGCGGCGTCTGGGAAAGAGAGAAGACCCAGGAAGAAATAGAGCGAGAGCAGTTGAAGGAGGAAAGTCTGGCGCGGTTGGCCGCTATCATGGCTGATCCGGTCTGGCAGGTGAAAGAACCCGAATTCTCGATGAAACATATCTTTGGGGAGGCTTCACTCTTGAGGGGCGATTTTCCGAAGATCCTGGCCATTGATGACTTTAAGCCCGGCAGTGTTCCGGTTGGCCTTGGCGAGGATCTGCTGGATCTCGTTTTAGTGCGGCTGGAGCGCCAGTCAGGGATATTGTCACGTTTGGTTTTTAAAGCATTGCGGAAAAGTGGCGCAGAGCCGCAGGTCGTATGGAGACGGAGCGTCGATGGCGTATGGGCGCGGGAAAGAAGCGCTGAAGAGTTAAGGCAGGACGAAATGAAGGCAGGCATAGCGGCCTGGATCGTGGAAACAATGGCCGATTCCCAATGGGTGGTGAAAGAGCCGAATTTATCATTGAAGGAATACATGGGAAAGAGCGCGATGAAGACCGGCATTTTCCCCAAGGGACTTGTGTTTGGTGATTTTAAGCCTGGGCATGTGCCTTCGGGCGTTGGCGGAGATCTTGATGATTTTATCCTTTCACGGCTGGAGCGGACGAACGGGATATTAACTCGTCTGGAGTTTAGAGGGATTAGAAAAGATATCATGACTGAGCCGTCGGTGTGGTATCGGGTTCGCGAGGGTGTTTGGGAGAATAAAAGCAATATGAGCAGAGTTTGGGATCACATAAAGACGATCCTGATCGATCCGGGTTGGCAGGTGAAAGAACCCGGGATGTCGTTGAAGGAAGTCATTGGGGAAAAATCTTTGCATAGAGGGTTGTTTTCGAAAAGCTTTATTATTGACGATTTCCATCCCGGTGCAGTGGCGGTAGGTGTCGGGGCGATGAAAGATCTTTTCCTGGCTCGAATGGAACGGACGGATGGAAAGTTGACCCGTCTTGATTTTAAGGGAATAAAACTGGATGGGACAGAGGTTCTGGTGGTTTGGAATCGGACAGTCGAGGGGATTTGGACAAAAGAAACAAGCTGTTCGGTTGTTTTGGATCAGATCAGGGAGATGCTGGCAGATCAGAGTTGGTTCGTCAAGGAAATCGGATTGTCGCTTAAAGATGTGGTGGGTGAGAAATTATTGGCGACAGGACAGATTGCTCAAAGTCTTGTTATCGGAGATTTTAATCCGGGTATTGTGTCCATAGGCATTGGCCGGATGAAGGATCTGTTTCTGGCCCGGATGGAACGTTTTGACGGGATTTTGTCGCGCCTGGTGTTTCGCGGAATCAGGTTGGATGGCAGTGTGCGGGAAGTGTCCTGGGTAAGGATGGGCCCGGATCAATGGGTTAAAGAAGATAGCGAGGTTAAAGTCAAAGAGACAAGGGCTCGCGCGGCGGTGGACCGGGAGATCTCGGATATTTTTCGGGGGGTTTGGGACCGCGAATTGTGGAGCGTGATGGCGTCGCGGTATTCGCTCGATATGCGCAATATCCTTTGGCGGTTGGCCGCGGCGCACATGGACGGCGCGTATGATGAAGATCAGCTGAAACAAATTGTCGACGACCGGATCACCGATTTGATCACCTCGACCGGAGATGAATCAGCGCCGGTGTTGGCGCCGGTGGCAGATGAGAAAAACGGTAATGATGTGTCAGTCGTGCATGATCCGGACAAGGTTCGCCTTTTGGCCGGGAATCTGCAGAAATGTATTGATAAGGTTACGGCGGGGCGGCAGCGCGATGAGGCATTCTTAGCGATCGTTCGCCGGCAAGCAACAGATTTTATCCGCAAGCTGGAGGAAAAGTATTTCTTTAAGAAATATTACGCGCCGCAGGGTGAGGAAGATCCGGTGGTGAGGACGATGGCGGCCGTAGAGGCGGCGCGCGATCGTGAGCCGGCGGGAATTTTGAGGGATGCGTTGTCGTTGATCTTAACGTCGCTTGAAGCGCAGGTTCTTCCTTTGCAGTACACGTTGAAAGAACAGGGCTTGCGCCAGTCGACGCATTTGAATTTGTATCAGCTGGTGAATGTTGATCGTATTTTGAAAAGTCATCAGGCGCTGGAGGCCGATGAAATGGGGACGGGTAAGACGCTGGTGGCGCTGGCGTCGTTTTTAGCTTCAGGTGAACAGGAAATGCTGGTGCTTGGTCCGGGTCAAGTGCTTAACCGCTGGGTCGAGGACCTGGCGGACCATACGGATACGCCGATCGATCTGGTGGTCCTTAATGAAGGTTTGCCACTTGACAAGCTTGCCCGTCATCCCCTGATCACCGTTCAGCGTTTAAGCGGGATGGCGCGATATGATTATTTAAACGGCGTACGGTCTGCGCCGGCGCCCGGCCGCCGGCGGGTTATTCTTTTTAACTATGAGGGTGTTTCTGTATATTCCCGGCATCAGCAGGCGCCGATCAGGACGGATTTTCTGGTTCTGGATGAGGCGCATTTCCTGAAAAGAGCCTCTACCCGCCGCAGTCAGGCGGTGTTTGGCGATAGCGATGGCAAGGGCGCGGCCGAGGCGAAGTACAAGCTGGTGATGACCGGAACCCCGCTGGAAAATGATGTGGCGGATCTGTTCGGGTATTTGCAGTTTTTAGCGCGGGGCGGCAACACGCCTGAGGAGCTGTGGCTGTGTTCGCTGGATGCACGGCAGTTTGCTTCTGTCTTTCGCAAGACCGATCTCGGGAAAATGTCTCTGTTGCATTCATACCTTGCCACGCACATGATCCGCTGGCTGAAAGACGAGGTGCTCGGCGGTTTGCCGGCAAAAAGCCGCCATCGGGTCGAGCTTGATCCGTATAACAAAACCATGGAGATTGACGGCAAGGTGCTGCCTCTGGAGGGTGATTTTGAAACCCAGATGGCTTTATATGACGAGGTCTTAAGGCATCCCGGCGAATTTGAAGAGAATTACGGATCGCACCTTGATCGTGAGCCCGATGGTGAAGAACGTGAGCAGGCTTCCAATGAATCAGCGTTGATGCTGATGCGCCTCGAACAGGTTCTGGCGTCGCCCGCGATCTTCGGCCAGGAAGGTGATTCAGTTAAATTTGCGGCAGCGGCAGCGATCATTAAAGATCGGCTGGCGAAAAGCGGCTCGACACTTGTTTTTAGCGGTTATCGCACCGTCACCGAGCGGTTCATGGAGTATTTAAGAAAAGCTATGCCGGAGGTCGCTTTAGGGTATTCCGACGGAGATATCAAGATTGAAGCGCGGGCAACCGCGGTGGATGATTTTCAGAATAAAAGGATCCCGGTGCTGGTATCTACCATTGGGACCCTTGGCGTTGGGCAGAATTTAACCCAGGCTGATGCGGTTATATTTCTGGATAAGCCCTGGAAGCCCTCGACCTATGACCAGGCGGTTGACCGCACGCACCGTTGGGACGCTTTGCGTAATTTTCTGGGCCGGGTGATCGATATTTATGATCTGGACGTTGATATCCCGGTATCGATCGACGCGGTTAAAGGCCGGGTGCTGCGCGTCAAGCGTTTGCTGTCGGAGATGATCGTCAATGGTCATTTATCGCCCCAGATCATGGACACCTTCCGCAATCTGCAACAGGACGCGATCGACAGCCTTAACGCCGAAGTTGATCCCGACGATGTGAAATTTGACGAATATGAATCCGGGTTGATCTCGAGGTTTCTGGTCAGGCTCGGGCAGATCCTTCATACGCCCGAGAACGCCCGCGCGACCGGAATGTGGGATGAGCTGGCCGGGATGTACGCCGGTATCCTGGAGCACAAGGGCTCGTTTTATGCCAATCAGGCCAATCTGGATCATTTGTCACAGGCATTTTTCACCGAACTTAAAAGTACGCCAGAGGCGCCGAAGAAAGCGCTCGATCTCGGTTCTGGACCGTCGACGATGTTGCGGGCGTATCTGCACAGGAAAGAGGCGCTTAATGCCAGGGGCCTTTATTTGAAGGTAACAGATTTTGATTTAAGCCCCAAAATGCTGGCCCATGGGATCCCTAGGCCGGGGGAGCAGATCGCAGGGCCGTTTGAGGATATCAGTAAAATTCCGGCGGAGTCGTTTGACCTGGTGAATATGTCGTACGCGTTTCGTTATGTCAAAGATTCCAACCGGGTGGAATTTTTTCGAAATGTGCATCGCATTCTCAAGCCTGACGGCTTGTTTTCTGTGATCCTTCCGATGAAGAATCAGGTCTCGCAGCGTTTTATTGACGGCCTGCGCTCATTGGGTTTTGAGCCGCAGACCGGTGAGGGTGCGCGCCTGGAATCGCACCTGGAAGAAGCTACCTATCAGGCTTTGGTTAAAGAACATGGCGAGGAGTTCGCCAATGATATCCGCGATGAAGTCAAGGCGCAGTTCACGTATTTGGTTGTCAAGAAGGCGGGAGGCGCTGAGGCTGTTGAGGTAAGTAATGATGAATTTAATATTCATCGAGATGTCCGGCCCATGGATGAGGAAAAGATCAAGCGGCTGCAGCTGCCGGTGCCTGACGAGGCAGACAATGAAGCGCGTCCAGCCGTCGCGGTCAGCGGGTTTCTGACCTATGACGAGGGCCATATGGTGCTGGCTCAGGATAAGCATAGAAAGAGTCCGGCCCGGAAGTTTAAAAATCGCCTGGCCGGTTTGCGGCAGGTCATTACGCAACTTCAGGTTGAGCAGTCAGACCGAAATAATCGTAAGAAGATCGAGCGGCATACGACAAGCATTAAGAACAGGATCAAAGCGTTTGAGGACAGCTATGAAGCATTGACCGAAGATCAGAAAGAGGTGATCGCCGGTGAAATGGAAGCTGATGTTGCTGCGCTTGAGAAAGATGCTCCTGTTTGGGAATGGCTGCAGCAGAATGGAGGAGTTTTCGCCCGTCAGCTGGGAGTGATCAGTGCTGATGCCGCTCAAATCTTGCTTCCTGGAGGTATTGATCTGAATCCGCAGACGATGGGGCTGGATGTGAAGACTGACGGCAAAGGAATTGATTATCATCTTGATCCGGCCATGATACAAAGGTTTCAGTCTGCAGCCGGGTTTTCACCGGATATTGTCGATATTCGTCCGCTGGCTAGTGTTGCCGCCTTTTTGGGAATAAGCCTGCCTTAGGGTGCTTACCCTTGTAATTAGACCTATTTATAATGCATACTTATAGGATAGGGGTCGTGGCCCCCGGGGGTTTTAACAGGGATGTGAATGTAAAATGTTTATTGGTATGCGCAATATAACAGCAGCGCTGATGGTATGTGTTTTTCTGGCTTCCGAGACTATTGGCCGGGCAAGCTCGATGCCGGGGCCTGTCATGGGGACTGGTGTTGTTGCGATGGTGAGTTTAAGCGCGCCGGTGCATCCGGTTATCTTTAAAGGTTTGCAGGTTGATCCGGCGAATCCCTTACAGGTGGATTTCTTGGTGGACCAGGGCGATGAGAAAAACATCGATCCGGAAGTTTTTAAGCATGAGACTTCCCAGTCGGCAAAATATTTTCTGGCTGGACTGACGGTGCCGCAGGGTGAATTATGGGTTAACCTCTCGCCGTATGAAGGACAGCGGATCATCCCCGAAGGGTTAGGGCAGACGGATTTGGGGAAAGTTTTCCTGGAGCAGGATTATCTGCTCAAGAAACTGACCGCCAGTCTGCTTTATCCGGAAAGCAAGAGCGGTCAGCAGTTTTGGGCTGAAGTGTATAAACAAGCTTATGAGAAATTCGGTTCGACGGATATCCCTGTCGACACCTTCAATAAAGTTTGGATCGTTCCTAATAATCCGCAGGTTTATGAGAAAGCCTCAGCGGTGAAGGCTGCCGTTTACATTGTTGAAGCTAAACTAAAAGTAATGCTGGATAGCGACTATTTAGCAACGTCGAACGTCGCAACGCCCACCGGGGGACATGTCGCCCCGCCAGTGGATCAAGGTGAACGGGGCGCCGTGTCCCCCAGCACGTTGCCAACCTCTCAACCACTGAATGTGAGAGCGACCCAGGTCTCTGCCGAATCGACGACCACCCAATCGTTCAACGCATCTGCTGTCATCACCAAACAAATTCTCCGTGAGATCATCATCCCCATCCTCGAGAAAGAAGTCAACGAAGGCGCCAACTTTGCTCATTTACGCCAGGTTTATCATACGCTTATCCTTGCCGGCTGGCTTAAGAGGAAAATGGCATCAAGGCCTGGTGTGTTAACGAATAGCTATATCAATTTAAACAGGACCGCCGGTGTTGAGCATGGTGAAAAAGGTCTTAAGCAACGTGTCTGGAAATCCTACGTTGAGGCTTTTGAGAAAGGGGTCTTTAATTTTATCCGTGAAGAAAAAGCGGCGGGAACGGATGATGTGATCCCGCGTAAATATTTCTCCGGCGGATTTGATTTTGACAAGGCGGAGAGCCCGACAGTGGTTGCGCGGATGCCGGTCATTGATCCGGCGGCAACGACATTGTTGGCCACGTTTCGTTTTAACCGTCTGACCGGTGATCGCGCCGAAACGCCCCAGGAGACTGACATGGCGGATATCGCTCGCCGGGCCCGGCAATATCTGGAGTCGTTATTCCCGGGTGAAGTTGACAATAACTCGGTGTTCAGCCGCTTTCGCGCCTCGACGTCGCTGCGTGACCAGGTCAGGGTTCGCGTGGATGAGCTGGAGCGTTATGGCCTTTCGGTCGATCAGTTTACGGCGTTTATTCGTCAGTATTTCTTTAATGAGCGCGTCAGAAAATTAACCACGGATCAGGCTTATAATTTGAAGAAACAATTGAAAGCGGTACAGGCGGCGTTGAGCGGGCGGGTGCATGTGGGGAAAGTCAAGAGTCCGAGGCTTTCTTTATCTGACGATGATCAGAAACGATTTGTGCGTTCTTCTGAAGCGCTTGCTGAAGCGATCAATGAATTAAAGACGGTTACTTCAAGCGTTTACACGTATGTCGAAGGGATTAATCCGCATGCCAGATGGCGGCTGGTCAAGGATGATATTACGGATGACGGGAAGCTGACCAGGGCTGGCAGAAGAAAGATCATGCGGGCAGTGTATGAAGAGCGTCAAAAGATCATTGCTTCTGCCCGGACGTATTTTTTTGAGAGGTTGGAACGTAAAGATCTTTTTTCACTTCAGGTATATTCGCAGGATGATCGGCGTACTCCCTCCGATCTGGTCAAGGCGCTCGAGGCAGGCGAACAGGCTTTGGATCGGTTCAAGGTCATTGTGCCCAACGAAGGCAGGGAGATCACGTTAACGGCCCGGATGGAAGCGCATCCTGTGATTTCGACGACACGTTATGATGGTTATATTCTCGGCGTGACGGATCGCGAGGGGAGAAAGGTTTGGGATCTCTATTATTACGTTGATAAGGAAAGCCGTCAGATCCGGATGGTTGTGGCGGGCAAGTTTGATCTTGGCAAGGATGATGCGCCCGGTGTTTTTTCGGAAATGGCGCGGCTTTTTTACCGCGGTGTCCCGCTGGAAATCCAGTCCGGCCGGTTTGATCAGAATAAAATGTCAGCGAATGCGTTAAAGGCGGTCGAGGCAGTTTTAAACATGGAAAAGGCTTATGAAACGTTTAGCGCTTTGCTGAAAGGCAAAGAAAATGCCCATCATGTGGTAATGAATGAGCTAAACAAGCTGAAATTGATTGTTGGCAGTCTTGGGAGCCCTGAATGGTCGTCACAAAAATGGCTGCCCGAGGTTGTTCCCAGCCTGGAATTTCTGGATGAGATATTCACGGCGTATGGCAATCTTCCGCAGACGTATCTTCAGGATGCGCAGGTGCCGGCGGAAGACTTTTTTGCGCAGGCAACGAAAGAGGAACGCGCCCGTGCGATCCGGCAAATGATGGCGGATGAGTCCCGGCAGTCGGATGAAATTTATATTAAGGAATTCGCCCGGCAGGCCGGGATCTTGCGGGTTTCTTTTGGCAGTTTGCGTCGTCAGCTTGAACGGTTGCTGGGGATCGTACCGGTAAAACCTTCTCCCGCGGAAAAGACCACTGACAAGTCTCAGGCTTTAAAAGGCGGTATCGACTTCAATGCTGTTATGCCAGGGAACAGTCAACATGTTTCACTTTTTTATCCTGCGGATGAGAGGAGTTCTCTCACAGGTCTTCAACCGGTTTTAATCGGGATTAAACCGATCGCTGAACTCAGGGAAACGTTTTCTTCTCCTGCCCTTGACAATTGAAAATAATGTGCTATCTTTTCTATATTCTCGCATATACAAGCAAATAGGTGTGTTTTAAGCTTTAATGGACACTTTAATGCGTGATGCTGAGATCGGTGGATGCCTTCGTCAAAACTAAATAGCCTTGGAGTGTTGAATCATGTTAAAGCGTATCTATTCCCTTGCCGTTCTGTTAGCTTTCCTGGTTAATTCAATCTTTGGCTCCAATCTTTCGTACGCGCAAGCACTTATGCTGCCCGCGCCGGGCTCGATGGTTTCGACCAGCCCGGCCTATGTACCCGTTATTATGCGGGGAGTAACGGTTCACACCGATAATCCGCTGATGTTTGATTTTATTGTGGATACCGGCAATTCCGGCCTCAAGCCCGGCACCGCTGATGATGCTTCTATTAAGGAAGAGTCGCAAAAGATGATCGAGTATTTTTTGGCATCATTGACTATTGCTGAAAAAGATCAGTGGGTCAACCTGTCTCCATATGAAAAAGACCGCATTTTAACGGACGAATTGGGCAAGACCGCACTTGGCCGCGACATGCTGGCGCAGGATTATTTATTGAAGCAGGTGACCGCGTCCATGATCTATCCCGAGAAAGATATGGGCAAAGAATTCTGGAAGCGCGTTTACGAACGCGCCCAGGCCGAGTTTGGTGCTGCCGCTTCCGATATTCCGATGGACACCTTCAACAAAGTCTGGATCGTTGCCGACCGTGCCGCGGTCTATACTCAGAAAGATGCGAAGAATGCCGGCAAGCTCACTGCCGTTGTTACGGATGCGCATCTTAAAGTAATGTTAGAGACCGATTATTTAGCGACGTCGAACAACGCAATGCCCACCGGGGGACATGCTGCCCTGGAGGCAGATAATGCGCGGGGCAACGTGTCCTCCAGCACTCTGCCAACCCCTCAACCATTGAATGTGAAAGCGACCCAGGTCTCCACCGAACAGACGACCCCACAGGCAGACATCGCCAAACAAGTCCTCCGTGAAATCGTCATCCCTGAGCTTGAAAAAGAAGTCAATACCGGCAGAAATTTCGCCAGCCTGCGTCAGATCTATCAGTCCGTCATTTTGGCCACGTGGTACAAACAAAGTTTGAAAGATGCTTTGTTGACGCAAGTCTACGTTGACCATAAGAAAACCGGCGGCATCGAAGGTGCGTGGGTCGCTGATAAGAACGCCGACATTGATCCCCGGCAGATCTGGAACAAGTATGTTGAGGCATACAAAAAGGGCGCGTTTAATCTTGTGAAAGAGGACGTCAACCAGACCACCGGTGAAGTCATTCCGCGTAAGTATTTCTCCGGCGGAATGGCGATTCATCCTGTTGTTACGTCCGGCAATCATCCGGCAGAGAATTTGATTACAGGCAGCATTGTTACGGAGCCCACCCTTATTCAGGGCAGTCCGACCGTGCCCGGCGCAAGAAGCGCCGCCCAGTCCGTGTCGTATAGTCGCGGCAGCAGAGTGTCGTTTATGTATTTGGGAGTGCGGGTAACCGGTACGATTGACACGCTGAAGCTTGTTGACGGCAAGACGCGGGGGACATTGGAAGCGGTCAGTGTAACGGTTAAGCTCGATGGGACACAAGAGTTAGTTGCGGTAGATCCGAGGGCGATTCATTTGACGCAGATCTCTAAGTCGTCGTTACCGGCCACAACAGTCAGCGCGGCACAGGGTTCCGAGGTTAAGAAAGGGGCCCACGTTGTATTTGAGCAGGGCGGGCGCCAGATGACCGGAATTGTTGTTCGTTTGCCTGGTGATCCCTTGATGGAAGGAGCTTCAGAACTGCCATTGGAGCCGTCAGAATTCCGGGTTTTTGTGACTTCGGCAAATAAATATCTTACGGTAAATCAGAATGAAATTGTCGTCGCACTCTCGGATGATGGCAGATCAAACGGTTCTATCGGGACCAAAACCGTGAGAGCGGCATGGGTAACCCCGGAAGGTCAGGAAGACATTACCTTGGCTCCACAGCCGTCACGCGAGATTAAGGTCGAAGAACTTGCCAAGCCGCTGAATCACGCGCAGGCGACCGTTGTTTCTAATAGAGGAACGTCAACGAAGCCTGTTACGGATGCTGAGAGCGATGTTAATCGAGTAAAAGAGTTAGCGGCTCAAACAAAGGCTACTACCAGAAACAATTATCTGGAGTTTGAACGTCAGGTTGTTTTTGAAGGCGAACATGAGGTTAGCTTATCTTTCGGAGACAAGAATCCATCTGATCAAGAGCGAGGAGATCAGGTCTTCAAGTATAAGGATGGTTCAACGAGTGTTGTGAGTCTTCCCGCAGGCAACAAAGCAGACCGAGCTTTTCTGGAGGCGGCAGGATTAGCTGCCAGGGTTGAAGGATCAGGTAATATTAATAATAATGCCGAGAAAACCACCAAGATGGACGCACGCGTGTTGACGTTAAGCGGGGCGCTTGATGTTAAAGACCTGGATATCTTGCGTGATTCTCATGAGAAGAATTTGAGCGGTGAGGTGGTGCGCGCAGCTTATG
>PEAR01000115.1 GCA_002753745.1 Candidatus Omnitrophota bacterium | reverse complement strand
TGCTGGCGCATGACGCCTATACCAGCGCGCTGGCACTTAACGGGATGCTGGCGGCAGCCGAAGAAGCAGACAGGACGGCGCAGGAAGATCTGAAAAAGGCCGATGACCTTAAAAAGCGGGGTGTGGTGCTGGGCGCTGATTTTTATGCTGCGCGCGTACGGGCGGGGCGTTTTGTTCAAGCCAGGAACAATTTGGTTCGGCAGGTAAAAGCCATGCAGATGTTGATGAATATCATGAGAGGACAGTCTTTGGGCAGTGAGATCGTTCTTCCTTTGACCATGCCGGCGACCGCGGTTGATGACCTGTCCGCTGATGTGTTGGTCGGATCGGCCCTCCAGGCACGGCCGGATTTCCTGGCGATCACTGCCAGGATCAATGCCGGGCAGGAAGAGCTAAAGCGCGCCAGGGATTCTGCCTTGCCGACAGTGTTGTTGACCGCGGATGGAACGAATAACCGTCATGACCTCAATGATCGAGGCGGTAATAATGTCACGGTTGGCGTGCTGGCGGAGCTTCCCTTGTTTGATCCGGCGCGGGAAGGCCGGCTTAAAGAAGCGGCCGCGCTTTTGACGCGCGCAAGGTTGGAAGAAGATTCTTTAAAGGATGCCGCAGCCCGTGATATCGCGCGTGAAAGTGCCCGGTTCGACGCGCTGCGTGATAATAATCCGGTGGTTAAGGCAATGGCGGATGACGCGGCCCAGGCGGTCGAGATGCTGCTGCCTTTATACAATGAAGGGCGTAAATCGATCATTGATCTCGAGGAAGCCCGGGAAGCGCGTTTCAACGCGCTAAGCGCTTACGAGGAAATGAAAGCGTCGCTGGCCTCTTCCGAGGCTCGGCTCTATTTCCTGGGTGGAAAACTCGATGAGCCCGGCATGAGATTGCTGGCGCAAAAGCTCATGGGTAAAAATTAAAGAGGTTCTATGAATAATCCACAAGGCGGGTTTATAGAGAAGGTCGTTGCCACGTTCGCCCGTTCCAAGATCACGCCGCTGATCATTTTGTTTTCAGTTTTTGTGGGCGGTCTGGCGATCATGAACCTGCCGCGGGAAGAAGAGCCGCAGATCAGCGTGCCGATGTTTGATATTTTTGTGTCCTATCCCGGTGCCAGCACCGAAGAGGTTGAAAAAAGAATCGTGAATGTCGGCGAACGCCGGCTCTGGGAGATCAGCGGGGTTGAGTATGTGTACTCCATGATCCGCTCGGAGGGCGCGATCATTTCGGTTAGGTTTAAAGTCGGCGAAGACGTGGAAAAGAGTCTTATTAAGCTGTACAGCAAGGTCAGCGCTAATCTTGATTCGCTGGCTAAAGGCGGCACACAACCGCTGATCAAGGTCCGTTCGATCGATGATGTCCCGGTGTTGACACTGACGTTCCATTCCCGGAATTCTGATGATGTCGTCCTGCGACATGTGGTGTCCGATGTTCAAAATGAAGTCAGCACAGTTCCGGATGTGTCTGAAACGCAGATCACCGGCGGCCGGCATCGCCAGTTTCGGGTTGAGCTTGACGCAGCCAGGCTTAAGGAGCGGATCCTTGATCCTTCCGAGATCGCAGCCCTTGTTCAGCGCGCCAATGTTAAAAGCGGCGCCGGCAAGCTGGATAGCGATAAAGGTTCGATCGCGGTGGAGGCGGATGCGTTCTTCCGTTCAAAGGATGATCTTGAAAATCTGGTGGTCAGCGTCAGCCAGGGAGGTGAGGTTTACCTGAAGGATGTGGCACGGGTGGTGGATGGGCCGGATGAAGAGGATCAGGCCGTTAATATCCGTTTTGGTGCGTCTTCAACAATCGCCGGGAAAGGTCCTTTTTTGGCCGCGACGTTGGCGGTATCAAAACGTAAAGGCATCAATGCCGCTCAGTTATGTGCCAGGATCCTAAAGAAGGTGGAGATGTTGCGCGGGGGTGTTATTCCGGCGGGCGTTGAATATACAGTTACGCGCAATTACGGAAAGACGGCCGAAGAGAAATCGAATGAGCTGTTGTTTCACATGGCGCTGGCCGTGTTCGGGGTGAGCGTGCTGATTGCTTTTGTTTTGGGGTGGCGTGAAGCGGGGGTCGTGGCGGTGGCGATCCCGATGACCCTGGCGCTGACGCTGGCGGGTTTTTATTTCATGGGTTTTACGCTAAATCGCATCACGTTGTTCGCGTTGATTTTTTCGATCGGGATCCTGGTCGACGATCCGATCGTGGATGTGGAAAATATCGTGCGGCATTTGCGGATGGCAAAAAATCGCGGGCGGGATGTGCTGCAGGTTACGATCGACGCAGTCAATGAGGTCCAGGGGCCGCTGATCCTGGCGACCTTAACGGTTATGGCGGCGATTTTACCGATGGCTTTTGTCGGCGGCCTGATGGGTCCTTATATGCGGCCGATTCCGATCGGTTCGAGCCTGGCCATGCTGATCTCGATGCTGGTGGCGTTTGTCGCTACACCCTGGGCGGCGTGCCGGATTTTGGGGTCAGCGCATCAAAAGGGTTTGCTCAAAGCGCATGCCGAGGGAGAACGGGAAGACTGGCTGACCCGGTTATATCGCTGGTATATGAAGCCGCTGATCGAAAAGCCGAAGGTCCGTCTGAATTTTCTGATCGGTGTGGGAGTTTTATTGCTTTTTTCGGTTCTGCTGGTTCCGCTGAAGGCTGTTAAAGTCAAGATGTTGCCGTTCGATAATAAAAATGAGTTTCAGGTAGTGCTTAATATGCCCGAGGGCACGCCGGTGGCAGAGACTTCCAGGGCGATCAATGAAATGGCTGATTATTTGAGTACGGTGCCGGAAGTGCGCGATATTGAGGCGTATACCGGTATTAATGCGCCGTATAATTTCAACGGGCTGGTGCGTCATTATTTTTTGCGGTCGAGTCCCTGGCAGGCTGACCTGCAGGTGAATTTGGCCGGCAAGGATGAACGCAAGCGCCAGAGCCACGCGATTGCGGTGTCGGTGCGCCCTAAGATCCATGAAATCGCGGCGAAATATAAAGCGCATGTGCAGGTGGCCGAAGTGCCGCCGGGGCCGCCGGTGCTGTCAACACTGGTAACCGAAGTTTACGGCCCTAATGAGGAAGGCCGGCGTAAACTGGCAGGTGATATTGAAAAGTTGTTCAATGAAGATAAAAATGTGACCGACGTGGATTCGTTTGTGGCGGGACCGGAAAAACTTTACCGTTTGCGGATCAATGCCGGGAAAGCCACCCTGAATGGGGTCGCGCCGAGCGTGATTGCTGCGCTTATTTCGGAAAGCCTCAAAGGGAATGCCGCTGATCTGGTACATTTATCGTCGGAAAATGAGCCGGTTGCGATCGTGCTTAGGCTGCCGGCAGCGAAGCGGCATTCGCTGGATGCGGTCCTCGAGATGACGGCTTTATCGCACAACGGCAATCGAATCGCTTTGCGCGACCTGGTGACGATCGAGGAGGGTTTTAAGGATCCGGTCATTTATCATAAAAATCTGATGAGGGTGACGTATGTGACGGGCGATGTGACCGGAGACCTGGAAAGCCCTGTTTATGCGATCCTGAGCCTGATGCCCAAACTGGACGCTTTGGTTCCGCCGGATAATGCGTCAAAAAAGGTTGATCAGCTTTTTACGGCGCAGCCGGAAAGCGGCGATCAGTGGTCGGTGAAATGGGACGGGGAATGGCAGGTGACGTTTGAGGTGTTCCGCGATCTGGGGATCGCTTTCGGGATCGTTTTGCTTTTGATCTATGCGCTGGTGGTGGGGTGGTTTCAGTCGTTTAAAACGCCGATGATTATCATGTTCCCGATTCCGCTGACGTTGATCGGCATTTTACCGGCGCATTGGATCACGGGCACGTTTTTTACCGCCACCTCCATGATCGGCATGATCGCGGGGGCGGGCATCGTGGTGCGTAACGCGATCATCCTGGTCGATTTTATTGAGCTTCGCCGTCGGGAAGGCATGCCTCTGGAAGAGGCGGTTGTGGATGCCGGCGCCAAAAGGTTTCGGCCAATGCTTTTAACCGCTGCGGCGGTTGTTATCGGCGCGTCGGTGATTTTATTCGACCCGATTTTTCAGGGCCTGGCTCTGGCCTTGATCGCCGGTGAGGTGGCCTCAACGCTGTTGTCACGCACCGCGATCCCGGTGATCTATTACATGATGATGAAGTCTACCCCCAAAAACAAAAAGGAGTTTTAATTATGGAACGAATATTACGCGGTATTGCAGGAACATTTTTATTAATCAGCCTTTTGCTGGCGCATTTTGTCAGTCCTTTGTGGCTATGGTTTACAGCCTTTATTGGCCTTAACCTGCTTCAGTCCGCCTTCACCAACTGGTGCCCCATGATGACCATTTTGCAAAAATTGGGAATTAAGTAAGGCTGCAAAGATTGATCTCTCTTGACAAAATTTTGTGATGTGATATATTTCGATTAACTCGATAGAGCTAATAGAGATTAACGGAGCAAATAATATTCAAACAAGGAGATGAGGCCGTGGGAAATGAAAATTTCAAAAATAATTTGAGGCGTGAAACCCTGGCGCTGCATGCCGGGCAGGAAGCAGATCCTGCTACCGGATCGCGCGCGGTACCGATTTACCAGACAACTTCTTATGTTTTTAAAAGTACAGATCACGCTGCTAAGTTGTTCGGTCTGGCTGAGTTCGGGAATATTTACACTCGTTTGATGAATCCTACGTCTGATGTTTTTGAAAAACGTATTGCTGCGCTTGAAGGCGGCGTAGGGGCTTTGGCGGTGGCCAGTGGTCAGTCCGCTATTTCCTTGGCCTTGCTAAACATTGCCCAGAACGGCGATGAGATCGTTTCGGCTGATAATTTGTATGGTGGTACCTATAACTTATTCCACTATACTTTTCCCAAGTTCGGCATCAAGGTGAATTTTGTCAAGTCGAACGACCTGTCGGCGATTGAAAAAGCGATCACGCCCAAGACCAAGGCTGTGTATGCAGAATCTATCGGCAATCCGAAACTTGACGTCGCTGACCTCGATGGCATTTCGAAGATCGCCCGCAAGCACGGCATTCCTTTTGTCCTGGATAATACAGTCTCTCCCTATTTGTTGAAGCCCTTTGATCACGGCGTTGATATCATTGTTTATTCCGCGACCAAGTTCATCGGCGGCCACGGCACGTCGCTGGGCGGCGTGATCGTTGACTCCGGCAAGTTTGACTGGACCAACGGTAAGTTCCCTCTTATTTACGGGCCGGATCCGAGTTACCACGGTATTAATTTCGTGGAGGCATTAAAGCCGCTGGGCAATATCGCCTACATTATTAAGGCGCGGGTAACGCTGCTGCGTGATATCGGGCCGGCGCTGTCGCCGTTCAATTCGTTTTTGTTTTTGCAGGGGCTTGAGACGATCCATTTGCGGTTACCGCGTCATTCCGAGAATGCCCTTGCGGTGGCGAAATACCTTAAGAGCCATCCGAAAGTCAGCTGGGTAAACTATCCTGGTTTGGATGACAGTCCGGAAAAAGACCGGGTGAAAAAATATCTGCCTATTGGTTCCGGCGCTATTTTGGGTTTCGGCATCAAGGGCGGCGCCGAGGCGGGCAAAAAATTTATTGATTCGCTGAAGCTTATTTCGCACCTGGCGAATGTCGGGGATGCGAAATCGCTGGCGATCCATCCGGCTTCGACCACGCACCAGCAATTGTCGCCCGAAGAGCAGCTGGCAACCGGCGTCACGCAGGATTTCGTGCGTTTGTCGATTGGTATCGAGAACGTCGCGGACATCATCGCGGATATCGAGCAGGCGCTGGCCTAAATAGAATACGTCGGGGCCTGTGATGCGGCGGTGATCTTTTTTGCCAGGTCTTCAAAGGTGATGCCGTCGACAATAGTAGAGGTGGACTGAAAAACGCTTTGCCACACCGGCCGAAAAACGCACTTGTAGAGATCTTCGCAGTCAACATAATCGTTGTTGATGCAGGCAATAGGCTCCAGCGGGCCGTCCACGTAACGGATGATCTCGCCGAGTGTTATTTCATTGGGTCTTTTGGCCAGCCGGTAGCCGCCGATTTTTCCCCGGCGGCTTTCGATAAACCCGCCTTTTTTTAATTCCACCAACACCTGCTCCAGGAATTTTGAGGGCGCATCAATGCGCTGGGCGATCGCCTGGATGGTTGAAAGGCCGTCCTCGTAATGCACCGCCAGGTCCAGCACTGCTTTTAAGGCGTAATCGCCTTTGTGGGTGATCTTCATGGTTTAGGCCGCTCCGGTTGATTTCATGAAGTATATTTTATATTTCGTTATTTTACAAAGTATTCTTTTTGCTATATACTTCAACAATTGCAGGCAGGAAGGGATTCCGGGCGGCCTCCTTTTTTATTCTTGCCTTAAATTACTCTATAAGTATACTATTTGCGTTTGGAAGACCATGATGACAGGCTTGAAGCATCAATTGGCGTCGTTTTTAACCGATGCGGCGCGTTCGGGTTTTCAAAAGCTGGATAAAAAATCGCCGCTGGCCCGTGAGCTGAAGGGGTTGGATGTCGAGACGCTGCTGCGGGAAGATATCCGCCTGATTTGCGACGCGCTGACGTTTCCTGAAATGATGCGGGCCATGTCGCTGGTGGCCAAGATCAAACTGGATCCGAAAGACGCGGAGGTTTTTAAGGAAGAGATCAAAACAATGGCGCGGGCCATTGTGGAGAGGGTTGAGAAAAAGGCTAAGATCAACACGCCTGTATCTTGCCGCGAGTTACTGTTTAACCTTTAACGAGAGTTATTAATGAAGTCCTTATTTATTAAAATTTTCATGGTGATCGCCGCAGCGTTTTGCCTGGCGCAGGGGATCATTCTGGTGGCGGTAGGTCTCGGGACATTGTCGTCGGAGAGATTGCTGACGCTGTACGGCCAGCTGATGGCTGCGCCAAAAGCACTGACCGCTGTTTTCTGGGTGGGCGGATTTTTTGTGCTGCTGGGATTTATTTTGCTTTTATTATCGGCGCGCACCAAGCCGATGCCGCATATGATCGAAGTGGAAAAAGACGGCAAGCCGCTGAACATTCCTGAAAGGGCGGTACGGGAATTTATTTTGCAGATTTTAAAGCAAAACCCCTGTGCGTCGGATGTTAATGTTTCTTTTGAGCATAAAGGCAAGGGCAAAGAAGTTGAGATCGAGATCGCGGCGGCGCTGGACGGTGTTTCTTCTATTTATGAAGAGTTGGCGGAGATCGAAGCGGTGCTCAAGACCGAGCTGGAGCGGGTATTCGACTGGAAAAGTTTCACAATCTGTTTTCATCTGCGCGGGGTGGGGATCGACGCGACAAAAAAATATTTTGCCAAGGCGGTGCCTGTAAAAGCGCCGGCGGCGGTCGCCGGAACGGTTGCAGCTGATGCGGCGCCTGCCGCGGAAGAGCCGGTTCACGGGGTGGTTTCGGCCGCGACCGAAGATGACGGTCAGGATGACACCACGCTGTTGGAAGATGATCGTCCGGCAGAGAACAAAACGCAGGAAAAGCCGAAAAACAGTTCATTCTTTTCAAAGATGTTGTTGGGCAAGTAATCGTACCTATCCGTCGTTAACATGGTGTTGGGTTCAGTCGTGATATGATCCAGGACAACCAGGTTCCAGCCGCAGGTTCCGCCCGTGCCCTTAAGGCCGGCATCTCGGATATGACGCCGATCA
>PEAR01000114.1 GCA_002753745.1 Candidatus Omnitrophota bacterium | reverse complement strand
GCCGTCCTTCTGATTGATCCAGCGGGGTGTAGCGTCCGCATGCCCGGCCGTGGTGCCTTTGGTGCCGTTATCGATGATAAAGTCATACCCCGTGCTGTCCCAGCCGCGGCGCTGGTGCATTTCAAACAGCGATTGAGCATTGTCCGCTTCAGTCGCGCTGTGATGAATAATGATATATTTCCACTTCTGTGAGGGGAACACCGGGATCACTTCTTTAAGCGCCGCCGCGTGCGGGATCAAAATCTTCTGCCCCATCCTGAGGACCGCAGACGGGCCAAGATGGTTCCTTGAGAGGATATCCACCACATGCACATCGTACATCCGGCTCAAGCGGTACAGCGTCTCTCCCGGCACGACTGTGTGCACGATATCCTGACGCGCAACTGTTACCGGCGGGCGCGGAAGGCCAGGCTCCATCAGCGGCGCCACCGGCGCAATGGCGCACGACGACAAAAGCACTGTCGCACAGACCGCAAAAACAAGATTCCTGATCATTACATTTACTGACATTTTTCCTGTCACGTATATTGAATAACGATTTTTGGGGACTCATTCATAATACGCCCTTTCTATCGTCTAGCAAGAAGATCTGCAGGCAAAAAAAGCCCCTGTACCTCAGCAAGGAACAGGGGCTTTAATACCAATCTATTTATATTCTCAATGCCCGTGCAATGCCGGAACAGTCAGCTTGCTTGCATCGACAGCGCCTTCTTTGAGCTCGTATTTCCATTTCCAGATGAAATAAATCGCCGGATACACCAGCAGCTCCATAACGAAACTGCTGAAAATGCCGCCGATCATCGGCGCGGCGATGCGTTTCATCACATCCGCCCCCGCCCCCATCGACCACATGATCGGGACCAGGCTCATGAACATGGCCGCCACGGTCATCATCTTGGGACGGATCCGTTTAACCGCGCCGTGAATGATCGCTTCTTTAAGGTCTTCCTGCGTTTTCATGGCATTGCGCCGGATGGCATCATAATACGCAAGGTCCAGAAACAGGAGCATAAATACACCGGTTTCCGCATCCAGGCCCATCAGCGCGATCATCCCCACCCACACCGCGATAGACATGTTATATCCCAGCATCCACAAGAACCAGATCGCGCCTACCAGCGAGAACGGCACCGCCAGCATCACAATCCCGGCCTTGATCGGCGAGCGCGTGTTCATGTAAAGAAGAAGGAAAATCAAAAACAGCGTGATCGGGATAACCACCTTCAGCCGGTCGCGCACCCGCAGCATGTTCTCGTACTGCCCGCTCCATTGAAGCGCATATCCCGTCGGCACCTTGAGTTCCTTATCGACGACTTTTTTCGCCTCTTCAACAAAACTCCCCACATCCCGGTCAGCAATATCGACATAAACATATCCAGACAACATCCCGTTCTCGTCGCGGATCATGGCCGGGCCGGTGGTCAGCCTGATATCCGCCAGCTGTTCCAGCGGGACCTGGGCCCCGGACATCGTCGGCACCAGCACGCGGCGCAGTTTCGGCAGATCATCGCGTAATTCACGGGCATAACGGACATTCACGGTATAACGCTCCCGCCCTTCAACCGTGGTCGTTACCGGCTCACCGCCGATCGCCGACATGATGATCCCTTCGACGTCGTTGACCGATAACCCGTAGCGCGCGATCTGGTCGCGCTTGATATCAAAGTCAACAAAGTATCCGCCCGTCACCCGCTCGGCATAAACACTGCGCGTCCCTTTGATGCCTTTCATGATACTTTCGAGCTGAATGCCGATCTTCTCGATCTCCTTGAAATCAGCGCCGAAAACCTTGATCCCGACCGGCGTGCGGACACCCGTCGTCAACATATCGATCCGGGCCTTAATCGGCATCGTCCAGGCATTGGACACACCGGGGAACTTCACCTTTTTATCAAGATCCGCGATGATATCTTCCCAGGAAACACGGTCCGGCCATATCGGACGCAACGGCGCCTGCAAGAATCCAGGGAGCCTGGAATACCAGCGCGGCACATGACGCCATTCGCTCTCAGGCTTCAGCACGATCGTCGTTTCCATCATGGAGAACGGCGCCGGGTCTGTCGATGTTTCCGCGCGGCCAGCCTTGCCGAAAATGCGTTCCACTTCCGGCACGGTCTTGATAACCTGATCCATCTGCTGCAAAAGCTTCTCGGCTTCGGTTACCGATAATCCTGGCAACGTCGTCGGCATATAAAGGATCGTGCCTTCGTTCAATGGCGGCATAAACTCCGACCCCAACCGCATAAAGATCGGCACGGTCACCAGAACCAAAACCCCGGCGGCGATCAATGTCCACTGACGATATTTAAGCACCCACCGGCACGCGGGTTCGTAAACCTTAAACAGCACCGTGCTGATCGGGTGTTTTTCTTCCGGATAATACTTTCCGACCGTTAACGTATTCCAAAGGTCCGACAACCAGCGCGGCCGCCAGTTCACCTTGTTGACGCGTACCAGCAAAACGAACATGGCCGGCACAAGAGTGATCGCCAACACAGCAGCGATAGCCATTGAAAAATTCTTGCTAAACGCCAGCGGCCGGAAAAGCCGGCCTTCCTGATCAACCAGCGTAAAGACCGGCAAAAATGCCACCGCGATCACCAAAAGAGAGAAAAACACCGATGGCCCCACCTCTTTCAGGGCTGATAAAAGAACATCCTGATAATTTTCCTTCCGGCCCGAGGCATCCCACAGCTGGATCTTTTTATACGCGTTCTCAACCATAACGATCGCCCCGTCCACCAGAACACCAATCGAGATCGCGATACCCGCCAGCGACATGATGTTCGAGGTCAGTTTCAGCATGAACATCGGGATAAAGCTCAAAAGAACAGCCACCGGAATCGTTGAAATCGGCACACTTGCCGACGGGAAATGCCACAGGAAAAAAATAATAACCAGCGACACAATGATCATTTCCTCAATCAGCTGATGCTTAAGCGTTTCGATCGCGCGCATGATCAGATCTGACCGGTCATAGGTCGTAACGATCTCAACACCGGGCGGCAGCGACGCCTTGACTTCCTTCAGCTTTTCTTTCACCGCTTTAATGACATTCAGCGCATTCTCCCCCGAGCGCATCACCACAATGCCGCCAACCGTATCCCCCTCGCCGTCAAGATCCGCCACCCCGCGCCGGATCTCCGGCCCCAGCACCACCGACCCCACATTCTTGACCAAAACAGGATTGCCCTGCGGATCATTACCGATAGCGATATTCTCGATATCCTTAATCGACTTAAGATAGCCGCGGCCCCGCACCATATACTCGGTTCCGGAAAACTCGACCAAACGGCCGCCGACATCATTGTTATTATTGCGGATCGCCTCCGTCACCTTCATCAAAGGAATGTTGTAGGCTAAAAGAGCATTCGGATTAACGTTCACCTGATACTGCTTCTGAAATCCTCCAACCGAAGCAACCTCGGCTACACCCGACACCGACTGCATCCAGTATCGCAAATACCAGTCCTGAAACGAACGCAGCTGGGCAAGGTCATTCTTCCCCGACTTGTCGACCAGGGCATACTGATAGATCCATCCGACCGACGTAGCGTCCGGCCCCATTTCCGTGCGCACGCCCTCTGGCAACCTGGATTGAATCTTGCTCAAATATTCCAACACACGGCTGCGCGCCCAGTAAATATCTGTGCCGTCCTTGAAAATAATATAAACGTAGGAATAACCAAAGTCCGAGAAGCCGCGGATCGCCTTGACATTCGGCGCGCCCAGCATGGCCGTAATGATAGGATATGTCACCTGATCTTCAATAATATCCGGCGAGCGGTCCCAGCGCGAATACACGATCACCTGCGTATCAGAAAGGTCGGGGATAGCATCAAGCGGGATGTTCTGGACGGCATAGACCGCCATGACCATGGCCACGACCGTAAAGATCAGAACCATGAATTTATTCTTCGCCGAGAACTCGATCAGCTTTTCAATCATAGCGCGCCCTTAAGTTTGCTTTCGGCATCAATAAGGAAGTTACCGCTGGTCACAACCTCTTCACCTTCATTAAGGCCGCTGATGACCTCATAGAATTCTCCGGCCGGCCTGACGGGGGCCGGCACATCGCTGCCGCCTCGCTCCGCTCGCTTCGCGGCAGCTGCAGCTTTCGGCCCCAACGTCACTTCGCGCGCCGCGAAACGATTGTCTTTCACCACATAAACGATCTTCCGCGTCCCGGAATCCATCACGGCCTCTTCAGGGATCGAAAGTTTTTCTCCCAGATCGACCGCGATTGTCGCATTAACGAACATCTCCGGCTTTAATTTTCCCGCTTTGTCGTCAACCTCGGCGCGTACCCGGACCGAACGGCTTTCGGCGCTAAGAACCGGTGTTATCGCTGTCACCTTGCCCTTAAATATCTCGCCGGGAAACGCCACCGCATCGATCAAAACATCCTGCCCTTCTTTAACCAACCCCAGCTCATATTCATAAACGGTGATATAGATCCAGGCCTTGCCGGAATTACCCGGGAAATACAAACTGTCCTGCGCCGCCCCGCTGCTCTTGAGCGCCTCGACCTCGGTTTTACTCATCCCCATCAGCAGCAACTTCCTCTCGGCAGAAACCAAAAGCCCGGCCGATTGTTCCCGAATTGAGACCAAAGCGCTTTGACTCGTGGCGGCGGCCGTCTTGACGGCCTGAATATATTCCTCCTGAGCTACATAAAGATCCGGATCATACGCCACCTTGCCGACCGTAATGATCCCGACCGAAAGGGCGCGTTTCTGCACCAGGCCCTTTTTAACCCCGATCAACTGCTGTTTGCTGGTATTAATCGAAACTCCCGGCGCTGCGCCCTTTTCCTCCTCGTAGACCGGCACATAATCCATCCCCATCGAGTCTTTGGTCGGCGTCGCCGATGTCACGGCTGGATTCATGGGATTGCGATAATAAAGGATCTTATGCCCGCTCTTTTCTACGGCCGGCGACGGCTGAGCCTCCGGCTCGTCATCATCACTCTTCACCAGATCCATCCCGCAGATCCCGCAGGTTCCCTTCTTGTCGGAAACAAAATCGGGGTGCATGGGACAATGATATTTACCCTTTGACTGTTTCGCGGCGGCATCGGCGGCAAAACATGGCGGCATGAACATGACCGCCGTAAAACCAGATAACAAGACAAAGGCTGCAAACAAACAGATCCGTTTTCTCATATTAGCTCCTGACTTAGTTTCCCAGATCACCGCCGACGACCAGCTCAAGGTCGGCCAGCGACACCTGCAATTCGGCTACTGATTCAAAATACTCAATCTGCAGATCCCGCAGCACCCGCAGGGAATCCAGAAGCTCCAGAAAACCCAATGACCCGGACTCATACGAACGCCGGGCTGTTGTTACCGCGGAGGTCGCCTGCGGCAAAACACCGGTCTCATAAATCTCAACCAGCCGGCGCGCCGCCTCATACTTGGCAAAAGCGCTCCTGGCCTCGAAGACCGCAGTATTTTCGGCCGCTTTATATTCAGCCCTGGCCGCGTCAAGGTTCGCCCTCGCCTCACGCACGCCGGACATCTGCTTGCTCCAGAACCAGATCGGGACATTAATGCCAACAGAACCGGTCCACTGGCCCTGATCAAGACGACTGAGCTTCCCGGCCACCTCATCGCGTTTATATTTCACCGTGACATCAGGAATAAACTCCTGCTTGCTTAAGGAGCTCTCCACCTCGGCCTTGCCGAGCATTTCCCTCACCGACTTAAGCTCCGGACGGTCTTTCCTGGCCAAAGCGACGATATCCTCTTCCTTGAGATCCAGGTCCTTAAGCGGATCGGCATCAGGGATCTCGATCGCCGCATCATCCTCGCGCCCCAATAACGAGATCAATAAACTTTCCTCGATCTTCACTTCCTTTTCAAAGAGGATCACGGTATTCGACATTTTGGAATACTCAACCTGGGCCCGCAGCACATCCTGCTGTCCGGCCTTGTTGACCGCATACTTATTGTTCGTCACGTCGACAAACTGATGCATCAGGCTCAGCGAGTCCTTGATAAAATCAACCTTCCGGCGATTAAGATATAAACCGGCATACGCCGCTTTGACATCCTTGATCACCGCCCGTTCGGTTTCCTTATATTCCTGCTCGAGCGCATTCGCCTCTTTTTGGGCCGACTTCTGACGCAGCAGGATCTTGGTCGGGAACGGAATTTCCTGGGAAACCGCGAACGACTTCATCGGACGGATCTTGTCGCCCATGGCCGCCGTCGAAGCCGGTGTGATCTTGTCATACTCATACTCCACCATAGGGTCAGGGATATTGCGGAAAAGGGCAACCCGCGCCCGCGCCGCCTCGGCGCGGTATTTTGCCGCCTTCAATCGGGGATTGTTCTTAAGCGCCTCCTGGATCAGAGAACTTAACGACACCTTCGGCGAAGCGGCCACGGGCGGCACCGCTTTATCTGCCGCAAAGACCGGCGACGCCAGGAACATGAACATCAGAAATCCTGCGATCGTTCGTTTCATAACTATCCCTTCTTGAAGCGAATAATGAGGTCCAGGACCTCATCAACTTTCTTTCGGCTTTCAGCGTCTGACTTGCTCTCAATAGCGCCGGCCACACACATTTCCAGATGTTTTCGGAAGATCTCGTTCTCCACCCGCTTGATCGCGCCGTTGATGGACTGGATCTGCGTCAATATATCAACGCAATACCGCCCCTCCTCGATCATCTTCTGAATGCCCCGGATCTGGCCCTCGATCTTCCTCAAATACACCAGCTGCTCTGAATGTGTCGTCTTTTGCTTACTCATGCCCGTACTCCTTTTTACCCGAAATATACCATACCCCCCTATAAGACATCAAAACAACAACGAGAAACACCCCGGCATTTTTACATCTTATGGCCCGCCGGCATGTCACCCATCGGCATACCGCCCATCGACTTATCCTGTGCCTGTTCCTGATCTTTCATGACTTCCTGATCAGCAATTTTGCTGTATTTTTCAGGATCTTTCAGGAACGTCTGCGGACAACCGGCACAGCACAAATTGTAGATCCTGCCCTTATATTCAACAGTGACCGGTTCCATGCCGGAACCAGCAATAACCCTTCCAGACACCGGACAGACCTTGTTGCCGACCACAACCGGCTTTTGTGCCTGTTCCATCGCCGCAGACTGTGCCTGCGCCGCCAACGGCATTGCTACAAACATGACCGCCAACCCCAAACCCATCGTTGAAAATTTCATAAACCCTCCATGTGTTTCATGTTGTTTACCTGCTTAATCCTCCCTGAACCCTGCAAGAGCCAGGCTATTTCTCCTGATCTAAAGATACCATACCCCCCAGTGGTATATCAAGTTTTCTTTACCGACCTCTTACAAAAGAAGGCTCAATGAAGTTTTAAGCTGATAAACTTGCACTGAACAGGTGATTGGTGTTCCGCAGCCAACGTAAGCCGAATAGACTGGATTCGGCACTCAGCCGCCATCTCGCTCCGCTCGCTTATTTGGCGGCTTTGTCCGAGCGGTCGGCGAAGAAATGCCAGTCACCTGTTCATAAGACGCATGAGAGGCATTTACCAATTTGACACTTCATAGAGTCCGGAAAACGTCAGATGAACTACGCGTGCCTTAACCAGTCTTCGAGCTTTTGTCTGATCTCTTCTCTGACGGCCCTGGTTTTAACGATCTTCTCTTCCCGGGAACCTTCAAACGTGGACGGATCGGTGAATCCCCAATGCAGCCTTTTGGCTAAACCGGGGAATACCGGACAGCGTTCCGCACTGGTTTCATCACATACTGTGATCACATAACTGT
>PEAR01000113.1 GCA_002753745.1 Candidatus Omnitrophota bacterium | reverse complement strand
CGGACATCTTTATTGCTGTAATATCTGGCAACAATCATTTCGCGCACGCCTTGCATTCTTTTGTGTCGTTAAATATCTCCTGCGCCTGCTTGACGGTCACATTCTTGTGCACGATCGCGTACAGCGCTTTGGCCATCGCCACCGGATGCGGGCTCTGCCAGACATTCCGCCCAAGGTTAAGGCCGACCGCACCCTTCTGCATCCCGTCGTGAACAAACGCCAGCACATCAGCTTCTGTCTCGCACTTGGGGCCGCCCGCCATGATGACCGGGACCGGACAGCCGCGGACCACCTTGTCGAAGTCCTTTTCGCACCAGTAAGTCTTGACCACCCGGGCGCCCAGCTCGGCCGCGATGCGGCAGCACAAGCCCAGGTAACGCGCTTCGCGCTTTTCCATTTCCTTACCCACCGCCGTCACAGCCATGACAGGAATGCCATAATTCTCGCAACTGTTGACCAGCGTCGCCAGGTTGTTCAGCGTTTCCTTCTCATAATCGCTGCCGATAAAAACCGACAACCCCACCGCCGCCACGTTCAGGCGAACGATCTCCTCGATCGATGTCGTCAGCACCTCATTGGCCAAATCTTTTCCCACCATACTGGTACCGCCGGACACGCGAAGCACGATCGGCTTGCTGCCAACGGGATCGATCACTGAACGCAACACGCCGCGCGTGCAAAACAGTGCGTCGAAATAAGGCAGTAACGGCTTAATAGTCTCCGCCGGACGTTCCAGCCCTGTGGTCGGGCCCTGGAAATAACCATGATCGATCGGCATAAAAAAACATTTGCCGTTGGGCATCAATTGACTTAACCGGTTTTTCATTCCCCAATCCATAAGCTCCTCCACATTTATTCCGGCCGAACGACCAGATATCCTTTGTTGATCAACCAATGGTGAAATTCATAGGTCGTATGCCGGCAGGCGGTCTGGCATTCGTAACGAATCTTCTCGGCCGCCGGTGAGCCTGCTAACTGGCAGTCAAGATCAACCTGCAGCGGGCAGGCGACCGCCTTGCAATATTCACGGCGCTGATAATCAATATATCCATTGATAGACATTGTTTTATCCCTGATAACGCAGTCTAATTTAATCGGATTTATTCATGGCGTCAAGAGAAAGCAGCCCTGCTTGCAGATAATGCGGCACTAAATTCGGTCATGCTCCCTAAAAAGCATCGCTGACCCAGGCAAAGATCCTTCAAAAGGGACCATATCAATGATTACCGGGACCAGGCCGGCAACATCGCGCATCGCCGGATCCTGCAAGCCTATGGGAAGGGGCATCCCTTTTCCATCCCGTTTCACCTGCAGATCCAGCTGCCGGTCATTGAGGTCGATACCGCCGGGAGTCAGATCATTCTGTACCGGCATTGTCCTTGACGAAGCATCCTCGCGCATCGCCGAGTCCTTCGCCACTTCCTTTTCATAATTAAAATCAGGCGCCAGTAAATGCATACCCTGCAGGATCCTGAGTGATTTGTTCCGGTGGCTGATCAATAACCCGTTAAGAGCATTAACTTTGACTTCATCTGCATGCTGAGCCCTCAAATGCGCGACAGTCGATTGGCGTAACGACTCGTATGTCTTCATCACCCTGACATAAAGCGTTGGCTGACCATCCCATCCACGACGAAAAAGCGACGTCAGCATGAAAGGAAGGATCTCTGTATCTTTAAACGGTACGATCTTTTGTTGCAAAACTTTATCAGGCAAATGACCTTGTAAAACTCCAAACGGCAGAAACTTCCCCATATTCATTTTAATCATTGCGATCTGCTGCTTAAAAGACTCTAATTCATTGGACTTTAAAGCAGAAGGAAAAATGAAGGGAATAAAGAACATCCTCTCTTCAGAAAGCTCACCTTTAAAGAATCTTTCTATAAAACTTTTCACAAGACCATCCATTTGGGGCAGCTGCACTCCCAGCATGCCCTGGAACACCAGCCTGATCAGAGCATCTTCATCACCGGATATTTCGTTCATGAACAAGGCAAAACTGGCCGAAAATAATTGCCGCGATTCTGAACCCATCCCATCAAGCAGAGTGTTTTCGTTAAGCAGAACAAACCCCTTTTTGCCTCCACGGATTCCATCCAGAAAATTACCCAGCTCCAATTGTCTTTTTCTGGTGACCTCCGGGTCTCCCGTAAGAAAAAAACGGTACATCCTGCCGGCCGTCTCATCCTCCTGATGTGCCTGGAAGAACGCGATCAACCGGTCATAATCAACACTGCCCTGGTCTTTTTCCGAGAATCGAACATCAGACTTCTTAACCTCAGCTGAAGAAAATACATCATGCAAAGCACTGACAAAAACTCCAGGCACTAAAAATATATTCTGGCCCACCGGCGTCAGAAAATCAGTTATATCTGCATATTCCGATTTCTCAGCCGCACTGACTGTCGATCGGCCTGAAATAGCCGGGGCCGCTCGCAGAACAACCGATGCTTTAACTGCCCTTGAGCCATTCCGCAACTTTCTCCACTTTGCCGCGCCCGCCGAAGTCACCACCGAGGTCTGGGCCAGATCTTCATCCCTTAAAGGCATCGTCCCGCCAGAGAAATATTTTCTCGGGATCAGCTCCCGGGTTACAGGATCAACATCTTCCTTGATGTAATTAAAAACACCCTTTTGAAACGCTTCCAGGTATTGTTTATAGATCTTCTCTTTCTCCTGGCTGGACGATTCAAGATCAACACCCGCAACTTTATTCTTATCTACATATACCTGTCCCAGGATCCCCTGCCTTAAAACCCTTTTGAAATATGTCGCCAACAGCATGCCGCTGTAAACTTGACGCAAAGGAGCAAAACTTGCGCCTTCGTTCACCTCTTTCTCAAGAGCGGGAATGATAACTTCCCGCATCACCTCCGGGACAATGCCGACTTTAGGGTCATTGAGCCGTCCCGAGGATTCCGCATTCTTCGACTGCGCCAAATAATCGGCTTCCGTCATTACCTTCAAATGGCTTTCGAGAACATAAGCCGTATTGTCTTTCTCATACACCACCGCTTTATCAGGCATGATCCAAACTTTGTTGAACATATCCGTTGGCACATCTGTCGTGCCGAACTTTTCATAAGCCCTGGCGTAAATACCATCCCAAAACTTTTTGCCCAGTTCGCTGGACGGATCGGTCAACGATGACGACAGCTGCTTCAACAAATAATCCTGCGCCAGAAGATCACGGCCCATTTCGGTTTTACTGAAATTATCCGGAATAATACGGTCTTTTTCGTAAGGCGACAAGTTTACCCACATATCAGGATTAGGCGTTGCCAGCGACGTCAGAAAATATTTAACAATCTTTAGAAATTCCTGCTTTTGCTCCTCCTGACTTAATGCCTTCTCTCCTTTATCCATGATAAAGTTCAATTTAAAGGGATTGCCAGCATCAACCTGAAGGCCAACCATTAACGGCGGCTCCATAGCCGCGCTCATACTGACCATCAAACCGGGGGCTGGTAAAGGAATGGATCTCTGGGCATAAGCGGGCACCGGTCCTCTAATGCCAGTAAAGACAAAACAAAGCAAAACGATATAACAAATGATATCTTTCACCATAAATGGAAAGATAACATATTTGTTCAAGCTTTGCCAAAAAATCGACCTTGGCTTTTAAGTGATCAATATATCCCGCTGCCGTTGGAGGGATGGGAACCGCTGCTTTGCAGGACGCCGTCACTGCTGCCAGATGAGGGCTGGCTTTGTGACGGTTTATTACTGGATCGGCGTTCAGCGATTGAAGAGGGGTTACTGCCTGACGACTCGATAACGGACGGGGACTTGCCTTCAGACCTTCCGGCGCGCTGCTGCGCTCTGCCGTTGGCCCACTTTGTCTGCTGCGCAGGGGTCAAAACCTGCATCAGCTTGGACTCGGCCTGCTGGTGAAGCGTCTTCATCTGGATATGAACCGAAGCCTCGTCACCGGACTGACGCAGGGTCTCCATCCGGTTGGACTCCTCCTGGATAATCGACGTTACCTGACTGGCCTGCTCATCCGTCAAATCAAGCGCTTTCTTCATATTGGCGACCATTTCCGTCGCCGATGGGGGCGCGGCATGTCCGCCGCCCATTTGCGCGATCGCCGGCACGGCCAGGGCCAGACCGATCAAACAACAACCAACAAGCCCCGTCAGTATTTCTTTTGAAGACAGCATAGAATGCCTTTCTTTTTATTCGTACCTTAAGGCTTCAATAGGATTGAGCTCCGCCGCCTGGATCGCCGGACGCAACCCGAAAATGATCCCCACCGCGATCGAAAATGTGGTGGCCATCAGAATAGAAGATACCGATACGGCCGTTGCCCAGCCCGCCACGGCCGACAACAGGGCCGCCGCGCTTACCCCCAGAATGATCCCGATCAATCCGCCGGTAAAGGTCATCAGCACCGCTTCGATCAGAAACTGCGTGATAATATCTGACCGACGGGCGCCAATAGCCTTACGCAAGCCGATCTCGCGGGTCCGTTCCGTCACCGACACCAGCATGATATTCATGATCCCGATCCCGCCCACCAGAAGAGAGATCGCCGCAATAGACCCCAAAAGCAAGGTCATGGTCTGGGTAGTGCTTTCAAGCGTCGCCTGAATTTCGGCCATATTACGGATCTGGAAAGAGTCTTCCTTGTCTTTTTCCAGTTTCTGTCTTTTGATCACGAGTGCCTTGATCGCATCCTGGGCACCGTCCATCAAAGCCGGATCAGCGACTTCAGCATCAATCGAATCAACATACTGTTTACCTAAAAGCCGGTACATGGCCGTCGTTACCGGGACGATCACCACATCGTCCTCATCGCGCCAGCCGGTTGCCCCTTTTTCGGGCAAAACGCCGATCACCTTAAAGCTGATGCGATTGACCCGGATATCCCGGCCGATAGGGTCGCTGTCGCCGAATAACTGCCGGACCACCGTCATTCCGAGCAAAACGACCCGCTGACGCGCCTGGAGTTCTTCAGTCGTAAAGAACCGTCCATTCGTCGGCACTGACGCATGCATGTCCGCATAATCCACTCCCGTCCCCTGGACCTGGGTACTCCAGTTCTTGTCGCCGGCCACCAGCTGAACACGGCCGGAAACAGTCGCTGACGTCCGCCGGATTTCCGGCAGCTTGCTCATAGCCTCAGCATCAGCCAGCGTAAACCTGGTGACGGCACCGGCGCCCAGCGAAACCCCGCCCTGCTGCGACGACCCCGGACGGATCATCAGCAGATTTGATCCCAGTGACGCCAGCCTTTTTGAAATTGAATCTTTCGCGCCCTGGCCCAGCGCCAGCATGGCGATGACCGCCGCGACACCAATCAGGATCCCCAGCATCGACAAAAACGACCGCAGGCGATTCGAAAGGATCGCATGGATCGACTGGCGCAAATGGTCCGCCAGCTCCGCCCGGCCGACAGCATGCTCGGCATTGACCAGCGTTTTATTTATTTTCTTAAGGTCGACGCGGCTCTCTGTACCGGTAGGCGCCATCACCCCTTTGGCATCCCGCGTTTCATCCGAAACAATACGGCCGTCGCGCATAAAAATGATCCGTTTGGCATGCTCGGCTACTTCCCGCTCATGCGTCACCATGACAATGGTCTTGCCGGAAGCGTTAAGCTTTTTTAGGATCACCATGATCTCGGCTTCGCTCTTGGTGTCGAGATTCCCGGTAGGCTCATCCGCAAAAATGATCAGCGGCTCATTGACCAGCGACCGGGCAATGGCCACCCGCTGACGTTCACCGCCGGAAAGTTCATTGGGCTGATGCCCGGCACGTAACGCAAGCCCGACATCCGTCAGCCGGTCCAGTGCCCGCGCTTTTAAATTCTGTTTACCGGCGTACGTTAACGGGAGCGCCACATTATCGAGCGCTGTAATGCGGGGAAGAAGATGGAATTGCTGAAAAACAAACCCGGCCGTCTGATTACGCAAGACGGCCAGCTGATCATCGGTAAGCCGGCTGATATCGTTCCCGTTAAGTAGGTACGCCCCCTGATCCGGGCGATCCAAAAACCCCAGGACATGCAGCATGGTCGACTTGCCCGATCCCGACGGGCCCATGATAGCCACGAATTCGCCTTCACGGATGGCCAACGACACATCCCGCAACGCGCGCACCTGCTCGGTGCCCATCTGGTACGTCTTGCTGACGTTTTTAAGTTCGATCATGATTAACCTTTAATGTCCGCCGCTGCGGGCGCCGCCGCGGTTGCCGCCGGGTGGTGTAGGCATGAACGGATTGCTGCCGCCTTTAGCACCGCCTTTTGAAGCCGCCCCCGCCGCAACCACCTGCAGAATCTTGTCTTCGGCCGTAAGGCCGCTGATCACCTGCACATTATCACCGTCAGAAAGCCCCAGCTGGATTTCTTTGCTTAAAGGAGCCTTGCCGCGCCCCTGGCCGACCAGCACATAATTTTTGCCGTTCTCGTTTTTTACCAGCTTCTGCGGGACGACCAGAACATTATCCAAACTTTGCTGAATAATCCTGACGTTTGCGCTCATTCCCGACCGGAAAACATCCGGCACCTGCGCCGGCACGATATCAACCGTATAGATCGTGACATTACTGACAGTCTTTGATTCATAAGAAACATGATCCACCTTCGCCCTGGCCTCAATGTCCGGATAGGCATCGAGCGTGATCACCGCCTCCTGGCCAAGCTTGACTTTCCCGATATCGGTCTCGTCCACCTGCGCCTTGACGATCAGCCGGTCAGACAGAACGATCACCGCGTCCGCCTGGGTCACCGTCTGCCCCGGGTCAACGGCCTTGACGATAACATCCCCGTCGATCGGCGCGATCAGGGGCATCGGCTTATACACATCTTCCCAATTCTTCATTGCGTCCGCGCCTTGCAGACGGGCCGCGTCCATCAAAGCAGCCCGGTCAGTCGAACTCATCAATGCCAGGATATCACCGGTCTTAACCTTCTGCCCCTCTTCCACCAGAATCTTTTCGATCCGCCCGCTGATCGGCGGCCGCACTTCCAGCCGGTTCTGCGGCAGGACCGTCCCCGTCGATGTGATGGCGCTCTCGATCCTGCCCATGACCACATTGACCCGCTTGTACTTGATCTCTTTTTTGTTCACCTTCCCAAAAAAGAACCAGCATCCCCCGGCAACCAGCAACAGGCACACCGCGATAACCACATTCCGCTTATTCATCGACCGTCTCCCCTTTGGCCTGAAACCAGCCGGCTTCAGACAGCAGTGCATTTGTTTTGGCCTGCAATAACGCTTTCTGGTTCCTCACCAGATCATCCTCGATGATCGTCCAGTCGTTAAATGTGGCCAACCCGGATTTGTACTGCCCTTCAACGATATCCGCCCGCAATTTGGCGGCCTGAAAGAATTTTTGCTGAACAGCTTCCTGATCGACATCATTCTGCCACTGTGTCCAGGTCTGGGCTAACGTAAAGATTACCCCGTCGCGGCCGCTGCGTTCATCCGCCAGCGACTGGCGATAATTAGCCTGGGCTTTTGATAACGCCGCCTGCTGTTGTCCTCCCAGAAAAACCGGGAACGATATGCTTAGACCAGCCGACCAGCTGTCTGTCCGGGGCGGCCATACCGCATCATTGCGCTGCAAACCACCATTAGCGTACACTTGCGGAAAAAAATCCGACCGGGCCGACTTCACCCCGAGCCGCGCTGCCTCTTTCTGGGTTACCAGCTCTTTAAGCAGCGGCGTGATCTCGACCAGTTTTTCAAACTCGGGTTTGGTGCGGTCGATGGTCGTTACCGTTAAGTCGCCGGAAACAGATAATGGCGTAAAAGACGCCCGACCCATTTATTTAATTAAACGGCGCTGATACAACTC
>PEAR01000112.1 GCA_002753745.1 Candidatus Omnitrophota bacterium | reverse complement strand
CAGCGGCGCGTAGGCAACGAAGCACGGCTCGTGGATGATCACTCGCTCGCCGGGCTCGAGGATCGCCCGGCAGACCAGATCCAGTGCTTCGCTGGCACCAACGGTAACGAGCATCTCGCGATCCCAATCGTAATCCAGGGCATAGCGGGCCTTGAGGAACGTGCAGATATCCTTGCGCAATTCCGGCATCCCTTTATTGGAGGTGTAGGAAGTATACCCCTGTTCCAGAGAATAAATCGCCTTTTCACGGATGTGCCAGGGAGTGACAAAATCGGGCTCGCCAACGCCGAGCGACACCACATCTTTCATCCCCAGGACAAGGTCGAAGAACGCGCGAATCCCCGACGGAGGCAGCGAATCAACTAATTTTGATACGTACATAAAAACCCCTGAATCAAAAGACCGGCCAACCCTTTAGGATATCAACCCGATTATCCCGGCATCAGCCGCAGCCCTGATTAATACGAAATATTCTGCCTTTTAAGACGGGAAGCAGCCTTGAACACCTTTCCCTCTTCCTTGTATTTCTTAAGAAGGAAATGCGTGGTGGTCTGGCGCACGTTCTCCATCGACGACAACTTCGAGGAAACGAACTCGGCCACCGTCTGAATGGTCTTGCCTTCAACGACCAGAAGCAGGTCATAACTGCCCGAAACCAGGTAGCAGCTGGTAACTTCGGAAAAACTGTAAATGCGCTCGGCCACCCGGTCGAACCCCACATCCTTCTGGGGCACAATGCTTACCTCGATCAGGGCGCGGACCGGCTGGGCATTGCCTTCAGCCAGCTCGGGATTGACCACCGCCTTGTATTGCACAATCGTGCCGTCCTCTTCATACCCCTTGATCGCTTTCTTTACGGCCGCGACGGGCTTCTTGACCATCTTGGCGATATCTTCAGCCGGGGTGCGCGCATCATTGATTAAAATGTCCAGGATCTCATCCATATACGGTCTCGTTTAGTTTTTGGTTGAATTACGGTTCTTGTACCGGGTCAGCGTGCTGATGCGATACTCCAGCACCGCAATATTTTCACGCACATTCCCCAGCGCCAACTCTATGTTCTTGTTCTCCGTTTCCAGATCCTTAATCTGTGCGGCCAGTTCGGACGCCTTGACAGCCTGGGAATCGGTCTGCTCATCGACCTTGGCCGCCAACCCTTCTTTTTTCGCCTGCGAGGCCGTTATCCGGGCCTGCAGCGCCTGCTTGCGCGCCGTCAAGTCCGCAAGTTTCTTAGCATTATTGCCGACGGCCTTGCCCTTTTTGTCTACCGCCGCATCCAGCTGTTTTAAAAGATCAGCCCCCTGGGCGGTCAACTGCGCCAGGTCGTTCTTCAACTTTGCATTATCCGCTTCATACTGACGCGCCTCTTTAAGATACGGCCGATCAATACTTTGCAACTCATTGATTTTCTGCTGCACATATTTTATCTGCTCATTCTGCGACGCAACGCGGTCATTGAGCAGCTGCACGCTTTGCTTTAAAACTCCCAGTGTAGAGCTGGATTTTGACTGGCGGTCGAGCATCAATGATTTCTTTTCAAGCTCGAGCTCCTGGATCTTCAATTTGCGTAACGCGATCCGGTTATCCACCGCTTTAAGGCGCGCCTGGGCCTGGGACACCTGCGGTTGCAGCGCCTGCAGGTCGCGTCCGGCTTTGGCGATCTTCTGCCGAAACACACCTTCAGCCGAAGGCGCATCAATGATCCGGCGCCGCTCCTCGATCGCGGCCAGCTGTCGCTCATTCTCCTGGCGCTGGGCCGTTACCGCCGCTTCCATCGCCGTCAACTGATCATTCAGCCGGTTATGTTCCTGCGCCAGTTTTCGGTTTGTTTCCACCAGCGATCCCGAGGTCTTCTCGATATCGGCCAGGGAAGATCTCCAGACCGGCGCTGTTTCCGCCCCGAGCTGCACCGGATCGATCTGGGCAGCCGGAACCTTTTTTGCCTTGGACGCATTATCCAGCGCCGCATCCACCGCCGATAAAACATTCCGGTCAGCGGCAAAACCCCATGAAGCAATCATGATCCCAGTAACAGTCAACAGGATGGTTTTTTTCATATGCGGCATTATAGCGATAAGCAGCGTTGCGTTCAATCCTTTTTGATCTCTGTAATGCAAACCGCTCCAATCAGTGAGTTTAGAAGCCAGACGCCCTGCGCGCCGGCAAGACTGCCGGCATCAATGTGACGACGCAAAATCCTGAATCCCGCCTTCCGGGCCAAGCCCATGATCCGCCGGCGGGTTAACCCGTCGAAAGTGCCAAAACCAGCGCAAGGGACAATCAATCCCTCACCGGTCAGCACCATGAGACTGGTGCGGCTGCCGTCAATGATCCGCCCGTTCTTGTCGGCCAGCAAAGCTTCAAAACACCCCTGCCGCCGGGCCGTTTCCCCGGCCTGACGGTAAAGGCCGTAATCAAGGGTCTTGAATGTGCCGTCTTCTTTCTTAAATTTCCTGCTCACAGGAAGCACCAGAACCTTAACGCCTTTTTCATAAACGTCACGCTGCGGCGGCACATACGGCACCGCAACGATGGCAAAGCGGACACGCCCCCGCTCGCGCCACACCATCACGCGCACGCGATGAGGCTGCGGCCCCGGGATCAACCGCGCCAGATCGCGCGCCAAATGATCTTTTGTCCAGGGCGCGTGAATCCCTGATAATCTCAACCCGCGGCACAAACGGGAAAAATGATCATTGAAATGCCGGACACCACCGCCGGTCGCCAGCATGGTCTCAAACACGCCGTCGAGTTGGCGAACGCCGGGCGTCAGCTGGTGCAGCAATGCCGGAGCTGCCTTAACACATTGCCCGTCCAGGATAATCATTGGCGTCTTCACAGCGCGCTCACCATCCCTTCTGCCTTGAGAGCCGTTTCCTCAAATTCTTTAACCGGATCCGAATCCGCCACGATGCCGCCGCCGGCTGAAAATAAAGCCTGGCCGCCGCGAAGAATGATCGTGCGGATCAACATGTTAAGCTTCATATCGCCGCCGCAGGAAATATATCCCAGCGCACCGGTGTAATAGCCGCGCCGGGAGCTTTCCAGCTCGTCAATAACACCAGCCGCGCGGTGCTTTGGACAACCGGTGATCGATCCGCCGGGGAACGCGGCCTCGATCAGATCGAAGGCATCTTTTCCGGAATTCAAACGCCCCTCGACCGTTGAGACCGCCTGGAACACATTGGTGTATTTCTCGATCGTCCTTAACTCCTTAACAATGACCGTGCCGGTTTCGCAAACCTTGCCCAGATCATTGCGCAACAGATCGGTCACCATCAACAGCTCGGCCTTTTCTTTATTACTGCCCTCGAGCTCACGAAACAAAACGTCATCTTCAGCCGCGCTCTTCCCCCGCGGACGCGTGCCTTTCATCGGACGGGTCAGCACCAATCCCTGCTTCAGATCAAGAAATACCTCAGGCGAAGCGCTCAGCACTTTGATCGAACCGGCATCGTAATACGCCCCGTAAGGCACCGGCAACCCCGCGCGCAACCGCTGATACAAGGCCAATGCCTCACCGTCAAATGGACATGTCAACCGCCGGGACAAATTTACTTCGTAGATTTCCCCGCACCGAATATAATCCAGGGCCCGGCGAACCATCGACACATAGCTGATGTCATCATGATCAGAGACCGGCACTGACAAACTGTTATCGCCAAGAACCGACCCGGATTTCCGGGAAGCATCTGCCGCCGCGAATAAGTTGTTCCACGACGCTGATCTGTCATTACCGCAAATCCAGGCCTTACCTTTTTTATGATCAAAGGCAAGAACACTATCGTAATACCCGAAGGAGAACAGAGGGCTGCCCCCACGCTCATCCACATGCCGGCTAGACACCCCCTCCAGCAGCAGTCCGAAATCATAACTGACCGCGCCCATCAATCCCGACGAAAATGGTACCGGGCCGGCAAAGGGCTCTTTAATAAGCGAGCGCGCCTCTTTCTTGAAGACATCCCATTCAGCCCGTGTCCGCCCCTGCCAGTCATGCACCGGCCGCACGCCAAAATACGACCAGCCCCGGCCGTCAGACGCATCCAGCCAGAAAACGCCCGGCTCACGCTCCAGCGTATTTAAAATATTTACGCTCGCCAATACTTGCGGCAGTGGCTTAATTGAAATCTTCGACATATAAAAAAGGGATCCTCAATAAAAGCGGACATCAAACATAAACTTTAGTCAAATTTATTGGATCGCCGTCTAAACTTTACACATTACCAAAGGAACGTGCCAGTTGACTTACGAACATGTTTAGCGGGTAACGACGGGATTGTACTCACGATCACCCTCCCCCTTGTGGGGAGGGACAGGGAGGGGCAAAGCACCGGTAGAACTTCCAGACAGAACATTAACTCATCACCTGCGCCAACTGCATATCACCCTTGATTAAATCATTAACCACCGAAGATAAATCCGTCTTGCGTTGACGCGCTAACCGTGAAACAAAAGACAAAGATTTCCGATCCAAATAAACCGGCAAATTTAAATTCGCACTCTTGGAAAAAAACTTGCCTCTCTGAGCTGTAGAAAAATCATATTCTCTTTTCATGGTTTTATTTCTCCCAATATTGCCGTTGTTCCGATCTCGTCGCTTTTCGAGCAGAGAATATCCGAACCTCAACGGAGCTCACCGACGTCTCTTTGAACGTATGATGTGTCACGCAAACACAACGAACCCCAATCATACCCATCGTAACCCATCTTTCTTCCACCTCATCATGCTCATCGTCAAATATCGTCAACGCCCTTGAATCCTTGAATACGGCTGAAGCCTCTTCGAAACTAATGCCGTGCTTTCTCTGATTCACCCGGTCTTTAACAGGATCCCACTTAAAATTATACTCCACAAAACCTCCGAAAAATATCAGCACTACGAGATAAATTCAGTTTATCACCAACACCGGTTTAGTCAACCGCCGTCTAACGCCGTCTGGCGGGAATGATCCCGTCGTTGCTTATCTCATGACAACTACAAGACGGACAAGCATACATTTGCTACTCATGAACATCTCGAATCACCTACTTCCGCCGGTAATTGCCGGTATCAATGCGGCAGACTTTTTTGAGCAGGGTAAAGAAGTGCGCGGGGCCCATGCGAAAGGGAAAGATCTTCCAGTTGCAGTAATTGCGCACGTAAAAGCCCAAAAGGCCGAACAGGGGGTTCGGCTTCCAGTAGATCAGGTGACGCGTGATCAGCTTGCGCAGCCAGGGGAAGAAGTTGGCCACCGGCGCCAGGATCAAAATATTGCGGTGGATCTCCCGTTCGCGATCGGTGACGGTGTTGAGCACCGATCCTGACTGCATGCTGACCGGAAAAGCTTCCGCCGAAGAATTCTCCGTGCTGACATAGCCCTTGTCCCGCACATAATCACCCAGCGTCGTACCGGGGAAAGGCGTAAAGACCGTAAATCCCGAGTATGTCGGGCGAAGGTCGAGGGTAAATTCCAACGACTGCAGATCATCCTTAAGACCCGTGTCAGGCAACGCCAGGATCGTATTGGCAAAAACCAGAATGCCAGCCTCATGAAAAAGCCGAAACGCCTCTTTAAGCGATGTATCCGACACCGGCCGGCCGAGAAACTTACGCCGAACGTCCTCGTTGCCCGACTCAATGCCCATCATCACCGAATGGCAGCCCGCCGTCTTAAGAGCCTTCACCAGCCTGGGTTCCGCCAGATTCGGATTGATCAGGCAATAAAACGGCAAGCCAATCCGGGCGCGGTACTTCTCAACAAACTCCTCCACCCAGGGCCCATGCTTCATCACAAAAGTGTCGTCGCCAAAACGAATAAAACCCGGATGATATTTCGCCTTTACCTGCTCAATCTCGGCGATCAGGTTATCGACAGAACGCCGGCGCAGGATCTCGCCCTTGTCCTTGTGCATGGCATTAAAAGCGCTGTTAAAACAATACGAACAGTTATACGGACACCCGCGCGTGGCAAAGAACGATTTCATGGCCACATACTTGAACGGCTCCTTGAACGCAACTAATTCACGATCAGGAAAAGGGAGTTGATCCAAATCGGCAACAAGATTGCCCTGCGGATTCTTGAACTCTTTGGTGTGAACATTCAGCAAATGCCGGATGCTGCCGCCGGACACCAAATTTTCCAGCAGCTCAACGATGATCGTATCGCCTTCGCCGACCACCACCGCATCCAGCGGCCAGGCATCAACGATCTGCGGATAATACGTCGGATGCGGCCCGCCCGCAATAATAATGATCCCGGGATAACGCTGACGCACCGCTCCCACAAAAGCTTTGAACCGGCCGGCCTCGGTCGTCATCAGCGAACAGGCAATGGCCGCGGGCTTATAAGCGTCGATCACCTCAAAAGCCCGTCCGTCTTCCAGCACGCAGATATCCGTCTCATGGCCGCGGGCTTTCAAAATAGCAGACAACTGCATCGCGCCAATCGGCTCGACGATCGAAAAAACATCAGTGACAAAAAGAATGCGCATCTAGGCAGCACCGTCCTTCTTCAACGAACCCTCGCCCGGCTTTCGGGCGATCAATAGCATATCCCCCGGGCTTAACCTGACCTTGATATCGGCAGCCGGCTTTCCTTCCAGCATCTTTAAAATAGACGTCTTAACCGATATGGGCATCGGGACCATTTTAAGCGCATGGGCCAGCGTATACGTGCATGTCAAATCTTCAACCTCAAGCACGTCGAATCCGCTTTTCTCCAGGAGCATCCTGGCAGTCCTGGGATCAAAAAGATAAACATGCTCAATATGGAACATCGGCGCATGCTCCCCCGCCAGGCGCGTCACCCAGAACCGGACATTATGCGCCACCAGCAGAACAATACCGCCGGGCCTTAAGACCTCACGAACATCATTGAGAAAGTCAGCGGGGCTCAACAGATGATCCAGCACATGAAACGCCGAAACGATATCAAAAGAATTTCGGGGAAAAAGATCTTTGGTGAATGTTCCCTGAACGATCGACGGACGAATATCAGGATCTGCTTTGGCGCAGGCGTCCCGCCCCGGTTCCACTCCCTTAATATTGCTAAACCCCTGCTCACGGGCGACGCTCAAGAAAAATCCATTGCCGCAGCCGATATCCAGCAAACGTCGGGCACCCGGCACATGCGCCGCCGCTTTTTTCAAATGACGCCCGTAATCCTGTTTAATATTAATAAACTGGTTCTTAAGAAACGGATCGTCAATGAACTGGCTTTCTGCATACAGCCGGCTGATCGTTTCTTCGTCGAAGATCGGATTTGAATACACCAGCCCGCAACGGTCACAGGTCACGATCCTGAAATGAATGCGCCCCGGGATCCGTCGCGATGAGAACAGCTGCTCCGGCTTAATGCCCGCACTGTCCAGCCGGGCCGGATACAACACCCGATGCCTAACACCTGGCCCACACAAAGCACACGACACATCTCGAAACGTCAACGATTTCTCTTCTTCGCGCGCAACGCTTACCATTTAAACGCAACCCCTTTCCGGTAGCAGACGGCACACAAGGGAACCGCGCCCCGGCCCTGCGTTACGATAAGGTGCCGCATTTTTTGGGCCGCCTCGCCATTCCAGATCTGACGGATATCCGTCGGGCCGGCGCCAACAACATGGTAAGGCTTGCTGCCGCTGAAAATAACTCCGTCACAGCACGGGAGAATCTCGCCGTTAAAATTTACCTGCATCCCTTTCCAGAGCCAGTCGCATGACATCAAAAGCGGCAGCGGTTCAAGGGACTGGGACGGTTCCCGCCCTTCCAGCCCGCCCTGCGGATTGCCGCAGCGGACACTTAACGCCACGCCCAGGTCCCGGCAAAATTCCCTGACCAGAAACAGCTGATGCCGGTTATAATTGT
>PEAR01000111.1 GCA_002753745.1 Candidatus Omnitrophota bacterium | reverse complement strand
CTACCGCGAGTTCAAGGAGCATCTGCCCAAGGTGCAGGCGTATTACGCGGTGAAGGCGAACTCAAATCCCGAGATCGTTAAGACGCTGTACGGGATGGGCGCCAGTTTCGATGTGGCCTCCATGCCGGAATTCATGCTGGTGCATGAGAACATCAAAGAGCTTCCGGACCAGGTGCGCCAGGATTTTATCTGGGACAAGATCATCTACGCCAACACGATCAAGCCTGTTGAAACGCTGGAAGCACTGGATAAATACAAGCCGCTGGTCACGTATGACAACAGCGAGGAGCTCAAGAAAATAAAGAAGCACGCCCCGCAGGCCGGGCTGGTTCTTCGGATCAGGGTGCCCAACACCGGCTCGATGGTGGAGCTGTCGTCGAAATTCGGGGCGTCGCCCGGGGAAGCGGTTGACCTGATCGAGGAAGCGTTTAATATGGATCTGATCGTTGAAGGCCTTAGTTTCCACGTCGGCAGTCAGTGCACCAATTTTAACAATTATATTCAGGCGCTGCAGCTGGCGTCGAACATTATCAAGGAAGTATCGTCGCGGCTGAACAAGAAGCTGATCATCCTGGATATCGGCGGGGGATTCCCGGTCCAGTATGACTCGAAGGTCAAGGCGTTCAAGTCGCTGGCCAAGAAGCTTAATACCGAGATCGCCCGGCTTTTCCCGGCTGATATGCATATTCTTGCAGAGCCTGGAAGATTTATGGTGGCTGACGCCTGTACCGTCGTGGCCAAGGTGGTGGGCAAAGCTGTCAGGGACGGTAAGCCGTGCTATTACATCAATGACGGCGTATATCATACCTTCTCGGGACAGATCTTCGATCATTGCAATTATCCCGTCAAGGCTTTCAAAGATGGTGAGCGGCAGATTGCGGCGGTTTTCGGGCCGACCTGTGACGCGCTTGATACGATCACCTTATCTGCCGAATTGCCTGAACTTGATATTCACGATCTGGTTTATGCAGAAAATATCGGGGCGTATTCACACGCATCATCCACGTATTTTAACGGCTTTCCGCCGGCTAAGATCGTCCATATCAACAAATGAACTTTTTATATCAAATCTGGCGAAAAAGGGGCAACGGCTATGAACCGCAAGGAATTTAAAGGGAATATCGATTATGCGACGCTGGAGAACGGTTCTGATGTCCTGATGGATTTTGAGAAATTGCGCAAAGTTGCTGCCTGTCAGGATCCCGTAGTGCCGGTGATTGTACAGGACACGGTGTCAAAAGAGGTTCTCATCCTGGCCTACGCCAACGAGCAGGCTCTGCGGCATACGGTTGAATCCGGACTGGCAACCTTTTGGAGTACGTCACGTAACGAACTGTGGATCAAGGGAAAAACTTCTGGTGATGAGCTTAATATTGTTGAGATCCGGGTGAATTGCGAACAGAACTCCTTGTTGTACCTTGTCAAGATGGCCGGCAAAGGATCCTGTCATGTCAAAGACGCCCATGGTCAAACGCGTTTTGGCTGTTATTATCGTCGCATTAAAGACGGCCGTCTGGAAATGGTCTGAGCATTCGCTTGTAAATTTATTTTTTCTGCAGTAAAATATTTCCCGCTTCTCTACTTTATCGTGTTTAGTTCCGATTCTACAGCCGGGCTTGTTTCCTATGGATAAAAAACCGTTGATCCTTTGTATTGATGATGAACCGGGCATCCTTAAGTGCCTGGAGCGTTGTTTGCTGCTGGCTGATTATGATGTATTGAAGGCCGGCAGCGGGCACGAAGGGATGGTTCTGCTTGACGGGTGTCAGGGGAAGGTCGACCTGATCATTGTTGATCAGCGTATGCCGGAGATAACCGGTGATGAATTCTTAAAGCAGGTGAAGGAACGTTATGGTGATATTGCCGCAATCATGCTTTCGGGATACGCGGAGCTGGGGGATCTGATGCCGGCGTTCCATGCCGGCGACATTTACCGGTTTATTGCGAAACCCTGGGATAATGATGAACTGTTGACGGTCATCAAGTCGGCCATGCGTTTAACCCACGGAGGGGTCTGATGAGAGCCGTTATGTTGAGAATTATCCTGGGGCTGGGGGTGGTCTGTTCATTGGCGGTAATGACGGGCTGTTCTTCCGGCCGCCAGGAGCCAAAGTCCCAGGAAACGCTGACGATCTTGTGGGCCAAGTGGGCGGCATCTGATTATCTGCAAACTCTTTCGGAGGGTTTTACCCGGGAAACTGGCATTAAGGTCATTGTCAAGCAGGTTGCCTGGGGGGACTTTTACTCGGCGTTCTTTGACCATGCCCAGGATTACGACATGGTCGGCGGTGATTCGCAGTGGCTGGGGATCGGTTCAACCGGTGGTTATTATGTCGATCTGACCAAATGGGTCATCGATAAAGGGGTGGATCAGCGCATGACGGAAGCGTCCGTCGTCGGATATGCCGAGTATCCTAAAGGATCAAAGCGTTATTGGGGCGTGCCGTTGATGGGGGATGCGATGGGTTTTGCCTACCGCAAGGACCTTTTTGAGGATCCGAAAGAAAAGGCGGCTTTTCAGGCGCGCTATGGTTATCCGCTGGATGTCCCGAAAACATGGGAGCAGCTGAAAGATATTGCGACATTCTTTTATCGTCCCCAACAGAATTTTTACGGCGTTAATGTCTGGGCCACAGAAGATTATGATGCGACGACCATGGGGGTTGAAACCTTCATCTGGGCCTGGGGTGCGGATATCGGCGACCAGAAAACGTACAAAGTTAAGGGTGTTTTGAATGTCCCGGCGAGCGCGCAGGCATTGAAGTTTTATAAAGATATTTACGAGACCGGCGCTCCGGAGTGGAAACATGCCTATCTTGAGATCAACGAGGCTTTCTTTAAGGGGAAAGTGGCGATGGTGATGAGTTATTTTGCGTTCTTTCCTGACCTTCTGAATCCGGCCAAGAATCCTTATGCGTCGGTGACGGGGTTTTTTGCCAATCCTGCCGGTCCCAAAGGGCGCTACTCTTCTCTCGGCGGTCAGGGCCTGTCCGTGGTGAGCTACTCCAGGAAAAAAGACCAGATCTTTAAATTTCTCGACTGGTTTGTCCGTCCGGATGTCCAGCGCGAATGGGCACGTTTGGGCGGGTATTCGTGCGACAAGGCGGTCTTGAATTCGGAAGAATTCCTCAAGGCGCAGCCCTATAACCGCGCGTTGCGCGATTCCATGGGCATGCTAAAGGATTTCTGGGTAGTGCCGGAGTATGCGGCCCTGCTGGCGATCTCCCAGAAATACTGGACAAAATATTTGTTTTCGGATGCTATATCCGCCGAGGAAGTGATGAATACGGTGGCCCGGGAGTGGGAATCTCTTTTTGAGATCTCCGGCTACTACAAGGAATAAAATCATTTATGCCTAAAATGTTTATCAGCATTAAGTGGAAGTTCCTTCTCGTCGGTATTATCCTTGTTTTCCTTCCTATCATTGTTCTGGGGCTGGTTCTGTATCATACCTACCGTATTGAGGCAGGCGAAACTACCCGCCGAGACTTGAAGCTGATCGCGACCGGCTGGTATACCGTGGCAGATGTTTATTACGAGGAGCTGCAGCGTATCCTTAAACGGGAAGAGTATCTGGTTGAGAAAAGGCTTGGTTCTATTGCTCTTGACGTTAAGAGAATGATCGATCTGGAGGCGGCAGCCCATACGCCGGCAAGCGAAGCCCGTCTGATGACAACGCTGGCGGACATCAGAATCGGCCGCAGCGGCTATGTGTTCATTCTCGACGGAACAGGGAAATATATTCTTTCCGAACAGCATCGTTATGATGGGCAGACCCTTGATGAGTATGTGACCAAAGGACTGGTAGGACAGTACCGGATGATTGTCGAGCAGGCACGCCAGCTTAAGGGAGATGATGTAAAGACTTTCTATTATGACTGGGTCGATCCGGGATCGTCGGAAGTGCGTAAGAAAGTGGCCGTCCTTACATATCTTCCCGATAAGGACTGGATCATTGGCGCCAGCGCGTATTTTACCGATTTTAAGAGCTATGAAATGGAGAAAACCGTTCAGGATGAGCTTAAGGACCGCATGGTCCGCCAGAAGATCGGTGAACACGGGTATGTTTTTGTTTTTAATTCAGCGGGTTCTTACGTCGTTTCCAAAGACCGGTTCCGTGACGGAGAGAATGTCATGACCGCCCGGGATAATCACGGCCATTTTATCGTGCAGGATATTATAAGCCGGGCGCATGCGCTGAAGAAGGGAGAGTTATTTATCGCCGAGTACCCCTGGAGGAATATCGGGGACAAGGGGATGCTCAAAAAGATAGCGGCGGTGACATATTATCCGCAGTGGGACTGGGTCATCGGCGCGAGCGCCTATGAAGTGGATTATCTTAAGGGGCTGGACACCATCAAATGGCGGGTGCTTCAGCTGTGCTCGTTTTTCCTGGCGTTGGGATCGCTGGTGGCGTATCTTTTTGCGATGTGGATATCGCGACCCATCCGCAAGCTCGAGGAGGCTGCCGTACGGGAGGATCTTAACGTCAAGATTAGCGACGAAGTGCTTTATTCAAATGACGAGATCGGGAACCTGGCAAACGCGTTCGCGAAAATGATGCGCCATCTCGGTGAGAAGATAGGTGAGCTGGAGCGTTCGAGGCTGGAGCTGATGCGGATCAATAAAGATCTCGAGCGCACGCAGAACCGGCTTGGGCAGTCGGAAAAGCTGGCGGCGATCGGTCAGCTGGCCGCGGGCGTGGCCCATGAGATCAATAATCCCTTGTCGTATGTCATGAGCAATTTGGGGACGCTCGAGCAGTATGTCAGGACCTATGAAGAGATCCTGGACGGATATGATGCCATTTTCCGTGAAGACGCGTCGACTGGTTCAACCAAGGAGTCCTGTGACAAGGCGCGCGAGGCACGAGAATTGCGCGAACGCCGCCGTCTGGATGTTATCCGCCGGGATATGGCTGATTTGCTGGCTGAGCTTTACAGCGGGCTGGAGAGGGTCAAGCGGATCGTCGTTGATTTGAGGATCTTTGCCCGTTCCGAACAGGATGCGAAGGTCGAGGCGGATGTTAAGGAGATCATCGAGAAGGTTCTTACGATCGTGGGCAATGAAATTAAATATAATGCCGTCGTGGTCAAGGAGTATGGGGATCTGCCGCTGGTTTCGTGTTATCCGCAGAAACTCGGGCAGGTTTTTATGAATATTATCGTTAATGCGGCTCAGGCCGTAACGCCGGGCGCCGGCAGGATCAGGATCCGGACTTTTGTCGAGGGGAATGATGTCATGGTCGAGATATCCGACAATGGCTGCGGGATCCGGCCGGAAATGCAGGACCGCATTTTTGAGCCGTTTTTTACCACCAAGCCGGTGGGTAAGGGGACCGGCCTGGGTTTGAGTGTCAGTTATGAGATCGTTAAGAATCACGGCGGGGACATTTATGTCCGCTCCGATGTAGGGCAGGGGACGGTCATGACGGTGCGTTTGCCGGTCAGGCCGGTCTGAGCTCAGGTGTTCAATTAAGAAAGGGATCGGGAAATGAAAAGAATTCTGGTGATCGATGATGATGTGGGGATATTGGCGTTCCTTCAAAAGAAGCTTGAGATCGCCGGGTATACGGTAAGCACGGCGATCAATGCGGAGGTTGGCCTGGCCAAGATCCAGGTTGAATTGCCGGACCTGGTGATTGTTGATGTAATGTTATCGGGCATGGACGGGCTTTCTTTTCTTATTGAGGTTCGTTCCGATGAAAGATCTCGTCGTATTCCGTTGATTATTATTACGGCGCGCGCGGAGTTCGCAGATATTTTCAGGTCGCAGAATGTGGCGGCTTTTTATGCCAAACCGCTTAATGTCGACCAGATCATTTCTAAGATCCAGTCATTGATCGGCCGGTAGTTTGCTGTTGCCATCCTGAACGACAGGCGGGACTTTGGATTCGTTCGGGATGGCGTATTTTTTTATTGACGAATGATACCTCAATGGTATCATTCATATATATGAACCTTCTCAATAGAACGACAGATTATGCAGTCAGGGCGCTTATTTATATGGCCGGCAAAGCTCCGGCGAGAGTTTCGACCAGCGACCTCGACCGTGAGCTTCACCTGCCGCGGCCGTTCATGAGAAAGACGTTTCAAATTCTTCAGAAGGCGGGGTATTTGACATCGCTCAAGGGGAAGAACGGTGGGTTCATCCTGCAGGCGTCGGCCGACAAGATTCGTCTGGTGGATTTGATTGCGCTTTTTCAGGGACCGGTGTCCATGGGGGACTGCCTGTTCAAGAAAAAGTTATGCGAATGTGTCCGGACCTGTCCTTTGCGCCGGGAGATCAAGCAGATCGAGACGATGGCCTTAAGCCATCTGCGCGGGGTGACCATCGCTTCCTTAATGAAGGGGTGATTTTTTTTAGACGATAATGATACTAGATTGGTGCCATTAAAAGGAGGATGTTAATGAAGCGAAGCATCATTAAGATCGATGAAGAGAAGTGCAATGGCTGTGGGCTGTGTGTCCCGTCCTGCCATGAGGGCGCGATCAGGATCGTTAACGGCAAGGCCCGCCTGGCGGCAGATTCATTATGCGACGGGCTTGGCGCGTGCCTGGGTGAGTGTCCGCAGGGCGCGATCCGGATCGAGGAGCGGGAAGCGGCGACATATAATGAGATCGAAGCGCTGGAGAATATTATGAAGGAAGGACCGGGTGCCGTCGCCGGGCATCTGAAGCATCTGGCGGAGCATGGACAGAAGCAATATTTACGTGAAGCAGAAGAATATCTAAAAGCGAAGGAGGGAAAGGTGAGCAAGGATGAAGATACAAAGCCGATGGCCTGCGGGTGTCCAGGCAGCATGACCCGGGATTTTCGCCGGAAAGATGCGGCTCAGCCTGTTGACGGTGCGTCTGCGGCGGCGGGCCCTGTCGCGTCGGCCCTGCAGCAATGGCCAGTTCAACTGCGCCTGCTAAATCCGCAGGCGCCGTTTTTTCAGGATGCGGACCTGGTGGTCAGTGCGGACTGTGTACCGTTTACGTTTGCGGATTTTCACCGCCGGTTTCTCAAGAATAAAGTGCTGGTCATTTTCTGCCCGAAACTGGATGAGGATCTTGAGGAATATCGTGAAAAACTTACCGAGATCTTTCGGGCTAATGATATCCGTTCGGTTACGATGGTGCGGATGGAAGTGCCTTGTTGCGGCGGGACGGTCAGTCTTGTCGAAGACGCGGTGCGTCAATCGGGGAAAAGCATTATTCTCAAGGAATACACGATTTCGCTAAGAGGCGAAATTATTTAACAAAACTAAAGGAGAAAACAATGAGCATGTTCTGTTATCAATGTCAGGAAACAGCCGGCAATACCGGCTGCAAGGTCAAGGGCGTTTGCGGGAAGACCGATGAGGTGGCGAATCTGCAGGATCTGTTGATCTTCGTCACGAAGGGGATCGCGTTTTGGGCGGATAAGGGGCGGACCAAAGGTGTTGTTGTTGACCAGCCTACGGGCAAGTTTATCACCACGGCGCTTTTTACGACGATCACTAATGCCAATTTTGACGAGCAGGCGATCATGGCGCGTATTCGTCAGGCATTAAGTGTGCGCGACAGCGTGAAGGCCAGGGTGATGAGCAGCTGCGGTTGCGGTTGTTCAAGCGCCGCTGTTCTGCCTGAATGCGCAACCTGGACGGCGGCGTCAGATGACCAGATCAGGGCAAAGGCGGTGTCTGTCGGGGTGCTTACCACCGGGAATGAAGATGTCCGTTCGCTGCGTGAGCTGATCATGTACGGCCTCAAAGGAGTGGCGGCGTATGCGCATCACGCCTCAGACCTCAAGTTTGAAGATGCTGCTATTTATGATCATTGCGTGACGGCACTGGCAGGAACGCTCAAGGACCTCTCGGTTGATGAACTGGTCGGATTAACGATGAAGACTGGTGAGATCGCGGTTACTACCCTG
>PEAR01000110.1 GCA_002753745.1 Candidatus Omnitrophota bacterium | reverse complement strand
CTGTTTGTACACGGCCTGCTGCACATCAACTTTCGCGATCGCCCCGCTGATCTTCGACTGCGCATCATTCACACGCGCTTTCTCAGCCGCATACGCCGCTTTGGCTTCCTCAACACGCACTTTATAATCAGCCTGATCGAGATCGACCAGGGGCTCCCCGGCTTTCACCGGCTGATTATCAAGAACATAAACCTTGTTGACCGTGCCGCTTACCCGGGAAGCGATCATATGGATACGCCCCTCCACATAAGCATCGTCGGTGGACTCATACTGCATGGCCCGTGAAAAGTGCAGCCAGGCCGCGCCGGCGGCAATGGCCGTAAGGATCCCCGCGATCACGATCACCGGCATTTTTCCGCTATTTTTTAATGACAACATAATGACTCCCCATTTTTTGTGACCGGCGAACACCGCTCGCCCTGACGTGCATCAGACATATAATTTTCCCTTAAATCCCGGCCCATGGCAAACAACAGCCGTGCGTACCCGCGTTTGACTTCATATGTGCCGTGCCAGTACCCGGTCTCGGCGCGCGCCAGGCGCGTGATCGCATCCAGCACCGCGCTGGAGGTGGCACTGCCTTCCTTATACTGAGTTCGCGTGACCCTCAAGTCCTCGCGCGCCTGGTCCCGTGCTGAACGGCTTGACGTTAGCAAAGCCTTTGCATCACGCAGATCCCAAAAACCCTTCTCGGTCTGCAGCCCAATCTCTTCTTCAAGAGCGGCGCGCTGTTCTTTCAACATTTCCTGCCGGCTATGGGCGCGGGCAATCTCGGCTTTCGTCAACCCGCCGTTAAAAATATTCATTTTGACGCCCAGCTTGACATACCAGTTGTCATCACGGCTCATGTAACGATTATCGGTATAGGCATACCCGCTGTCCGCAAAGATCGTCGGCTTTTTCGAGGCGCGGACGGCGTCCTCACTAAAACCCGCCGCACTTAAATCATGGGACATTTTTTTCAGTTCAGGCCGCCCCTCTAACGCCTCACCCCGCACGCTGTCGAGTGTCAGCCCCTGCGGGATATTTACTTCAACATCTGTCACAACTGCAATGGCCAGGCTCTTCATCGACAGGATCTGCGCCAAATGCGCCCGCGCGCGCTTCTGCTGATCTTTCCAGGTCACCAGCTGCTGACGGGCAAATGAAAACTGCACCCGGGCCGCCAGGAATTCATTGCGGGTCACGACCCCTTCACGGAAAAAAATCGCCACATCCTTCGAATGCGATGCCAGCGACGACAATTCCTCTCGAGCCGCCGCCTCCATCCGTCCTGCCTCCAAAATATCAACGTACGCCGTAATCACATTCAACACAGACTGATTTTTCGAACTGATCTCATCGGCCTCAAATGCCTTAACCAGCGCCCGCGCCGCTTTTAAATTTGAACGGTCAGCGCCGAAATCATACAGTGTTTGATATACATCTACGCCCAGTGAATCAAAATTTTTCTGCGCTGTATTGAGCTTTTGTCCGCCGGCAAGCGAAGCCATCTGATACGCCTGGGCCGTATATCCGGCCTGAGCATTCACCTGAGGCAGCAGAGGAGAGCCGGCCATTTCGGCCTCATCCCGGGCTAACACTGTATTGTCCACCGCGATCCGCACCTGACGGCCGTCAAGCGCCACCCGGTCGATCGCCGCGCGCAAGGTCATCACCTCACCCGCTTTTGCCGACCCGGCGCACAAAAAAAGCAAAAACACCGCCCAAAGATATTTACCCTTGTTTCTTGTCATTAGTTCCTCTTTTCGGAACATGCGTCTCCAGTTGCGAAATGATCTTGCCCGCCTTCTCCAATAGGGCGCTAAAGTCCCGTACATGCATCATGCTGATCAATTTTTTATCGGGTTCGGCAAAAACCATGATCTGCTCACCCGGCAGGATATTCAGATCTTTACGCAGCCCGGCCGGAATGACGATCTGCCCGCGCTCGCCTACATTGACCGAACCATACGCCTTGCCTTTAAATATTCCTGTCATAATTTTTCCCTTCGTTCGGACCGGCCAAGCGGTCCGGGAACATATGCAATGTGTGAAAAGTATGTAACTTCACACCCATCCGGAAGTATATACGGTAATCTTCAAAAAAACCAATCCAGGCACCAAAAAACATTGACTTTTTGTCAAAAATGCCCTGACCTTGACATTCCTTCAAAATAAATGCTATACTTCAACCTAATAAAGTTATTTTAATGCTTTATAAAAGGGGAGAATATGAACGTACTTACATTCAAGGGCATTGCATTACTTATTGTTACATTCGTTTCATTAATTCCTGCCATCTCTTTCGCTCAAGCCACTGAACATCAGACCCCCCAGGAATTAAGAACGGTCGATATTCGCGAGCTCACACAAGGACAAAACTTCCGTTACGGACGGGAGCTCTACCGCAAAGGCGATTTCACCGAGGCGGCCAAAGTATTTCAGCATATCCTGAAATCAGACTGCACCAATCGGCCGGCCCAGTATCATCTTCAGAAGATCGCGCAAAAAGGCCCTGAATTCAATTACTTACGCACCTACTTATCAAGTCTTCCCTGCCAGCAGTACGACTTCAGCGATGAAGATTTCCTGCCGGCCACCTTTTATTACACCAACGACAATGATCTCATGCTGGAACAGCTGGTAGCCTATAACCGTCGCTATAAAAACAGCAAGATCACCCTTTCCGCAAAAATCGCGGAATACGCAGCCACCGCCGCGCGCCTGGAAGCGCAAATCAAAGAAATGACCGATGAATTAAATGCCGACAAAGAGCTCAGCGCCAAAAATAAAGCTGCCAGCGCCAAAACGATCGCCGATTTACAAAGCAAACTGGCCTTCGCCCAGAAAGAAGCGCGCGCCATGGACGACCAGGTTTCAGAGCTGAAAAAAGCCCTGGCCCAGGCCACCATCGAAAAGAACCGTACCGCTGTTTACAAAAAGACCGGCCTGGATGCCCAGGACCAGAATATCGAGATCCATAAGGACACGACGATCGCCAGCCTCAAGGAAGAGCTGGCCGATGTTAAAACCAGAGGCCCGGCAGCCCCGGGTGAAGCTAAAACTAAAAACTCCATTGCCGCACACGAACCTGTCACGGCCGAGGAAAAACTTTCCGACTTGCAAGCGAAATTCGCCCGTATCCAGGAACGGTTGCGTCAGATCGAAGCATCCGTTGCCGAAAAAAACAAACGTATTGAGGCTCTCCAGGAAAATCTTGGGGCCATCCAAAAATAAGAGGTCATATGATTAAAGATTCCTTCATTAGACGCTCCACGCTCCTGCTGCTGGGACTGATCCTGTGTACCGGTCCGGCGGGCTCAAGCTTTGCCCAGGCTTACCAGGGGCAGATCGCCTTTCTGGAGCAATTCGCCACCAGGCTTTACGAACGCGGCGATTATGCCGGAGCCATGAAGGAATTCGAGCGCATTGCCCGGATCGATCCCAGGAATGCTTCCGCCATTGAACACCTCAAACTCATCGCCGACAAAACCGGGATCAAGCCGGCGGCTGCGATCAACCCCCTGGCACAGATCGATACGATCATCGGCGACATTAACGTCCTTAAAGAAAACATTTCGCTTTATGACACTGATAACCGCGACCTGGAATATTTGATCCGTAACCTGATCAATGAAAACGACGCTCTTTACGCCGCGCTGCAGACCCGCTCCCGGGAACTCGCGACAGATCTGGCGAAAAACACCGGCGTTTCCTACAATCAGGCCTACGACAGCCTGATGAAGAATTTCTCACCGGAGCGCATTGCCCAGCACCCGCATCAATCCAATGACCTGCTGGCCTTGACCCGCGAACAATCGCCCCAGGTCAGCGTTAACGTGCCACCAGCGGCAAACGGAAGATCTACCAATGTCACCGCGCCGGACACGATCGTTACAGCCGATGAAGTTGAAACGCTCATCCAAAACGTGATCGCCCAGAAAAAAAGCCTGGCCCCCAATCCCCAGACCCAGGCCATGGCGGCAACACTCGAAAACAAGCGCGACGTCCTGATTGACAAAGCTGTCACCCAGCTGGACAAACACGAAAACCTTAATACCATCAAAAGCACCCTGCTGGAAGTGAACAAATCATTAAAAGAGATCGATGCCTATTATCGCGATATCAAAACATCGCTGGCCCAGAAGAATTTTACCGAACAAAAACAGTTTGCGGACCTCATGATCGATTACGCAAATAAACTTCAAGAGATCGACACGCTTAAAGCCCAGGCTGCCGTTGCCGCCAAAGCACCGGCCAGCGTATCAACGGTGCCGGCAGCACCGGTCCAGGTATCTCTGGCCGCGGCAACGTCTGCGACAGCACCAGCGGCGGCATCTTCCCCGGCAGCTACTATTCCTGCTATCCCGGCGGTAACCGCTCCGCCTTTAGTCGTTTCACCCAGGATCCCCGCCCCTGAACCCGGCGCGGAACCCAAGTCCGTTGACGCCTATAACAAGACGATCAAATCCGAACTGGCCCAAAAGAATTTCAATGATCAAAAGAAATACGCCGACCTTCTAGTCGAGCACACGGCCATGCTTAAAGAGATCACTGACCTTAAGGGCAGGATCGATCATGCCCAGGAAGGGCTCCTGCCGGCCCAGGATAAACTCGCTGTCCAGAATGCCTCCCTGTCTTCACTCGATGATATCCTGAAAGCCAAAGACAAAGAAATCGCTGATTACAAAGCTTTGCTGGCACAAAAAAACATCATCATTGAGCGCCAACAGGCAGACCTGAGATTCACCGATAAAGAACTGGACAAAGCCGGCGACCGGCTGACGTCCATTGAAGACCTGCTCAAACAGAACGACACCGATCTCGCCGACCTTCAGGCCGGCGTATCCAAAGTCCGCGCCCTTGTGGCCGCCAAAGCAGCGGTCATCCCGCCGCCAGCGGCCCCGCCCGTAGCTAAAGCCCCGGCTATCGATGAAACCCCGGCCCTGAAACAACAGCTGGCGCTGAAAGATTCCCTGCTGACAACCCTAAAATCCGATTGCGCCAAAACCTCCGAGCAATTCTCCCAGGCCAAGGCGAAGATCGCGGAACTGCAATCCGCCGTAACGGCCCTTAAAGACGAGAACGCAACCCTGAAGACCACTACCGCGGAACGCGCTGTTTTCTTTAATACGCTTAACTCCCGGCTGGCCGAACTCTCCAGCCGCGCAGATACCAAGAACACCGAACTTTTGGAACAGCAGAAAACGCTCTCAACATTGACGACCCAGATGGAAAAACTCGAAACCCAGGCCAATACCGCCCGCGCCGAACTTTCAGACCGCGGCCAGGAACTCCGCCGGGCACAATCCCAGGTCAGGGCGCTTGAAGCCGAACTGACCAAGACCGAAGCAATCGCCGAGCGCAACAAGAACGCCACCCTGCAGCTGCAAGATGACAATAGTGCCAGAGCGCTGACGATTACACAGCTTAAAACCGAGGTCGCCGCCCTGACGGCGGAAACCGAAAAACTCCGCGGCAAAACGATCCTGATGAGCGCCGGCCAGCCGGTGAGCGCGGTCTCAACCTCTGCCGGCACGCCGGTCAATATGGAAGAAGCGCGCATCCTGCACGAAACCTTATCCAGGAAAGACGATGAGATCATCGCGCTCAAAAAACAAGTCATCGCCTTGAATACTTCCGTCAATAACAATGTCCAGGTTAAAGCCGGCGCTGCCAAAACCACCGCCCAGGAACATGACCTTGACCTTCAGGAAAAGACCAATCTGATCTACAAACTCCAGAGCGATCTCGACCAGAAAACCCGGGTCATTATCCAGGCCGACACCGAAACCGCCAAACTTCAGGAAAAACTCTCGATCCTGGAAGCAAAACAGGACGCGATCAAAGGCGTGGTCCAGAAACGCGACATGGAATATCTCAGGCTGAATGCCGAAACGGAAGCCAAAACCAAAGACCTGACCCTGATGACCAAAGAACGCGACGAGCTAAAGGCCGCCATCAACAACAAGCTGAGCGCCGCCACCCTGGCGGAATCAACCCTGACAAAACGGGAAGAAGAAATCGCACGGCTTAACACCGAGATCAAGTCCCTGCAGGAGACCGTCACCAATGCCCATGAGGAAATTGCCCGGCTTAACAACGAATTGAAAAAACTGCGGAAATAAAAGTTCTCAGCGTATAAACTATTTCCCGATGCAGAATGCGGAAAAGATGCGGTCGAGGGCGTCGGTATCGATGTCGCGGCCGGTGATGGCGTCCAGGCGATTGATGGCGGTTTTGATGCCGTCGGAAATAATCTCACCCGGAGCCTTCGCGTTTAAGGCTTGCTGCGATGATTGAAGGGCCGCGGCCGCCTGACGCAGAGCTTCGATATGACGCACATTAGTTAATACAACACCATTGGCATCCAGCGATCCGCCTTTAAGGACCGACGCCAACAGTACCGACTCCAGCCGGGAAACGCCATCACGATTGAAGGCCGACACCTCGACCACCGTCCGGCCAGGCGCCGACATCTGGATGTCGACAGGAGTAAAAGCCGGCGACAGATCCGACTTGTTAAGAATAATAACAGCCCCGGCAGGGCTGTCGGACAATAAAGACCGATCGATCTCCTCCAGCGGCATGGACCGGTCGAGGACGACCAGAACCAGATCGGCCGAGGCGATCGAGCCGTAACTGCGGCGCACGGCTTCTTCTTCCACTTTATCCCGGGGCGTCAGGATCCCGGCGGTATCCACCAGATTCACCGGCAAACCCTTAAGATTAAAACTTTCCTCAAGCGTATCGCGCGTCGTCCCGGCGACATCGGTAACGATGGCCCGCTCATGTTTCAGCAATGCGTTTAACAGGGACGACTTGCCGACATTAGGTTTACCGCAAATAACCATCCGCACTCCTTCGCGCAGGATAACCCCGCCGCGCGCTGTCGAAAGAAGAGTCTCGATCCGCGTCAGCACGCTTGCAACATCCCTGCACACGCGCGCCAGCTGACCATGTTCCGTATCATCTTCCGGAAAATTCAGCAGGGCCTCGATGCCGGCATAAACAGTGGTTAAAATATCGCGCAGTGAAAACAATTCCCGGGAAAGATCGCCGTTGAGCTGATGATTGGCGGCTCTTAGCATCAGCTCGGTCCGGGCCGACACCATGTCAAGCACCGCCTCGGCCTGGGCGAGATCAAGGCGGCCGTTTATAAACGCCCGGCGCGTGAATTCACCCGGTTCAGCCAGACGGGCCCCGTTCGCCAGACAAAGATCCAGCGTCGCCCTGACCGCCGCCGGACCGCCGTGCGTATGGATCTCGACAGTATCTTCCGCCGTGTAGCTGTGCGGCCCGCGCATCACGACCGCCAGCGCTTCGTCGACCACCGCGCCGGAAGCAGCCTTAACCCAGCCGTAATGCAAAACATTCGGCTTCCAGCTGCCCGGCACACCCGCCGACCTGGCAAAAAATATTTTTCCCGCAACGTCGATGCTGCGCGCGCCGCTGAGGCGCACGATGGCCACACCGCCCGGGCCCGTTGCCGTTGCGATCGCTGCAATCGTGTCTACAGATGACTGATATTGATACATTCTTTCCTTACCTCAGCGGCTAGAAAAACCGACCCGGCCGCCAATACAATACCGTCGTTCCCGGCCTGTTGCCGGGCCAGCTGAAACGCCTCTGCCGCATGCTCGCGCACCGCCGACCCTGTAGACGGGAAATATTTATGAAGCATCTCCGCCGAAAACGCCAACGCCCTTGGATGAGCCGCCTGGGTTGCCACCACACTGTTGGCCACCGCGCCCAGTTCACGGCAAATGCCGCCGATATCTTTATCCATGCCAACGCCAAGCAATAGCACTGCCTGACGGCCGGGAAAAAGCCGCTTGAACGTCCGGGCGCACGCTGCGGCCGATTCAACGGTATGCGCCGCATCAACAACCACCAGCGGACGGCTGTCAAATATCTCAAACCGTCCGGGCCAGCGCGCCCTGGTCAGCCC
>PEAR01000109.1 GCA_002753745.1 Candidatus Omnitrophota bacterium | reverse complement strand
GCCACCGGTTCAAGCGAGGGCGGCCGGTTTCGAAGGAGATCCTGCGAATGCAGGATCGGGCGAGAAAGAGTCCCACCTCCAGCATTTTGTCCTCTTAAAAATATTTCCCCAATAAAAACCCTCGAGAAAAAACCAAGGCATCAAACTTCAAGATTATTTTATATGTGCTATTTCTTCGGTGGGTATTTAACGACTGTAGCTTTGTTTCCCTGCAGCTTGTAGATAACAACAACTTCTTCCCCGGGATTAGTTGGCGCGGTGACCTGTGCGGCAGACAGATCAAACTTAACCTGGCCTTCTCCGCGATTGCCGTCAATGACCAGAGTCCTGGTCTTGTGATCATATTCAATAACCTTGCCGCGAACCAAACCCATGTCTTTACGCATCAAGGCATGCGCAGAAGGTGCAGCCAGAAGCATTAACGCAGCGACAACGACCATGCTGAATATTTTTTTCATCCCCCCGCCTCCCTTGAATAAAAAACTCGCAACTTTTGATATTATATCAAACAACCCGCAAAAGAACATAAAAGAATTTATTAATAAAAAATCCCGGCATTGTTATTAACAATGCCGGGATAGAATTAACGATCACTGAAATTTACTTCGCAACAGCTGCGGCCGCTTCGGCTTCTTTCTTTGCCTTATCTTCCGCTTCTTTTTTCATCTGTGCCGCCCAAGCCTGCTTGGTCACATAATATTTACCGTTACGATAATAACGCTTCTTGCGCTTGATCGCTTTACCGGTGTTGGCGCACTTGAATTTCCACTCATTTTCTGGTTTAACTTTACCCATACGTACCACTCTCCACTGTCAAGAGACTATAGTTTACGGACATTCCGTAAACAAATTTCTACTTGAGAAGGCGCCATTATAATGCAGACACAATAGAAATGCAATATTTATTCGCCAGGGCTACTGTTTTTTCCCGATCAATGATCAGGGTTTTACCCGCCTCGATCGCGAGAACCGCGGCACGCACTTTTTGCATCATGGCGATCGTGCGCGGCCCGATCACCGGCACATCAAAACGGCTGTCCTGCATCGGCTTTGACACCTTTACCACCACCGCCCCTTCACGCGCGATAGCACCACCCCGCAGAATACATCGATCCGTCCCTTCCATGGACTCGACCGCCAGGATCGCTTTGCCCTTGATCACCACTGTCTGGCCGATATCAATCCCGCCAATATGCTTGGCGATCCCGATCCCGAACTCAATATCTAGAAGCTCAGATTCCGTTGGCGCCCGACGGGTCAGCGTCCCCTTCGGCGCCAAGAAACCTTTTAACAGCAGCGTCGAGTCAAGAAGGTCAAGACCTTCTTTTTTCAGTCGGTCGGCGACCGCGCTAAAAATAGTATCACATCGGCGATCAGCCAAAGCGGCAAAAACAGCCCGGTACTCTTCATCCGCCTGAAAATTTTTATTAAAAAGAGTGTCCGGATTAATCTGCCCGGCCATCAGAATGGAAGTCACTCCGCGCTGACGAAAAAAAGAGAACATATCCTTAAACTGACCCGATGAAAACCAGCGCACCTCATCCGCTGAGAAATAGATCAGACAAGAAGCATCCCCACGGGAAGCGGCGACGATCACTTTGATCCCTTGACGACGTGCCGCTTCCGCAAACAAGATCGGAAAACGGCCGTTACCGGCAATAAGTCCTATGACAGAAGGAAGCCCCGGAGCAGGCGTCACCATTATTCTCCGTTGGAAGGTTCTTTTACTGAACCGCACAGCCCGCGTTCGGATGCTTTGGCAAAATCCAGCAGGTGCTTGACATGGTCGGTCAAGCGGACTTCTTTTTCGATCTGCTCCACCGCGCTGTTCTTAGCTAAGCCGGAATGGAACATGATGCGAAAGGCTTCTTTAAGATGCTTCATCGAATCGGCCGTCACCCCTGCCCGCCGCAAACCGACAGCATTTAAATTATAGACCAACGCCGGACCGCCGACACACAAGGAATAAGGAGGGACATCCTGGGTCACACGGGAACAGCCGCCGATCATGGCATTACGTCCCACCCGGCAAAACTGATGCACGGCCGACAAACCGCCGACAATAGCAAAATCTTCCACCGTCACATGCCCCGCCAGCGTGCCGGAATTAGCCAGCACACAGCCATTGCCCACCACACAATCATGGGCCACATGAGAATACGCCATAAAAAGGTTGTTATTCCCGATCCGCGTCACGCCGCCACCATCCACCGTTCCCCGATGCATCGTGCAAAACTCGCGAAAAATATTGTCATCGCCGATCTTAAGGATCGTTCTCTCACCGCGCTTGTATTTCTTGTCCTGTGGATCGAAGCCGACCGCCGCATGAGGGAAAATACGGTTGCGGCGGCCAATATCGGTCCAGCCGGAGACCACCGCATGGGCGCCGATCTCGGTATTATCACCGATGGAAATCTCCCCCTCAAGAACCGCATAAGGGCCGACAACAATATTTTTTCCAAACGTGACGTTGGGGCCGATAATAGCCGTCGCATGTATCTGGTTTACCATCAATTCCTCATTCTCCAAAAGCAAAGCCCATCTCCGCTTCACAAACAATCTGACCATCGACCTTGCACACGCCCTTAGCCTGTGCTGTACGGGAACGGGCCCTGATAATTTCAACTTCCATTACCACCTGATCACCCGGTTCGATGACCCGGCGGAACTTGACGCCATCAACTGACATAAAGAACGCCAGCTTACCCAGAAGAGCGGGATTACTCAACATCGTTACGCCCACCACCTGCGCCATTGCCTCAACCATCAGAACGCCCGGCATCACCGGACGTGAAGGAAAATGCCCCTGAAAGAACGCCTCGTTCATCGTAACATTCTTGATCGCGACCGCACGCTTACCCGGCTCCATCTCAACAATACGATCCACCAGAAGAAAAGGATAACGATGGGGAATAATGTTCATGATACCACGAACATCCATGCCGCCGCCTTCTTTTAATTCAAGTTTGAGCGGCTCACGCTTGGAAGCGAAGCGGTCACGCTGCTCCACGATCTTTTTTAACAGCTCACGATTAAGATTATGCCCGCTTTTAAAGGCAAAGACATGCCCCTTGACCGGCGCCCCAAGCAAATAAAGGTCGCCAATACAATCCATCAGTTTATGACGTGCCGGTTCATCGGCAAAACGAGCCGTATTGCCCACGATCCCATTAGGACCGAACACCAGCGTGTTCTCGTGATTTGCCCCCTGACCCAAACCTTTGGTCAACAAGGCATCAGCTTCTTCCTTTAAACAAAAAGTACGGCAAGGCGCAATATCCCGCTCAAAAACATCCTGCGTGATCGCATATGTTACCGTCGAGCGTAATAACGGGTGTGGATATTCCAACGCATAGGAAATCTTGAAGTCATCGGCCGGAACAATCATCACGGAAGCACCGTTCTTCGTTACACAGATCGCTTCTTTTATCTCTATAAATTTCTTGTCCGCATCCAGGTCGACAATCCCGGCAAGTTTCAACGCCTTGACAAACTCAATGGCGCTGCCATCAAGCCCAGGCGCTTCATCTCCGTCCATCGCAATGGCAATATTGTCGATACCCAGTCCCGCCAGCGCACCCATCATATGCTCGATCGTATAAATCTGCCCGTCGCCGATCTTAAGCGATGAATACCGGCCGGCTTCACCCCCGCTTATTGAGGCAAAATCTCCCAGCCTGACCATCGGCTGTCCCGGCATATCTATCCGCGTAAAAACAATGCCGTCATTCGCCTTTGCCGGCGTGAAAACGACATTGACCTTATGCCCCGTATGCAGCCCGATGCCGGAAACCTTGACTGACGACGATATTGTTCTTTGTTTTAAATGCATTATTTTGTGTTCCCCAATTTATCTTCCAGAATCTGAACCTTTTTGCGCAACTCTTTGATCTCCTCGGCATACCGCGGCAGCCGCTTAACATGCGCCATAACCCGTGTCGCTTTGGAATATTCTTCCGCCGGCGTACCAAACATCATTGCGCCCGGATCAACATCCTTGGTTATCCCGGACTGAGCCGCCACGACTGCACGATCACCCACCGTAACATGCCCGGCAACCCCCACCTGACCAGCGATGATCGCATTATTGCCGATCCTGGCGCTGCCGGCAATGCCTGCCAGGGCAATAATCAAACAATTCTCTCCGGTGCGGACATTGTGAGCGATTTGCACCAAATTATCAATCTTTGTTCCTCGACCGATCAACGTTTTATCAAACCTCGCACGGTCAATGGTTACACAAGCGCCAATCTCTACATCATCTTCCACAACCACAGTACCCATCTGCGGAATCTTTTCGTGCCGATCTCCAACCTGAAGATAGCCAAATCCGTCAGAACCAACAACCGTGCCGCTATGAATGATCACCCGATCCCCGATAGATACATTCTCACGGATGGTTACATTCGGATAAATAAGCGATCCCGCCCCAATCAAACTCTTCTGGCCAACAAAAACGCCGGCACAAATCACCGTATCTTTACCGATACAAACCCCGTCTTCAATCACCACAAAAGGCCCAATACCAACACGATCGCCGATTACCGCACCTTCAGCAACAACTGCCTTAGGATGAATGCCCTTGATCCGGGGAGTCATGTTCTCTTTAATGAAACCGACAATGCGGGCAAATGCCATCGAGGGGTTGTCTGTCTGTATGACAAACTTCCCCTCGATAAGAACATCTCTACCAACAATGATCGCGGATGCTTTGGTGGTCGACGCCAGCGGAAGGTATTTAGGATTTGCCAGAAATGTCAGGTCGCCCTCAACAGCTTCCTTGATCCCGGATATCCCGGTGATAACCTGATCCCCTTTACCAACTAACCTGCCACCAACCAACTGCGCAACTTCGGACAGAGTTTGGTGCATAAACAGTTATTTCTTCGGTTGTTTTGCGTAGCTGTCATTAAGCGTTTTAAGAATCGGATCGGTAATATTCAACGTATCCTTACCATAAATGAGAACACGATCATTCAAAACAAACGTAATATCCTGCGCTTTGGCATACTCACTAACAGTCTTTTCGATCTCGAGCAGGATCTCGCGAACTTTTTCATCACGCGCCTTGGTCAAATCTGTACGCTTGGAACGGTCAAACTCGAGAATATCATTCTTGAGCTTTTCGATATCCTTGTCATTCTTGGCTTTGGCCTCATCCTTAAGCATTGCGGCCTTACCCTGAAGCTCTCGGATCTGATCGATCTTCTTGTTGCGCTCATCCTGAAACTTATTATTATCAGCTTCAAGGACTTTGTCGTATTCCTTGGTACGATCATACTGGTCAAAAAGCTTGGCCAGATCGACATAAGCAAACTTCAACTCCTCTGCACGGGCGAACGTTACCGCCGCGAACATGAAAACGACAACTAACCCAAACATCTTTACTAACTTCATAACATCCTCCTTATAATAAGTTTAACGGGCCGGCACGGGGGCCGGCCCCTACATGCAATGTACGGGCGGCCCCCTGTGGCCGCCCTTATTCTAGAATCCTCTACTCACGCTAAAATAAAACTTGCCACTGGAACGAGAGGTCTCTCCGGGCTGAGTATTCAACGGAATCCCGTAATCCAGGTTCATCGGTCCGATCGGTGTCTTAACGCGGAAACCAATACCGGTACCAGAATAAAGCTTCTCCGAGAAAAGATCACCATATTTTGCCGACACTGTTCCCGTATCGAAGAACGTGGCAAACTTGATCACATCGATCAGCGGGATGGTATATTCAACGGTACCAAGCATCATGCCCTCACCGCCGATAGGATCGCTGTTACCCGAATCGATCGGCCCGACCGAACGCTCGCTGTACCCGCGGATCGTACGCGCGCCGCCGGAAAAATATCTCTCGAAAATCGGAACCTTTGACGAACTGCCATAGGCTGAGACCATTCCCAAACGTCCAGAGAACTCCATCACTGAATTAAAACGCAAGGGAATATAATAAGAACCATTCGTTTCAAGACGATAGAAATCCTTATCCCCGCCAAAAGGTCCGCCGGCAAGATCGGCTGAACCAGAGGTCAACCAACCTTTAGTCGGAGATATCGTGCTGTCCCGATGATCATTGGCCAAAGAGGCACCAACGACGCTCGTTAAACTTTTTCCTTCTTCAGCCTTCAAGTCTGCTGAAACATTATCCTGCATATTGCTGATATCGACTTGCTCAATACGATAATAACCGGCTGTCGAAACATACTCGGACAACTCTTTACCGACGCGAAGCTTGGTCCCGACGCGCGTCTGATCATAGGCGTAACCCGTGTTGCTGGAACGATTATACTGCGAACGGTAAAGATCGAACCCGCCGGAAACCGGATAATCGAACAACCACGGTTCCGTGAACGATAACAGCTCATTATTTCGGCTGGACCCTACTTCAGCCCTGGCCGTCACGCGCTGACCGCCGCCAGTGAAATTCGGCCAATTCGCAAAATCAAAATTCTTCTGATCCAGCTCGACAAACCCGATCAACTGGTCAACCGTACTGTAACCGCCGCCAAAACTGAACGAACCGGTCTTGGCCTCTTTTACATCAACAACGAGATCTTTTTGATCCGGGGTCGCCGTATCTTCGATATCAAAACCTACATCATCAAAGTACCCCAGATTATTCAACCGTTCTTTACTGCGGCGGAGCTTAACCCCGTCAAATTGGTCACCGGGATACATGCGCAATTCACGACGAATGACAATATCGCGAGTTTGGGTATTGCCCTGAATCTTGATCTTGTTAATGTAAGCGATCCCGCCTTCCTGAATATCGAGCTTCAACTCGACCTGACCGTTATCAGGATTAAGGGACGTTGATTCTTCCACTTTGGCAAAAATATACCCGCGGTCAAAATAAAGCGACTTGATATTAGCCACATCATCTGCCAGCTTGACCTTTGAAAAGATCTTGCCTTTCTTTATATCCTTCATCACGGCGAAGATTTCCGGCTCAGCAAGAACCGCATTGCCTTTCAACTGAATATCGCCCACATAATACCGCTTGCCTTCTTCAACGGTCACATCCACATTGACCAGCCCCTGATGAAGCTGTTCAATCGTATAGGTAGCCTTGGCATCAATGTAACCATTCTTCTCATAGAAAGCCTGCACACGCTCCATATCCTCCGTCAACACTTCTTCTTTGAGGAATCCGGAATTAAAAAGCCAAGCCGAGCGCGACTTCATGGCTTTAATGACTTTATCGTCATTGTAAGCAACATTGCCAAGCACATTAATCTTCTTGATCTTGACCCTGAAGCCTTCACGAATAATAAAATGAAGTGTGGCCTTATTGGTCGCCGCATCAGCAAACTGTTCCACATCGACTTTAGCCTGCGTTAATCCTTTCTTCGCATACATCTCTTCAATTGTATTCACGTCGTCATTAAGCGCTTTTTTATCCAGGAATTTCCCCGCCTGAGTTTTGATCTTGGAAAGCAAAACCTTCTTATTAAAGAACTTGAGTTTGGAAAATGTTATCTCTTCTACGATAGGTTTTTCTTCCAGGATAATGATCACCTTTAATCCAGCAGCTTCTTCTTTACGATCAACCCGCACATCAGAAAAGTACCCCGAATTATAAAGACGCTTGAGGTCATCCGAAATGACATTTTGACGATACGGCTGGCCGACGCGCGTTTTGATCTTGGAAAGGATCGTGGCAATACCAATACTCTTGTTCCCCTGGACCTCGATCGCCGCCACATTCTTCCCGGCCAGGGCATCATTTACGGCTACAGCTTCCGGAACTGGCGCAGCCGGCGGGCTGGCCTGTTCAGCCATCTGAGCATTTGTCTCGACAGCGTCAAGGGCCGCGCTGATATCATCGTCTTTCGATGAAGACGCCCCCTCAGCCCTGGCGAATGAAACTATTGAACACGTTAACCCGAAAACAAGGAAAGGAAGCAGGATTGTTTTTTTCATAGGGGTGATTATACTTTCGTTAAGATGTGCTGTAAAGTATTAACCGATTTTATTCAGCGTGTACGAGATCAAGATTCTCAAACTTTACAAATTCCCTCGAAAA
>PEAR01000108.1 GCA_002753745.1 Candidatus Omnitrophota bacterium | reverse complement strand
AAGAACCTCACGACTTTTTATTTTCCCAGGTGCATCTTAAAGCACATGAGCTGATATTTTTTAGAAGACATCATTATATGTCATTAACGGTTATTGATCTTGGTTTGATTGATTATCGGGATGCCCTTAAAAAACAGAAGAATCTTGTTGGCGAGGTGGCATCTGGCGCGGCTGACGTGTTAATTTTATGTGAGCATCCCAAAACAATCACTTTAGGGCGGAAATTTAAAGAAGGGAATCTTTTCTTGCCCAGGGAGGAGTTTATTCGCCAGGGCTTTGCTCTTGTTGAGGCTGACCGCGGCGGGGATGTTACTCTTCATTCTCCGGGTCAGCTGGTTATTTATCCGGTGGTGGATCTTAAGAGAGCAGCACTCGGGCTAAAGGAGTATCTGCAATATTTGGAACAGGTAGCCGTTGATTTATTAGGTAACTTTGATATAGTGGCTAAGGGTGACGACGGAAACCGCGGCGTGTGGATAAACGGGCGGAAGATCGCCTCAATCGGGATCGGCGTCAGCCGCTGGGTGACGTATCACGGCATGGGGTTGAATATCTCGACTGATTTAAAGTTATTTAATGTTATTCGGCCATGCGGTCTGGATATCCGGATGACATCATTGACGGCAGAGTGTAATTGTCCAGTGGTCATGAGTGATGTTAAGTGTTATGTTGTTGAACATTTTAGAAAGATATTCGGATATTAAGTGATGACGCCTATTCTTGTGCCAGATCTGGGTGATGGTATCAGTAAAGTCGACGTGGTTGCGTGGATTGCCAGCGAGGGGGCGGTCGTTAAGCAGGGCGACGACCTTGTAGAGCTGGTGACTGATAAGGCGTCGTTTAATGTGCCGGCTCCCGTCAGCGGGACGCTAAGAAAAATCTTTGTTCTAGCGGGTGTGGAAGCGGCAGTCGGTGCCATACTGGGAGAAATTATTTAAATGCCTATGAATTCTCATACAGCACGCGCGCCCCAACGGCACGTTTTGTTGATGTATATTTCCAAGATCTCCGGGCATCGCCAGGCGACGATGGCTATCTCAAAGTCATTAAAGAAAACTCTTCCCGACGCTGAAGTACAAAGTATCAACGGATTCGGATATAATTATCCTTTGTTAGAAAATGTGGTAAATGCGGCTTATATGAGTATCATTCGCCACACGCCTCAGGTGTGGGATTACTTGTATGATAATCCCCGGGTTGTCAAACGCTCAGCTAATTTGCGCAAGTTTCTTTACACCTCGAGTCATAAGAAGCTGGAGAAGCTTTTTAAGGACTTTCCCGCTGACACTGTTGTGTGTTCCCAGGCATTCCCGTGCGCCATGGTGGCGGATTACAAGACTAAGAATCGTCTGAATTTTACAATTATCGGCGTGTTGACGGACTGGGCTCCGCATTCGTATTGGATCAATGACGGGGTAGATTATTATATTGTCCCTTCCCAGGACACGAAGGACCGATTTGTGAAGAAGGGGGTCCCGTCAGAAAAGATCCTCGTTTTTGGCATCCCGATCCGTAGTAATTTTGCTGATCGCCTTGATAAACGGGACATGCGGGAAAAACTTGGACTTAAAGCGAATATCCCGACGGCATTGATCATGGGCGGCGGGCAGGGTCTTGGTCCGATGAAAGAGGCGGTCAAAGAATTAATGAAGATGTCGTCTCCCTTACAAATGATCGTGGTCGCCGGGTCGAACCGGAAATTATACCAGTGGCTTGAAAAACATGCCTCGCTTGCTCCGAATAAGTGTATTTATTATGATTACGCTAGCAATATTGATGAATTAATGGAAGCGTCTGATCTTATTGTGACCAAGCCGGGAGGGATGACGACGTCAGAATGTCTGGTCAAAGGATTGCCGATGGTTATCGTGAGTCCCCTGCCGGGTCAGGAAGCTCGCAACACGGATTTCTTGTTGGAAAAGGGCATCGCGATCCATGTGCATGATGTGCGGGATCTTAGCAGCGAGGTGGACCTTTTGTTGAGGTCTCCGGACCGGCTTAAGGCCATGGCCGGCGCAGCGCTGGAAAACGGGAAGCCTGATGCCGCAGATGATATCGCTCGTCTGGTTAAGGAGGCGCGCTCGGCGTAATTATGTTTCAATATTTTCTCTACAAGGCAGTCATCGCGATTATTCATTTTCTCGGGCAGAAGCGTGCCTACGCGTTTGCCAGGTTCTGCTCGGATGTTCATTTCAACTGCTCTGCAAAAGACCGTCAGGCGGTTATTAAGAACCTTCAGCAGATCATGAAGACCAAAGAAGATGTTCGGCTGGAGGCTCGGCAGGTATTCCGCAATTTTGGGAATTATCTGGTGGATTTCTTTTTTATGTATAAAGTGGATAAGGAATTTGTGCGGGAAAATGTTCATATCGACGGCTTGGAGAATTTGACCGCTGCTTTGGAGAGAGGTAAGGGTGTGGTCGTCCTGGCAGCGCACATTGGCAACTGGGAAATGGGGGCGGCGGTATTGAATCAATTGGGCCATCCGTTGACCGCGATCGCTTTGCCTCATAAAGACCGGCGCGTTAATGAGCTTTTTAATCGTCAGCGGATTAATCATGGGGTGACCGTCGTGCCGACCAATTCGGCCGTCCGCCGTTGCATTGAGGCCTTGAGGAAGAATGGCTGCGTGGCCGTCCTGGGAGACCGGGATTTTGGTTCTTTTGGTGAGCCGTTGCCGTTTTTGGGCCGCCCGACATTGATCCCGAAGGGGGCGGCTTTCTTTGCTCACCGGACGATGGCGGCTATTGTTCCGTCTTTCTTTATCCCATCAGGTGACGGGAAGTATATTTTGAGTTTTGAGAAAGCTATTTTTACGCCGGAGACTTCCGCACAGAACGGACGGGATCTTGAGCTTGGACTGATGAAGCAATACGCGGCGGTTATCGAACGGAAAGTGCGGGAAAATCCGCAGCAATGGTTAATTTTCAGGGAGTTCGGCATTGAGTATGAAGATCTGTCTTCTAATCCCCGCGTACAACGAGGCGCAGGCTCTCGGGTCGCTCGTTAAGGACGTTCGTTCTCGCGGGTTTGATGTGCTGGTTGTTGATGACGGTTCGAAAGATTCGTCGGCCGAGATTGCGCGCGAAGCAGGGGCGATGGTTCTGGTTAATGCCAGCAATCATGGCAAAGGATATAGTCTTCAGCGGGGTTTTGACTACATTCTGGGCCGGGATTACGAGGCTTTGATCACCATCGATGGTGACGGCCAGCATGCGACCGATGACCTTCAGAAATTTGTTGCTTTGTTCGAGCGGGATAGGCCGGACATTATCTGTGGCAACCGCATGCGTAATCCCAAGGGAATGCCCGGTGTCAGATTTGTTACTAATAAGATCATGTCCGGGCTTATTTCGCTCGTTTGTCGTCAGAAAATATATGATACGCAATGCGGGTATCGCTTGATCCGTACCGAAGTCTTGCGCAATATCCAGGTGTCATCGACCGCTTTTGAGATCGAATCAGAAGTGATCATCAAGGCAAGTAAAAAGGGCTACCGGATCGTATCGGTGCCGATTCAGACCATTTATTCTAATGAGCGCAGCAAGATCAATCCTTTTTTTGATACGGTGCGTTTCTTCGTGTATATCATCCGGGAAATGTTCGTCCGCTGATCCTTATGGAAGACCGGTTTTTTAAATACGCTGTTATCGTTTCCCTGCTTCTGCACTGTGTTCTATTCGTCAAGCTGTACTTGGCGCCTCCCGTAAAGAAAGTTGTCAAAAAATCGTCGGAATTGGCGTACCATCTTGAGCCACAGGTCAAAGAGGTCCCGTCACCGGCATTGTCTCAAGACCTCAAAAACATGTCATTTGCAGCGGCAACGCCTGGTGAAAAAATGGAAAACCCGGGAATGCAGCAGGGGATGGGGCCGATGGATATGGCTTCACAATTCAAGGTATTCGAGCGTGCGCCGGAGAGGGTGAAGGGGTTGAAGGTCACCAAAGAAGTTTCTATCCCTATTCTAAAATCCGAAAAGATCAATACACCGGCGTATGCCACGTATTACCAGATCGTGCGCGACCGTATCCGTGATCGGGCGTATACGAATTACACAAAGTTAAGTGTGGGAGAGATTTATTTAACGTTTATTATAAAGTCTGATGGTTCTCTTGCTGATCTGCAGGTCTTGGAGAATAAAAGCGAGGCCAATGAATTTCTGCGCGCGGTTGGGATTAAAAGCGTCCAGGAGGCCGGCCCCTTCCCGCCATTTCCTAAAGATCTTGGCTATCCTGAATTGACGTTCAATGTTCAAATCTCCTTTCAGTACCATGAAGGCGAGTAACTTTTACTTTCGATAGATCTTAATGAAAAAAGCATACGTTCAACAACAGCTTGATGAGCATATCGTGCGTCTTCGCCAGTGCCGCCGGTGTCCGTTAATGCATCCGCCGGTGGTGAGTGGCGGGGCGGTGTTGAGCCGGGTCATTTTGGTCGGGCAGGCGCCGGGAGATAAGGAGCCGATTCTTGGCCGGCCGTTTGCCTGGACCGCGGGAAAGACGCTTTATCGCTGGTTTAATGATGCGGCGGGATTGACGGAGGCGCAGTTTCGGGCGTCGATTTATATGGCTGCCGTATGTCGGTGTTTCCCGGGCAAGAAGCTGACTGGCGGCGATCGGGTGCCGTCTCCTGATGAGATCGAACATTGTTCTTCCTGGCTGGACCGAGAGATTGAGATCTTGACTCCGGGTTTGGTTATTCCGGTGGGTAAGCTGGCTATTGAGCAATTTATTCCGACCGGTAAGCTGGATGAGATCATTGGTCGTTGTTTTACGGCTAAACGTGCCGGGAAATTTTTTGACGTTATCCCGCTGCCCCATCCTTCGGGGGCGTCCCCCTGGCATCGCATGGAGCCGGGGAAAACCCTTCTTACTCAGGCTCTACAGCTCATTACGGCTCATCCGGCGTTCTTAAACCGTGTTGGATGGTTTTGAAATGACGGGTTTGAATTTGACTTTCACCCGGCGGGATGCTAGGCTACGATAATAACGAAAGGGAAGGTATGGATATCGAGAAAAGTGTTGATGAGTCCTGGAAAGATGCCGTTTCTAAAGATAAAGATTCCCATGGGGATGGTTGTGGCTGCGGGCATGATCACGGAGATGATCATGGGGATGATCAGGATGGGATGAAAGTTGATTTTTTTAATTATATTGCCTCGATGGGGTATCAGGCGATGATCTTTTTGGGTGAGGTGCCTAATCCGATCACCCAGCGGACCGAGCAAAATCTGCGACAGGCCAAATTTTTGATCGACACGATTGCGCTTGTTCGTGAGAAGACCGTCAATAACCTGTCGGCACCGGAAGATCAATTTATTAATGGAACGCTGTATGAACTTCAGATGAAGTATGTTGAGCTTTCTAACAAACCGAAGATCGTATGATCGATAAAGTCCTGTTAAGCATTCTGGCCTGTCCGGCCTGTGGTAATGATGTTGAGGAGCGCGACGGCAAGATTGTGTGTCTGGGGTCCGCGTGCGCGCTTAAATATCCTATTAAAGACGGCATTCCTGTCATGCTGGTGGATGAGGCGGAAAAATGAAAAAGATCCTTGTTATTCATGGGCCGAATTTGAATTTACTGGGGAATCGGGAAACCTCGGTTTACGGGACAGCGTCTCTTGATGAGATCAATAGCCGGCTGGGGACATTCGCCCGTCAAAACGGGGCTGACCTGACGTTTTTTCAGTCCAATCATGAAGGGGATATCGTTGATATCATCGGTAAGTCTGCCAAGGAGGGGTTTGGCGCTATTGTGATCAACCCTGCGGCATACACACATACCAGCGTGGCTATTCGCGATGCAATCGCGGCCGTCAATGTGCCTGCCGTTGAGGTCCACCTTTCAAACATTTATAAAAGAGAAGAATTCCGTCATCATTCTTTGATCGCGCCGGTTTGCGCGGGGCAAATCAGCGGGTTTGGCGTCCAGAGTTATGTTTTAGGTCTTTCTGCTGCCATTGATCTGGCCAGCACGTCACAATAAACTTTTCAGTTGAAATGTCCTGTGGAATATCGTCTGTCCAAGCTGCAGTCTTTCTTTTCTGAACTGGAAGTTGATGCTGTTTTCGTATCAACGCCGGTTAATATTCGTTATTTAACCGGACACCTGGCAGAAGATGCATGGCTTTTAATTACCAGGGCCAAGACGTTTTATATTACGGATTTTCGTTATATTGAGCATGTTAAAAAGGTCTTCAAAGCCCGGAATATTGACGTTATCCAGTTTGAAGAGTCGCTTTTTAAAACGGTTGTCCAGCTGGCTGCCAGCCATAAGGTTAAGGTTTTTGGATTCGAAGAAAACCATCTGACTTGCTATCAGTTCGGCCGCTTAAGAGCATTGGCCGGTAAAGGGGTTAAGTTTAAGGGTTTGTCCGGAGCCGTTGAGGCGCTGCGGGTAGTCAAGGAGGCTCAAGAGCTTGATATCCTGCGACAGGCGATCAGGATAAATCTCAAAGGTTTTTCCTTCATTAAGAAGTTTATCTGTCCAGGCGTTTCCGAAGAGGCGGTATTGTTTAAGTTACAGGATTTTATTCGCAGGGAAGGGGTGGCATTTTCCTTTCCTCCTATCATCGCTTCCGGTCCTAATGCGGCCTATCCACATGCCCGTGTTTCCGGCAGGGAACTTAAGTCTTCAGAGCCGCTTTTGCTTGATCTTGGAGTGGAGGTTTCTGGCTATAAGTCTGACTTGACACGTATGTTCTTTTTGGGTAAAATGTCGCGCTCTTTTGAACAGAATCTTTCTGCTATTCATGGCGCTCAAGAGGCTGCGTATAAGGTAATCCGTGCCGGCGTTGAGGCTAAGGTAGTGGATGCCGCTGCCAGAGGGTTTCTTGAGAAGAAAGGACTGGCGCAGTACTTTGGTCATTCGCTTGGACATGGAGTGGGGCTTGACACCCATGAAATGCCTAGAATATCCGGTAAAAGTGGAGAGATTCTTCTTGAAAACATGGTAATTACTGTCGAACCGGGAGTTTATTTTCCTGGTCGATATGGCGTTAGGGAAGAAGAGATGGTTTTAGTAACTAAAAACGGATGCGAGGTATTAAGTGGGTATAGGGATCACTGAAGTCGCAAGAGGTATGGCCCTCAGGGTGGAGGGAGAGATTTACACGATCATTGAGTTTAGTCATGTAAAGCCTTGTAAAGGCAACTCTTTCGTTCGTTTAAAGCTGCGGAGTGTGAAAACTAACAACACTCTTGAACGCACCTATCGCTCGGCAGAAACGCTTGATGACGTTGCTCTCGAAGAGCGCAAGATGCAATATCTTTATAATACAGGCGACACCTATCATTTTATGTGTCAGACTACTTATGAAGAACATGCGATCCCTGTTGCCTTGCTGGGTGATATGACCCGTTTTATGATGGAGAACATGGAAGTTTCCGGATTTGTCTATCAGGATAAAGTTTTAAAAATGGCGCTGCCTAATTTTATTGTTGCGAAGATTGTTGAAACATCTCCGGGAGTTAAGGGCGATTCTGCCAAGTCAGACACCAAACCTGCGACGATCGAGACCGGGGCGACGATTTCGGTACCATTTTTTGTTGATGTTGGCGAATATGTTAAGATCGACACCAGGGATGGCCAGTATGTGGAAAGGGTGAAAAAATGAATCTTAAAGAACTGAAGGATATGGTCGAGTTGATGAACGAGAATAAGCTTTCCGAGCTTGAGGTCGAGCGGGATGGCATGAAGATCAAGCTCAAGAAGGCGAGCGATAATACCTTGAGTGTTCAGCCGATCTCCTACGAACTTCCGGCAGTTCCTATGGTTCCGCGCGCGCCTGTTGCGGCTGCGGCTCCGGTGGTGCCTGCGGCGGCAGCGGCAGAAGTCAAAGATAACTTTAAAGATATCAAGTCTCCGATGGTGGGTACATTCTACCGTGCTTCTTCTCCCGAGGCGGCGCCATTTATCGAAATCGGCCAGACGGTCGAGGTTGGGCATGTGGTTTGCATTGTTGAAGCCATGAAGCTCATGAACGAGATCAAGTCCGAGGTTCGCGGTAAAGTTGTTGAGATCTGTGTGGATAATGCCGAGCCCGTCGAGTTCGGGCAGGTCCTTTTTCGGGTCGCACCCTAATTTTTTAAACGAGAGATCATATGCCCTTATTTTCCAAGATCCTCATCGCCAATCGCGGTGAGATCGCTTTAAGGATTATTCGTGCTTGTAAAGAGCTGGGGATCGCGACGGTTGCGGTTTATTCCGAGGCTGATCGTGATTCGCTTCATGTCCGTTTCGCGGATGAAGCTGTATGCATCGGTAAGGCGCCCAGCACGGAGAGTTATTTGAATATTCCCGCGATCATTTCTGCGGCCGAGATCACGGATGTTGAGGCGATCCATCCCGGGTACGGATTCTTATCCGAGAATGC